>SHVU01000020.1 GCA_009691105.1 Rhodospirillales bacterium
ACTGGCTTGCCGGCCGGCCCGGTTTTAAGTCTCGCCTGAATTATGCCGACGCCGACTACTTCAACCTCTCGGAGAAGGAGACGCGGGTTGCCAAGGCCCACCGCGAGCAGCGCAGTCCGACCTTGGAGCAGGTCGGACACGTTGTCCGAGAACCCGCCAAAATATGTGGGATATTTTGTGGGTTTTCTTTATGTACTATTGAAATTAATGCATTATAACAATAACTTAGTAAATTAACTGGCGGAGGGAGTGGGATTCGAACCCACGACACAGTTTCCCGTGTACACGCTTTCCAAGCGTGCGCCTTAGACCGCTCGGCCACCCCTCCGCGGCCGGCAACCTAGTCGAGGCACAGGCCGGTAGCAACCACACTGGACGCGGCGACTTGCCGCCCGTGGTCTAGCCCATGGACCGGTCGGGCCAGTAACGCTCCTTGGGGTCGTCGACCTCGATGACCCAGAGATCGGGATCGCGCCAGATCTCACGCGCGATTTGAGCGTCGGCAGCGGCATCGTCCATGGCTCCGCCGCCACCCGCCGCCATCCATCCCGAAGACCCATCGGGCCGAGTATGACGGCGAACCAGCAGACATTTCCGCTCTGGCCGGAGCAGGCGCATCAGCACCGCCCCGGCATCCGGGTCGCCTCGCTTCGTCACCGCCACCGGAATGGAGTGGACGTCGAGAAGCCGCACCTGGGCTTGGACCCAGATGTGAGTTTTCAATCGCGGTTCAGCCACGCCGAAACGTTAATCGAGCCGGCAGCGGCCGGCAATCGCCGCGCCTTCGCGCCCCGCCGCACCGGGGCGTATAATTGGCCATGGGCCGGATCTTCCTTCTGGGTTGGGTGCTGCTTACCGACGCTCTCTATTTCATCGGCGTCGAGATGATCTATCGCCGTCACTTTGCTGATGCCGGGTTTTTCGTCTCCGCCGAGGAATTGTGGCTGGGCCTCGCCGGCGACGGCTACGCGGACATTCGTGCCTGGGTGGCCGCCACGGGGGCACCTGGGTGTGGCGCGACGCGGTCGAGCCGCTGCTGGCGTTTCCGGCGTCGCTCCTGCTCGGTGTTCCCGGCGCCATCGTTGCCTGGAAATTCCACCCCGGGGCCGAGCCGGAACATCTGGCCGCCGCTGAAAGCGCTAGAACCGCCGATCGCTTGGCCGAAGCGGCACGGCGCGACGGCTATGATTCTGACGACGATTCCCTTCTTCTCTCGGACATCGCACCGGTCGACGACGACAATGCCGCCGCCGATGCGCCGTCCGATAGCGGCGCCGTCTATGCCCGCCTGGTGCAGGACGCGCGCGCCGAACCCGACGATCCCGGTGATCCCAGCGACCCGGACACGCCGAAGCGCTCCGGTCCTTGGGGTTAAGCCGGAGCCCGACTCGGCAACGCCGCCTGTTGCCGCTACACTTGTCGGCAATCAGGAGGTACCAACATGAGCTTGCGAATCAATTCCGAAGCCCCGAACTTTTCGACCGAGACGACCCAAGGCCGGATCGATTTCCATTCGTGGATCGGCGACGGATGGGCCATCTTGTTCTCGCACCCCAAGGACTTCACGCCGGTCTGCACGACCGAACTCGGCTACATGGCCGGGCTCGAGCCGGAGTTCAAAAAGCGCAACACCAAGATCATCGGCCTCAGCGTCGATCCCATCGAAGACCACAAGCGGTGGTCGAAGGACATCGAGGAAACGCAAGGCCACGCCGTCAATTATCCGATGATCGGCGATCCCGAACTGAAGGTCGCCAAGCTCTACGACATGCTTCCGGAAGGCGCCGGCGACACCTCCAAGGGACGGACCGCGGCCGACAACGCCACGGTGCGTTCGGTGTTCGTGATCGGGCCCGACAAGAAGGTCAAGGCGATGCTGACATATCCGATGAGCACCGGCCGGAACTTCGACGAAGTCCTGCGCATTCTCGATTCCTGCCAGCTGACGGCGAAGCACCAGGTCGCGACGCCGGTCAATTGGAAGCAAGGCGGCGACGTGATCATCGTACCGTCGGTCTCCGACGAGCAGGCCAAGCAGAAGTATCCGAACGGCTGGAAAGCTCCGAAGCCGTACCTGCGGATCATTCCGCAGCCGAAGTAAGTCACCGCTCTTCGGGTCGGCGCGGTCCTCGCGCCGACCCGTTTTCCTTCCTGCCCGATCGGAACCCGTCATGGCCAAAGCAAAGATTGTCGTCACACGCCGCCTGCCCGACGCCGTCATGGCGCGGGCCAGTCGTGATTACGACGCGCATTTGAATCCGACCGATGAGGTCTATTCCCCCGACAAGTTGGTGTCGCTTGCCGCCGGACGGGACGGCATCTTGCTCGCGGCCTCGGATCGCTTCGACGCGGCGCTCATCGAGCGCCTGCCGCCCAGCGTCCGCATTGCCGCGACGTTTTCCGTCGGCTACGAGCACGTCGATACGGCCCAGGCGAAGAAACGTGGCCTAGTCGTCACCAACACGCCCGACGTCCTGACCGACGCAACCGCCGACATCACCTTTGCGCTTCTGCTCTCGGCCGCCCGCCGTCTTGGCGAAGGCGAACGGATCGTCCGCGCCGGGAAATGGACCGGCTGGACGCCGACGCAGCTTCTCGCCACCGAAGTCACGGGCAAGCGCCTCGGCATCGTCGGCATGGGCCGGATCGGCCGAGCCGTCGCCAAGCGGGCCCGCGCCTTCAACATGACCATGCATTACTACAATCGGCAGCGCCTGGCCCCCGAGCTCGAAGCCGGCGCGACCTTCCACCCGAAGGTCGAGACCCTGTTGCCGGTTTCGGATTTCCTCTCGCTCCATTGCCCGGCGACGGCCGAGACCCGGCATTTGCTGAACGCGGCGCGGATCGCGCTGCTGCCGAAAGGGGCCATCGTCGTCAACGCCGCCCGCGGCGCTGTCATCGATGACAACGCCTTGATCGCGGCCTTGAAATCGGGACACGTCGCGGCGGCTGGCCTCGACGTCTACGACGGCGAACCCAAAATCAATCCCGGCTATTTCGGTTTCGAAAACGTGGTTCTGGCGCCGCATCTCGGCAGCGCCACCGTCGAGACCCGGAACGCCATGGGCTTCCGAGCTCTGGACAACCTGGACGCGTTCTTCGCCGGACGGGAACCGAAGGACCGCGTCGCCTGAATCCGACGCGTCCGCCCAAAACAAAACCGCCCGGGAGTGACCCGGGCGGTTTGCGTTTCAGGCGTCTCGGCGCGACGCGTTAGTCGCGGCGCTGGCCGAAGAACTGCAGCAACAACATGAACAAGTTGATGAAGTCGAGATACAGCGTCACGGCGCCGAACACGGCCTTTTTGCCGGCCACCTCAGCATCGTCGCTCTCGACGTACCATTCGCGGATCTTCTGGGTGTCATAGGCGGTCAAGCCAACGAACACCAAGACACCGACGAGCGACGTCAGGAAGTGCAGCATCGGGCTCGCCAGGAAGATATTGACCACACCAGCGATGACGACGCCGATCAGGCCCATCATCAGGAACGAGCCGAAGCCCGACAGATCGCGCTTGGTCGTGTAGCCGTAGAGGCTCATGCCGGCGAAGGTCGCGGCGGAAATGAAGAAGACCCGCGCGATCGAAACCCCGGTAAAGGTCAGGAAGATGTGCGTGATCGACAAGCCCATCACGGCCGCGAACGCCCAGAACACCATTTGGGCGGTCGAGGCTTTCATCCGATGGATGCCGAAGCTCAGCGCCAACATGAAGCCCAGGGGCGACAACATGGCGATCCAGGCCAGGATCGTGGGCTGCACGACGCCGCCCGGTCCGACCGCGTAGAAGAGGCTCAACAGCGCCGGCGTATTCGCCACGAAGTACGCGACGATGCCGGTCAGAGCCAGCCCCGAGGCCATGTAGTTGTAGACCCGGAGCATATAGCTACGCAGTCCGACATCGATCTGGGCGGATTCCGCCTGCCCACGCGTCATCGTGTCGGTTCGCAGCGAAATCTTTCGTTCAGACATGGTTTTCTCCCTGAGACCCTAGGTCCCTAATCTCTGCGTCTAATATGGCACAAGCAAGGCCAAAATCAATAAATCGGCCTATTGGTTCCTAAGATACGGCGCGGCTTTCTGATTCAGCGCTCGCAAAGTGCCGACGAAACCGAACGCCAAAGTCAGCACCAGCGCTACGCCGACCGTCGTCGCGGCGATGGCGGGACGGAACACCCAAGGCGTGTTCATGAGGAAGACGACGACGCCCCAGGCGATGAGCGTGCCGACCGCCGCCGCGATCACACCCGAAATAATGCCGAGTGCGCCGTACTCGAGCAGAAACGCCGTGAAAAGATTTCGCCGCGTCGCGCCCAGAACTTTCAGGACAACGGCATCGTAGGTGCGCCGCCGCCGGCCCGCGGCGATGGCTCCGGCAAGAACGAGAGCGCCGGCAACCAAGCCGATCATCGCCGTCGAGCGGACCGCCGCTGCGACGCCATCCAGAATCCGGCTCGCCGCTTCCAACGCTTCTCGCACGCGGATCGCCGAGATGTTGGGAAACCCATCCAGCGCGGCGCGCTCGACCGCGGCTTCGGCTTCTGGCGGCGCTTGGACAGCGGCGATATGGGTATGCGGCGCGCCTTCCAGCGTGCCGGGGGCAAAAATGATCGCGAAGTCGAAGCGCAAGGACCGCCAATCGATTTCGCGGGTACTGGCGATGGTCGCTTCGATATCGCTCCCCAAGATGTTCAAGGTCAGGAGATCGCCGACCTCGACACCGAAGCCGCGCGCCAAACCGGCGTCGAGCGAGATCAGAGGCGCGCCGCGATAATCGGCCGGCCACCAATCGCCGGAGACAATCTTCGAATCTTGGGGACGTTCGGCGGCATAGGTCAGAGCCCGGTCACCGTTGACCGCCCATTGCGAGTCGGGGTGGATCTCGGCGCGTTCCACCGGAACGCCATCGATGGCGACGATGCGACCCCGCAAGCTCGGAACGCGGCGGAAACCATGCGCCCCGGCGACCGCGGTGACGCGGCTGTCGAACGCGGCAACCTGCTGCGGCTGGATATCGACGAAGAAGAACGCGGGCGCGCGTTCCGGAAGACGCTCGCCGATCTGGTTGCGCAGGTTGGCTTCGATCTGAGCCAGAGCGACAAGAAGTGCGAAGCCAAGACCGAGCGAGACGACGATCTCCGCGGTGACGTTGCCGGGCCGATGAAGATTGGCCAACGCCAAGCGTCCCGCCGGCCAACGCGGCCGGCCCAGTCGCGACGCGATATGAGCGATCACGCCCGCACCCAAGCGCAGCACGATCAATGCCGCCGCCGAACCGCCGACGAACCACCACGCGAACTTACGCTCGCTCGCCGTGGCGACAACGAGAAGCGCCAAACCGACGGCAAGACCAACGACCGCTGCCGTGTCGCGCCAGCGCATGGCGCCGCCCACCGGCGCGACCGAACCGCGGAAGAGCGATGCCGGAGCCACGTCGCGGGCCCGGACCAAGGGCCACAGTCCAAACAGAAACGCCGTCCAGGCCCCGAACAATGCGGCGCGGCCCAGCGATTCCGGATCGAGACCGATCACCGGCTTCACCGGCAAATACGGTCCCATGAACGAGAGCGCGATCATCGGAAGGATCGCTCCGACGACGACGCCGATCACGATGCCGATTCCGGCGATGGCTGCGATCTCCAGAAGATACGTCCGGAAGATCAGCGTCGCCGAGGCGCCGAGGCATTTCAGCGTCGCGATGATCTCGGTCTTGGTTTCGAGATGCGCGCGCACGGCATTAGCGACGCCAATGCCGCCGACCAGAAGCGCGCCCAGCCCGACGAAGGTCAGGAACAGCGCCATGCGCTCGATGAACCGCTCGACGCCGGGCGCGGCTTGATCGGCGCCGCGAATGCGCCAGCCGGCCTTGGGGAATTCGGCTTGCAGCGTCTCGATCCACGGCGCGACGTCGGCAGCGAGTCGAGCCCGCAGGTAGTAATTGATCTGGCTTCCGGGTTGGACGAGACCGGTAGCCGCGACCGATTCCATCGCGACCATGAGCCGCGGACCGAAATTGATGACGCTGGCGACGTTATCGGGTTCGCGATTGAGCGCGGCGCGAAGCTCGTAGGTCGCGTCGCCGAGCTTGAGCTTGTCGCCGAGTTCGACGCCGAGCTTGCGGAGCAACGCCGGCTCGGCCACCGCGCCGTAGACGCCACCGACCGCTTCCAAAGCCCGCGCCAACGGGATTGCCGGCTCGAGCACGACAGCGCCGACCAAAGGATAGCGCCCGTCGACAGCCTTGAGCTCGACCAAGGCGCGCGTGTCGGTCGTCGTCTCGGGCCGGACCATGCCGCGCATCTCGACTGCGGCCGAAGTCGCCAAAGCCGAGCGCTCGACGAAGGTAGTTTCGGCGGGCGCGAAGTCGCGGCTCTGCAACCGCAGTTCGATGTCACCGCCAAGAAGCGTCGTGCCCTCAGCCTTCAGCCCGCCGACGACGGCGTGGCTCATCGTGCCGACGGCGGCGATGGCGGCGACGCCCAGCGCCAGACAGGCAATCAGGACGCCGAAGCCTCGGATCCCGCCGCGCAACTCGCGCCGGGCCAATGTCGCGGCGAGGCGCCACGAGGTCATGCGACCGACCGCGTCTGGCGGAGATCGTCGGCGATCCGGCCGTCCTTGATGTGAATGACCCGGTCGCAACGCGCCGCGACCTCGGGCTCATGGGTCACGAGAACGAGGGTCGTGCCACGGCGGCGATGCAGATCGAACAAGACGTCCATCACGACTTGGCCGGTGGCGCCGTCGAGATTTCCGGTCGGCTCGTCGGCGAGCAGCACCGCCGGCTCGGTCGCAAAGGCCCGGGCCAGAGCGACGCGCTGTTGCTCGCCGCCCGACAACTGCCCCGGATAATGTTCGATGCGATAACCGAGACCGACGGATTCCAATTGGGCGCGGGCCTGGCCGAACGGATCGGGATGGGACGCGAACTCGAGCGGGATGGCGACGTTCTCGAGCGCCGTCATCGTCGGCACCAAATGGAAGTCCTGGAAGACAATGCCGATGCGATCACGGCGAAAGACCGCCAACCCATCCTCATTCATGGCCGTGACTTCGGCCCCGGCGATGCGGATCCGGCCCGAGGTCGGACGCTCCAGACCGGCGATGACCAGCAACAGGCTGGTCTTGCCCGAGCCCGATGGGCCGACGATGCCCAGGGTTTCGCCAGCCTCGACGGCAAGATCGATCCCCTTTAGGATTTCGACCGGCCCGGCGGCACTTCTCAAGCTCAGGCGGACATCGCCCAGCTGGATCGCGCCATCGCGTCGCGCTGTCTCATTCATCGCGTGGGTCCCGGCCTTGTTGTCACGATTAGCTCTCGGATATGGCCTCGGACGCGGCCTTGTCAATGCGGCCGTCCTGCTTCTCGGCCTCGCCGCACCCGCTGCGGCGGCCGAGATCAAGCTTTTGGTCCTTGGCGACAGCCTGACCGCGGGATGGGGTTTGGCACGCTACGATGGCTTCCCCCGTCAGCTCGAACGCGCCTTGAAAGCGAAAGGCCGCGACGTCCGCGTCATCGACGCCGGTGTGTCGGGCGACACAACGGCTGGCGGCGCGGCGCGGGTAGAATGGGCGCTGGCCGAAGCGCCGCAGGCCGCAATCGTCGCCATCGGCGGCAACGACGGTCTACGCGGGCTCGTCCCAGCAACGACGAAAGCCAACATGGAAACGATTGCCGGCGTGCTTGAAAAACGCGGCGTGAAAATCTTGATCGCCGGAATGAAAGCCCCGCCCAACTTGGGTCGCGAATACGGCGCCGAATTCGAAGCGGTGTTCACCGACATCGCCGCCAAGCACCGGGCTCTGCTCTACCCCTTCTTCCTCGAAGGAGTAGCCGCCAACCCAACTTTGAACCTTCCCGACGGTATCCATCCGACCCCCCAAGGGGTCGCCATCATGGTCGAGCGAATCTTGCCGCTGGTCGAACGGCTTCTCGCGGCGGTCGAGTGACGCAAGCGGTGTCCGTATGATCCATGTCCGTTCGCGCTAAAGGAGACTCCATGCTGGATCACTTGAAGGCCAACAATCGCGCCTGGGCTAAACAGAAGATCGCCACGGACGCCAATTTCTTCAACCGGCTCGAACGCCAGCAGGCGCCGGAGTATTTGTGGATCGGCTGCTCGGACAGCCGGGTGCCGGCCAACGATATTGTCGGCCTCGATCCCGGCGAACTCTTTGTGCACCGGAACGTCGCCAACATGGCGCCGCCGCAGGACGCCAATTACCTCTCGGTGCTGCAGTTTGCCGTCGACGTGTTGAAGGTGAAGCACATTATGGTCGTGGGACACTATGGCTGCGGCGGCGTGAGCGCCGCGGTCGACGGCAAGCGCCGGGGTCTCGTCGATCACTGGCTGCATCCCATCCGCGAGCTCTATCGCGAGTGCAGCGCCGAGCTCGAAGCGATCTCAGATGGGCACGCCCGCCTCGACCGTTTGTGCGAACTCAACGTGATCCGGCAGATGAGAAACGTCGCGTCGGACGTCTTCGTGCAGGAGGCCTGGGCGCGCGGCCAAAGCCTGTGTGTCCACGGCTGGGTCTATTCCTTGGCGAATGGTTTGGTGAAAGATTTGAATGTGACGGCCACGGGACCGGAATGATCGACGCCGCCAAGCACCGCCCCCTGCTCTACCCCTTCTTCCTCGAAGGAATAGCCGCCGACTCAACCTCGAACCTTCCGGCTCCCCAAGGGCCGGCTCCTGCTGGCCAAACGGCCTATCGCGTCAGCCAAATGACCGACTTGTCGTGAAATGAGTAAGCTGGTCATCGACACTACGCGGACAGGCTGGCTATGACCGATTTTGCCGCTGCCCATGCCGTCGGAACGGATTGGAAGGACGCCATCGCCTACGCGTTGGCGGGACTTGAACAGGTCGAGGGCGCCAACCTTGGCTTTGTTTATGCAACGGACCTTCTGGCCGACGATCTGCCGGCCATCGTCGCGCACCTGAAGGCCGAGACCGGTATCGCCGATTGGGTCGGCGGCATCGGAATGGGGATTTGCTCCGCCACCACCGAACATTTCGACGTCCCGGCCATCGCCGTCATGACGGCCCGATTCCCGGAGCAATCGTTCCATCTGTTCGCCTTAGAGGCTGCCGCGCCCGCCGCCGGCGCGGCGTGGCTGGCCTCCAGCGACGCGCCGCCCTTTGCCATTGTCCATGCCGATCCCGACACGCCCGAGACCCCGGCTTTGATCGAGCAACTCGCCCAAGAGACGTCTGGATTCCTGGTCGGCGGCTTGACCTCGTCCCGCGGTCTGCACCGCCAAGTCGCCGGCGACGTGCGGTCCGGAGGAATCTCCGGCGTCTTGTTTGAATCCTGCGTTGCGGTGGCGACGGGCTTGAGCCAAGGCTGCCGACCGATCGGCGATAGCCATATCGTGTCCGATTGCGCCGCCAACGTTCTAATCGGCCTCGACGACCGCCCGGCTGGCGAAGTCTTTCGCGAAGACCTGGAAGTCTTTCTGAAAGACAACCGCAGCCGCAGCGTCGGGCATCTTCACGCCGCCCTGCCCATCGCCGGGTCCGATCTTGGCGACTATCTGGTGCGCAATATTCTGGGGGTTGACGCCGAACGCGATCATGTCGCCATCGGCGCGCAAGTCGCCATCGGCGATCGCGTGATGTTCGTCCGCCGCGATGCCGACAGCGCGCTGATCGATCTCCGGGCTATGGTCGAGCGGTTGAAGCGTCGCACCAATCGTCCGCCGCGCGCTGGGCTCTACGTCAGTTGCATTGCGCGGGGGCCGGGCATGTTCGGGGCACCGGGACGCGAGGTCGAGCTGATCCACGAAGTGCTCGGCGATTTCCCAATGGTCGGATTCTCGGCCAATGGCGAAATCTCGGCGAACCGGCTCTACGGTTACACCGGTGTGCTGACGCTGTTTCTCTAAACCGGCGGCCGATTCAGATAAAGTTTTCCGACGGCGTTCAGCGCCCGGTGCAGCGCCGCGTACTGCGCCACAAAGGCCGCCCAATCTAGGCCAGGATTCGATTTCATCAGATCGCGATGAATGTCGCCCAACGAACGGCGACCATCGATCCGTGTCGCCATGGCCGAAGCCAGCGGCGGCAACGCGAACCGAAACGCCGCGCCATCGATGGCGGCGCGCAACGGCTCGCCCCTGCGATGGGACTTGGCGAAAGCGTCGGAATCGAGATCGCGCCAGGCCGGCACGGCGTCGGGCGCATCGAGCGCGGCCACGGACTCCGGCGCATCGGCCTTGACCACATAGGCAACGTGCTTAGCCATGTTGCCGGCGAGAAGCTCGGCCGCCGCCCAGCGCTCCACGACATCCAAGGTCTCGAACCGCTTCTTGAGTTTCGGATCGGTGACGTAATTGATCGGGTCATAGCCGGCGGGCTCGATCAATTGCGCGATGCGAAGGCCGGCCGAGCCAACCAAGGCCGCCAGTTCGGGCACGCGATAGGCCCGGTCGCGGCTGTGGAGCAGAAGATCGACGAGTCCTGCGTCACCACCAGCGATCCAATCGCGGATGAAGGGGTTGCGCGCCAACCAATTGGTCGAGGGCAACGCGCCGGTGAGACGTCGCGCCAAGCCAAGCTTGTCGGCGTCGTCGAGACCACGTCCGATCAGGCGCAGCAGATCCTGCGTCGGATAGACTCCGGTCCGGCCCAACTCGCCGTAGACCATCAGCCCCATGCCGCCGCCCGGCGCGAGAGCGGACGCGAGACTGCGCAGACCCGCCGCCGGATCGTCGAGGTGATGCAGGACACCGCAGCAATCGATGTAGTCGAAGGCGCCGAGAGACGCGACGTCGACAAGCGCCATCGTGTGGAATTGGACGTTCGCGAGTTTCCGAGCCTTGGCCCGAGCTTCGGCGACGCGCCGCGCCGCCGTTGAGATGTCGACGTAGACCACCTCGCCCGGGCTCTCGATGTCGGCCAGTTGTTGGGCCAGCATGATCGCGCCATCGCCGGTGCCGCCGCCGGCAACCAACGCCCGGAACGGTTTGCGAAAATCGCGACGGCCGGCGAAGACATAATGATTGAGTTCGAGAATGTGGCTCGGCGAGCCGGTGATCAGCCGCTTTGCTTCGTCCCGAGGATCGCGGGCCGGATACGGATGGGCTTCGTATTGAGCCTGGACCACGTCGTCGGTCATCGCGCCGCCCTGATGGAATGAGCCACGATCGGACAGCTTGATCGCCGGGCGATTTGGCCCGACTGTGACGAACCGTCAATCGAAAGGGCGCGAGATATCATTGTGGGCGGCTATTTTGGAATTGGGGTCGAAGGCGCGAGCAAAGCCCTGAACGTCGGGACGCTCTTCCGGTCGGCGCAGGCGTTCGGCGCAGCCTTCGTCTTCGCGGTCGCCGCCGTCTATCGGCGCGAAGCGGCCCGCGCCGCCGACACCTCCGACGCCCACGGAAGCATGCCGTTTTACAGCTTCCCCTCCATCGAGTCGATGCTGCTGCCCAAGGGCTGTCGCTTGGTCGGCATCGAGATCACGCCCGAGGCCGTCGATCTGCCGTCGTTCCATCACCCGCGCGCCACCGCCTATATTTTGGGGCCCGAGCGCGGCGGCTTGTCGCCGGCCATGAGCGCGCGCTGCGACCATATCGTCCGCATCCCGACGGCATTCTCGCTCAATCTCGCCATGGCCGGGGTCATCGTCATGTACGACCGGCTCCTGGCCCGGGGCCGCTTCGCCAAGCGCCCCTTGAGCGAAAGCGCCAAGCCCGAAGCCCTGGACCCCCATGTCTTCGGCGACCCCCGATTCCGACGCTTGGTCGAGCCCTTTCAGGACCGTCCACCTACCCGACGCTCGGCCGAAGACTGAGGGGA
This sequence comes from Rhodospirillales bacterium, assembly GCA_009691105.1. Classification (GTDB taxonomy): domain Bacteria; phylum Pseudomonadota; class Alphaproteobacteria; order Rhodospirillales; family SHVU01; genus SHVU01. The sequence goes on from SHVU01000020.1 coordinate 11,805, forward strand.
CCTTGGCAAGGGGCGCTAGCGCGGATATCTAAGGCCAGGATCACCGCCATGACACAGACCGCTCTTCGCCGCCTTTCCATCGACGCGCGTCATATTCTGACGGGGCTCGTCCTCGCCGGAATCGTGATCGCGCCGGCTCGCGCCGCCGATCCGCCCCACGCCGTCGAAACTTTCGGGGTTTGGGAAACGGTCATCGGCGCCGAGGCCGGAAAGAAGGTCTGCTACATGGGCAGCGTTCCGGATAAATCCGGCGGCCGGTACGCGGCCCGCGGCAAAAGCGCGACTTTGGTTACGCACCGCCCCGGCGATCAGGCCTTCGACGTCGTATCGGTCGAGGCCGGCTACACCTACGCCAAGGGCGCCAATGTCGAGGTCGTGATCGGTGATCAGAAATTCGAGCTCTTCACCGACGGCGGCCAGGCTTGGGCCCAGGACGCCAAAGCCGACAAAGCCCTGGTCGAGGCCATGCGCAAAGGCCGCAGCATGATCATCAAGGGAACGTCGAGCCGCGGCACGTCCACCGAAGATACCTATTCGCTGTCGGGGTTCACCGCCGCCTACCAAGCCATCGGCAAGTCTTGCGACGTGAAGTCGTGAGCGACGGCCGCACCAACCTCATCGGACTTCCGTTCGCCGAACTGACCCGCGAAATCGAGAGCGTCGGCGAGCCGGCCTATCGCGCCCGCCAGATCTGGCACTGGCTGTACGATCGCGGCGCGACCGATTTCGAATCGATGACGAGCATCGCCAAGAAGATGCGGCCGCGGCTCGAGGAACGCTTCACTATCAAGCGGCCCGAGATTGCCGAGACCTTGGTGGCCAGCGACGGTACTCGAAAATGGCTGCTGCGGCTCGAGGACGGCAACGAAGTCGAGACCGTGTTCATTCCCGAGGCCGATCGTGGCGCGCTCTGCGTGTCGTCCCAGGTCGGCTGCACCTTGTCGTGTTCGTTCTGCCGGACCGGCACCCAGAAGCTGGTCCGCAACCTGACGGCCGGCGAGATCATCGGCCAGGTCTTGATCGCCCGCGACGCGCTCGGCGAATGGCCGAGCACCGAAGGCCGCAAGCTCTTCACCAACATCGTCATGATGGGGATGGGCGAGCCGCTCTACAATTTCGAGAACGTCGCCCCAGCGCTGCGCCTCGTCATGAGCCCGGAAGGCATCGCCATTTCGCGCCGCCGCATCACGCTCTCGACCTCGGGCGTCGTGCCGATGATCCCGCGCGCCGGAGCCGAGCTCGGTGTCAACCTCGCGGTCAGCCTGCACGCCGTTCGCGACGACATCCGCGACAAGCTCGTCCCGATCAATCGCAAGTGGCCGATCAAGGAACTGCTCGCCGCCTGCCGCGAATATCCCGGCCTGCACAACGCCCGGCGCATGACCTTCGAATACGTCATGCTGAAAGGCATCAACGATTCCGCCGCCGACGCCCACGAACTGGTGCGCCTGGTCGAGGGCATTCCGGCGAAGTTCAATCTGATCCCGTTCAATCCGTGGCCGGGCGTCGTCTACGAATGCTCGGCGCCCGCCACCATCGAAGCCTTCGCCACGATCTTGAACGGCTCCGGCTATTCGGCGCCGGTGCGCACGCCGCGCGGCCGCGACATCATGGCGGCCTGCGGTCAGCTCCGCTCCGAAAGCCTGCGCCGCCGCGCCAGCGCCGAAGCCGTATCCGCCCCCGCCTAGTCGTGGGCGCGGAACTTCTCACCCTCGGGATCGGGATTTTTCTCGTCTATCCGGTGTGGCGGATCTTCGATCGCGTCGGCCTTCCGCCGGCGTTGTCGCTGGTCGTCTTCTTGGGCTTTTCGGGAATCTGGCTCGCCGCCACCATGCTCGCCTTCGGACCCTGGCCGGCGATCGAGGGCGACCGCAAAGGCGGGACCCGCTCATGATCGATCTGCAGGCCGCGGTCGATCTTCCGCCGGCGGTGCTGCTGCTGATCGCCGCCGTTGTCGCCTATTCGACCTATCTGTATGTGCGGATCGCCCGGCGGGTTGGATTTTCGCCGTGGTGGGCGTTGGCCATGCAGGTTCCGATGCTGAACCTGCTCCTGATCTGGCTCTTTGCCTTCACGCCTTGGCCGGCCGCCAAGCGCGATTAACTGGCGGTTCGCGGCCCCTCGAATTGACTCGCTTCGCCACGCCTGGATAGGCTGATGGCCGATCAACACAGTGGACAGGCCATGCTCACGCTCCACGTCATCAAACCCAGCGTCAACAACATGACGGTTCGGGTGTTCTTGCGCGCCGCCGACCTCCCCTTCACCGAGGTCGACGCCTACGGCAAGACCCGTTAGACGGAATTCTTGGCCAAGGCCCCGGCGCATCTGACGCCGATGCTTGAATCGAGCGAGCTACCGAAAGCCGCGCTCTGGGAGAGCTGTGCGATCATGCAGTATCTCTGCAACCGCCACGGCCTGACGCAGTTCTATACGACCGATCCGGCGAAGCGCGCCATGATCGACAGCGCCATGTTCTATATGACCGGAACCCTGTATCCGCTGGTGGCCCGCGCCACCTATCCGGCGCTCGGCTTCACGCTCTATCCGGGCGAAGTCGGCGCGAGCAACGCCACCGACGCCGACAAGAACACGGCGCGCCAAGCCGCCGAACAGGGTCTCGCCGAGCCGCTCGAAGTGCTGCGGAACTTTTTCATAGACGGCCAGAATTTCATCGGCGGCGCCAAGCCGTCCTGCGCCGATATCCGGCTGACGTGCTCGCTCGAATTCCTGGCGGCGATCGACTATGCGCTGCCGGCCTGGGCCAAGAGCTACGCCACGAACGTCGAGAAAGCCTTGGGCAAAGCCTTCGCCGAGCCGGTGGCCGACGTCCGCGGCTACATCACCTACGTAAAATCGCAGCTCAAATGAGCGCTCGTGAGATGAGGCGCACCATGATCAAGGGCCTTCATCACAACGCTTATCGTTGCCGTGACACCGAAGAGACGCGCCGCTTCTACGAGGATTTTCTGGGCCTCGAACTCGCCGGGGCGCTCGAAATCAACGAGACCAAGACCGGCCGCGAGACCAAGGTCCTGCACACGTTCTTCCGCATGGGCGACGGCTCCTTCCTCGCCTTCTTCGAGGCCCCCGACCAGCCCTTCGAGTTCAAGAAGCAGCACGACTACGACCTCCATATTGCGCTGGAGGTCGAGCCGGCCGTGCTGAAGCCGATGATGGAAAAAGGCAAAGCCCAGGGCATCGAGACGCGCGGCATCTCCGATCATCACTTCATCGATTCGATCTATTTCCGCGATCCGAACGGCTACGTGGTCGAGTTGACCGCGAAGCGTCCGAACCATGAGCAAACCATGGATCCGGCACGCAACCGGGTTCGCGACATCGTCACCGCCTGGACGGCCGACAAGACCGCCCGGAAATAAGCACCCGTACCTGAGGCGGCCCCGGGTCTAGTCCTCGAGAAAACGGTCCGGCGCGGCTTGTTCGCGACTGGTGTTCTCTTATACTCCGCCGCGTTCCCGGCTTTCCCCCACATGAGGTCTCGTCATGGCTAAGAAAAGCGCCGTCAAAAAGATCGTGCTCGCCTATTCCGGTGGGCTCGACACCTCGGTCATCCTTCGATGGCTGCAGGAAACCTACGGCGCCGAGATCGTCACCTTCACGGCCGACATCGGCCAGGGCGAGGAGCTGGAACCGGCCCGCAAGAAAGCCGAGCTGCTGGGCGTCAAATCGATCTTCATCGAGGACCTGAAGGACGAATTCGTCCGCGAGTACGTCTTCCCGATGTTCCGCGCCAACGCGCTGTACGAAGGGATGTACCTGCTGGGCACCTCCATCGCCCGACCCTTGATCGCCAAGCGTCAGATCGAGATCGCCAAGCAAGTCGGCGCCGATGCCGTCGCCCATGGCGCGACCGGCAAAGGCAATGACCAGGTCCGCTTCGAGCTTACCTATTACGCGTTGAAGCCTGACATTCATGTCGTGGCGCCGTGGCGCGAGTGGGAGCTGAATTCGCGCACCGCGCTGCTCGATTACGCGCGCAAACACCAGATCCAGATTGCCGTCGATAAGGCGGGCGAGCCGCCCTATTCCATGGACGCGAACCTCCTGCACATTTCCTACGAGGGAAAAGCGCTGGAGGATCCGTGGATCGAGCCCGATCAGTCGATGTACCGGATGACCGTCGCGCCTGAGAAAGCGCCCGACCGCGCCACCTATGTCGAAGTTGAATTCGAAGGCGGCGATCCTGTCGCCGTCGACGGCAAGAAACTCGGACCTGCCGCCTTGCTTGCGCAACTCAATAAGATCGGCGGCGCCAATGGCGTCGGCCGCCTCGACTTGGTCGAGAACCGCTACGTCGGCATGAAATCCCGCGGCGTCTACGAGACACCGGGCGGCACTCTGCTGCACTACGCGCGCCGCGCCGTTGAGAGTCTCACGCTCGATCGCGGCGCTCTTCACCTGAAAGACGAACTGATGCCGCGCTATGCCGAGCTCGTTTACAACGGCTTCTGGTTCTCACCGGAGCGAACGATGCTGCAGGCGGCGATCGACGCCAGCCAGACGAACGTCAACGGTACGGCACGGCTGAAGCTTTATCGCGGCTCGGTGATCGTTGCCGGCCGGAAGTCACCGACCAGCCTCTATCGCCAGGACATTGTCACGTTTGAGGCCGACTCGGTCTACGACCAGCGCGATGCCGAAGGCTTCATCAAGCTCAACGCCTTGCGCCTTCGCTTGGCCGCGGCGGCAAAGAACGCCCGAAAGTCGTAGGAGCTAGGCGGCGAGCATCTTCTTTACCCGCCGCCACAAATCCGGGACCAGCTCGGCCTCGAACCACGGGCTGCGCTTGAGCCAGCCCGTGGTTCGCCAACTTGGATGCGGCGTCGGCAGGAACTCCGGCAGATAGTCGCGCCAGGCCACGACATGGCCGCACGGCGCGCAGCGCGCTTTGAGCATGTCGCCATGCATATGGATGACGTTCCGGCTGCCGGCGCGTTCGTGGAGATCGTCGATGTTCTGCGTAACGATCAGGACCTCGCCCGGCCATTCAATCTCGAGACGGTCGAGCGCCGCATGAGCGGAATTGGCGTGCACCTCCGCCGAAAGCAACCGGCGACGCCGCGCGTTGTAGAAAGCGTGGACGCGGTCGGGATCGCGGCGGAAGGCATCGGGCGTCGCCACGTCCTCGATCCGCACCGTCGCCCAAATTCCGTCGGCGTCGCGAAAGGTGCTGAGGCCGGACTCTTTCGAGATGCCGGCCCCGGTCAGGACAACGATCGTACCGGTGTTCGGAATTTTCATGGGCGACGCGTCGGCTCCATCTTGTCGGAGCGATCCGGGTTCATGATAATCCATCCATGGCGAACGCAAAAAACACGACCGACGTCGGCGTCATTTTCGTCTGTCTCGGGAACATCTGTCGTTCGCCGACGGCGCTTGGAATCTTTCGGGGCCTGGGGGCGCGCGACAATCTTTCCGATCGGATCATCACCGACTCGGCCGGGACGAGCAGCTTTCACCTCGGCGATCCGCCCGATCCTCGTTCGATCGCAACGGCACGCGAGCGCGGCATCGATTTGACGTCGTTCCGCTCGCGCCAAGCCAAGGCCGCCGACTTCCAACGCTTCCGTTATGTAGTCGCCATGGACCGGCAAAACCACCGCGACCTAGCGCGGCTCTGTCCGGCCGGCGCGGAAAGCCGTCTCGGCCTCTTGCTTGATTACGCGCCGGGTCTTGGCCAGGACGTTCCCGATCCTTATCTCGGCGCCGACGGTTTCTATCGGGTCTATGACTTGATCGAGGCCGGCTGCGAAGGGCTTCTCGCCCACATTCGCCGCACCCATTTCACGGTCTAGGGCGCGCCCCCGACCAGCGGATAATCGGCCAGCGCCTGATAGCGCGAGCCGTCCTTGCCGATGAAGCTTCTGAACAGCGTGAACTGATCAACTGGAAAGGGACCGGCCGCGAAGGTGTTGTGGCGCTGGATGTATTCGGCCACCGCCTCGACCGGCGCCCCATCGAGGCGGGCCAGGGTCACGTGCGGCGTGAATTTGCGGCGCTCGGGCTCGAAGCCGGCGCGGACGATGGCCGATTCGACCTTGTCGGCGAGATGGATCAGGACATCGGAACGATCGAGCCCCGCCCACACGGCGCGCATCTTGCGCCCGGAGCCGAAGTTGCCGATTCCCGAAAGCCGCAGCTCGAAGGCCAGGGCCAGGATGTCGGCGAGAGCCTCGTGAATATTTTCGGCGCGTCCGCCGTCGGTCTCGCCAATGAAGCGCAGGGTGATATGCGCACCTTCCAGCGCCACCCATCGTGCGCCGGGAAGACCCGATTGAAGTTCGTCGAGGCGATCATGAATATCGGCGGGAAGCGCGATACCGACGAAGAGCCGCATGACCGAGACCGGCGTTAGGCGGGACGCGGCGCCAAGCGCAAAGGCCGCTCGACGATCGGCAAATGAATGAGCGCCGCAGCGAGCCCAAGGCCGATGGAGATCCACCACACCAGGTCGTAGCTGCCGGTCCGATCGAAGGCGAGGCCGCCGAGCCACACGCCGACGAAGCTGCCGAGCTGGTGGCTAAGGAAGACGATCCCGAGCAACGTGCCCATGTAGCGCACGCCGAAGATATGGGCGACAAGGCCGCTGGTGAGCGGCACGGTGCCAAGCCAAAGAAGACCGACGGAGGCGGCGAAGACCATCACCGTCAGCGGCGTCTTCGGCGCGACAAGGAAAATTGCGATGACCACGGCGCGGGCGGCGTAGAAGGCGCTGAGCAGATATTTCCGCGAGAAGCGATCGCCGAGCGCGCCTGCGCCCCAGGTCCCGATGATGTTGAAAAAGCCGATCAGGGCCAGCGACGTCGCGCCAAGCGTTGCCGGAAATCCGGAGTCCGCGAGATACGCCGGGAAATGGACGGCGACGAAGACGACCTGAAAGCCGCAGACGAAGAAGCCGAGCGTCAGATACCGGAAGCTCGGATTGGCCGCGGCTTCGGCGAGCGCCGCCTTGAGACTGACCGCCTCGCCGCCGCCCGGATTGGCGGACGACGGACGACCGGCCACGAAGACGGCCAACGGCGCCATCAGGAGCGAAACCAGTGCGAGTTGCAGCAGCGCGCCGCGCCAGCCCGCGGCTTCGATCAAGGCCTGGCCGAACGGCGCGATGGCGAACTGACCGACAGAGCCACCGGCGCTGGCGATTCCCAACGCCATGCCGCGGCGTTCCGGCGCCACCAGACGTCCGACCGCGCCCAGCACCACGGCGAAGCCACCGGCGGCGACACCGAAGCCGATCAGAATTCCGCCGCCGACGTTCAACAGCAGCGGACCGCTCGCATTCGACATCAGGACGAGGCCGATGGCGTAGACGATGCCGCCCACGGCCACGACCCGGCCCGCGCCAAAACGATCCGCGACCATGCCGAGGAACGGCTGGAAGACGCCCCACAACAGATTCTGGATCGCCATGGCGAAGGCGAAGGTCTGGCGCCCCATGCCAAGCTCGGAGGTCATCGCCGGAAGGAACAGGCCGAGGCTTTGGCGCGTTCCGAGCGCGACGCCGAGGATAGCCCCGGCCCCGAGGACGATGACGACGAAGGAGCGCTTCATGATCCTTCTCCGCGGCGAAATCGAAAGCGGGGCTCGAGGCCCCGCTTTCGCTCTACCACAGCCCCGGGGAGGCTGTCGCTATGGCCGCCAGAAAGGTTTGCCGGACTCCCGGGCGACGTCGGCGCGCGTCAGGCCGACGTCTTTCAGCATCCAGTCATCGATCTGGCCAAGCCGGTGGCGCGAGGTGGCTCGGTCTTCCCAGAGAGCGATTTGGTCGACAAGGCCGCGGACTGCGGCCCGGGCCTTGGAGGCGACCGATGCGGCGAGACCGAGAGAATAAGCCCTGTTTATGACGCTCATGACTGTCTGCTCCTGCTTCGAAGCTTGGAATCCCCATGTGTTACAAGATGAGTTGCCCTCGTATCCTCCGTTGACAGTAGGCCCACAAACGATATGTTTTTCATGAATCGCATTAGTATTTCTTATCGATAGGTCCGCGCCATGCCCGGTCACCTGCCGCTCAACGCGTTTCGGGTCTTCGAGGCCGCGGCCCGCCACCTCAGCTTTACCCGCGCCGCGCGCGAGCTGAACGTCACCCAGGCGGCCGTCAGCCATCAGATCAAAGCGCTCGAGGCCTATCTGAAAGTGCAGTTGTTCCAGCGCTTCAACCGCTCGCTTGGCCTGACCGAGGACGGGCGAAAGCTGGTCATCCCGGTGCGCGATTCCCTCGAGCGCCTCGAACGCGCCGTCGAACACATCCACAGCCGCGGCACGCAGCGTCTGACCGTGTCGATACTGCCGTCGTTCGCGACCAAGTGGCTGGTGCCGCGCCTCGGGCGGTTTCGCCAGGCCCATCCCGAGATCGATATTCTGATCAGTCCGTCGATCCACACCGTCGATTTCAGCCGCGAGCCCGTCGACGTCGCGTTGCGGTACGGGCTCGGCCGCTATGCGGGACTACGCACGACATTCCTGTTCAGTGAAGACGTCTTTCCGGTGTGCAGCCCGAAGCTCCTCGACGGAACGCCGCCGTTGCGCCACCCCGACGACTTGCGCCTGCACACGCTTCTGCACGACGACGGCCCGGACGAATGGCGGATGTGGCTGAAGGCGGTGAAAGTCCACGGCATCGAACCCGATCGCGGTCCGATGTTCACCGACTCGGCGATGCTGATTCAGGCAGCGCTCGACGGCCAGGGCGTGGCGCTGGGACGCAGCGTTCTTGTCGCCCACGACTTGGCGGCGGGGCGGCTGGTCAGACCCTTCGCGATCAGCAGCCTGTCACGGCCGTTTGCCTATTACGCCGTGGCCCCCGAAGCCACCGCCGACCGGCCGAAGGTCGTGGCGTTTCGCGAATGGCTTTTGTCCGAGGCGCGCCTGACGCCGACGACGACCGAGCCGCCCTTTTCATCCCGGTGGCCGGTCATGGCGCGGTCCGGAAAGGCCATCCCGCATCTCGGCATGCCCGAGAGCATCCGAGAGAAAAAGCGGACCCGGACTAGCTCGTAAGCTCGGGCCGATCCTTGAAGTGCTCGAGGGCTTCGGGATTGGCCAGTGCCTCGCGGTTCTTCACCGGCTGGCCATGGACGACGGCGCGCACCGCAAGCTCGGTAATCTTGCCAGACTTGGTGCGCGGGATGTCAGCGACCTGGATGATCCGCGCCGGGACATGACGCGGCGTCGCGTTGGCGCGGATCTGGCGCTTGATCTTCTCGATGAGCGACGTGTCGAGCTTAAGCCCCGGGCGCAGCACGACGAACAAGATGATCCGTGTGTCGTCTTCCCAATCCTGGCCGATGGCGAGGCTCTCGACGACTTCGGGTAACTGCTCGACGGGACGATAGATCTCCGCCGTGCCGATCCGCACGCCGCCCGGCTTCAAAGTCGCGTCGGAGCGGCCGTAGATGATCATGCCGTCGTGATCGGTCAGCTCGACCCAATCGCCGTGGTGCCAGACACCGGGGAACCGCTCGAAATACGCGGCGTGATATTTGGCACCGTCGGGATCGTTCCAGAATCCGACCGGCATCGAAGGAAAGGGTTTCGTGCAGACCAGTTCGCCCTTCTGCTTGCGGATCGGCTGGCCGGTATCGTCGAAGACATCGACGGCGACGCCAAAGGCACGGGTTTGAATCTCGCCACGCCACACCGGCAAGGTCGGATCGCCAAGCACGAAGCAGCCAACGATATCCGTGCCGCCCGAGATCGAAGCCAGGTGAACGTCCGACTTGATGGACCGATAGACGAAGTCGAAGGTTTCAGGCGCCAGCGGTGAGCCGGTCGAACAGATCGTCCGGAGCGTGTCGAGGCGATGGGTTTCGATCGGGGCGAGACCGGCCTTGCGGACGGCATCGAGATACTTGGCCGAGGTCCCGAACAACGTCATCGCCTCGGCATCAGCGAAATCAAACAGCGTCTTCGGATCGGGATGGAACGGCGCGCCGTCGTAAAGAAGCAACGTCGCCTCGCAGGCCAGGGCCGAGACCTGCCAGTTCCACATCATCCAGCCGGTCGTCGTCGCGTAGAACACCCGATCGTCCGGCTTCACGTCGCAGTGCAGAAGATGTTCGGCGAGATGCTTGAGGAGCGTTCCGCCGGCTCCGTGGACGATGCACTTCGGCACGCCCGTGGTCCCCGACGAGAACAAGATATAGAGCGGATGGTTGAACGGCCGCCGCACGAAGCTGATCTCTTCCAACAGATACGGCGCGATGGCGTCGGCGAGCATTTGGCCGCCACGGATTCCGGCGAGTGACGGCTGGGCCCGCGTATACGGAACGATGATCGTTTCGATGACCGACGGTAGGCCGCGGACGATGGTGCCGATCCGCTCCATCTGGTCGAAGACCTGGCCGTTGTAGAGATAGCCTTCGGAGGCGATCAGGATCTTGGGCGCGATCTGGCCGAAACGATCGAGCACGCCGGCGACGCCGAAGTCGGGCGAGCAGGACGCCCAGACCGCGCCGATGGCATGAGTCGCGAGCGCCCCGATCACCGCTTCCGGCGTGTTCGGCATGTAGCCGGCGACGCGATCGCCGGGATTGACGCCTGCCGCGCGCAAGGCCCCGGCGAGGCCCGCGACCTGGATGTAGAGCTCGGCGTGGCTAATCCGGCGACGGATCGTGTCCTCGCCCCAGAAGACGATGGCGTCGGCGTGATCGCGGCGGCGCAAAAGATTTTCGGCGTAGTTCAGCGTGGCGTTGGGGAACCACCGGGCGCCGGGCATCTGGTCGGCGTCGGCCAGCACGGTCTCGCCCCAGGTCCCGGCGATGACGCCGGCGAAATCTTTCAGCGAGACCCAGAATTTCTCCGGCGCCTCGACCGAGAAACGATAGAGGGCGCGGGTATCGGCAAGCGTGACGCCCCAATCGGCGTGAAGGGCCGCGAGGAACCGCGTTACGGTCGCTTCGCTGACGCGGTCGGCAGTCGGTTTCCAGAGCGGTTTGGTCACGGCCTGGCGGTTTGAGGGGCGGGTCCCGAGGCCGAGAAGTATGCGAACCCGCGGCGGGCGACGCAACCCGGCCATGTCGGTCGCCGGCTTCCGTCGACGCCCGAACCCCTCTAATGTCGGCGGATGCCCAGCCCTGCTTCTTCGACCACGGCTTCGGGCCTCTCCGGCGCCGTCCGTGGTCCGCTGTGGATGCTGTCGTTCTGTTTCTTCCTATCATCCCAGGCGATCTTCATCCGTCACTTGGCGGCCGATCTTCATCCTTTCGAGATCGTCTTCTTCCGCAATGTCTTCGGCATAGCGTTCCTGATGCCGCTGCTGTGGCAGGTCGGCCTCGCGGCGATGCGGATCACGCGCTACAAGATGTACGCCTTGGCGACGCTCTTCGCCGCGACCGGGCCGTTCTTCTGGTACTGGTCCGTCGCCATGATGCCCATGGCCGACATGATCGCGCTGACGTTCCTGTCGCCGGTCTTCTCCAGCATTGTCGCCATCTTCCTGTTCCGTGAAGGCTTCGATCCGCGCCGTCTGGGCGCGATCGCCGTCGGTTTCATCGGCGCCATGATCATCTTGAGGCCCGGCATTGCGGTAATTTCGGCGCCGGCCTGGATCGCCCTCATCGCCACCTTCTGCATCGCCAGCGGTGCGCTGACGTTGCGCGCCCTCTCCCGCACCGACTCCTCCGACGTCATCGTCCTGTGGACGGCGGCTTTCGCCGTCCCAATCTCGGCGGTGCCGGCAGCCTTCGTCTGGACCGGGCCGGCGCTGGAAAGCATCGGCTGGCTCGTCGGTGTGGCGCTCGCGGCCATGCTCGCGCAGATCTCCTGGGTGCGATCGCTGGCCGCCGCCCCGGTCTCGGCGGTGATGCCGTTCAACTTTGCCAAGCTGCCGATCGCCGCCTTCTTCGGGTTTGTATTCTTCGCCGAGGAGCCCGATCACTACACCTGGATCGGCGCCGCGGTGATTTTCGCCGCCACTCTCTATATCGGCCAGTACGAGGCCCGGGCCGCCCAGGCCCGTCGCGCCCTCAGCGACGCCGACTGAGCCAAGCATGAGCGCCCTCGTCCTCCGCTGGACCAGCCTCCCGGCGCCGGTTCGCGCAACGGCCTGGATGATGGTCGCGGCCATCGGCTTCTCGTCCATGGCCATGATGATCCGGACCGCGTCCTTCTACGTGCACCCCCTCGAGATCGGCTTCTTTCGAAGTCTGTTCGGCGGGCTTTTCATGTTGCCGTGGGTGCTCCGCGCCGGCGGCCAGGCCCTTCGCACCCAGCGTGTCGGCGCGCATTTCTGGCGATCCGCGGTCAGCGTCGGTGCGCTCTTCGGCTACTTCACGGCCCTGGCTTATGTCCCGCTGGCCGAAGCGGCGGCGCTGACGTTCACCGCGCCACTGTTTGCGACCCTGGGCGCGGCATTGTTTCTCGGCGAAAAGGTCGGCCTGCGTCGTGCCGCCGCCGTCGTCATCGGCTTCGGCGGCACCTTGCTAATCCTCAGGCCGGGAAGCACGACGCTGTCGGGCCCGTCGCTTCTCGTCCTGATGGCCTCGGCTTTCGTTGCCGGCGAAATGCTGCTGACCAAGGCGCTGTCGCGGACCGACCGGGCCGAGACCATTCTCTTCTACATGGGGGTCATGGTGACGCCCATGACCTTGGGTCCGGCGCTGTTCGTCTGGACGACGCCGACGCCGGTGGGACTCGCCGCGTGTATCGGCGTGGCTCTCGGTGCCACCATCGGGCACCTCGGACTGGCGCGCGCCTTCGCGCTCGCTGACGCCACCGCGGTCATGCCGCTCGAATTCTCGAAGCTGATCTTCGCGGCCATTTTCGGCTACCTCGCGTTCTCCGAGGTTCCCAGCCCGTGGCTCTGGGCCGGCGGCGCGATCATTTTGAGTGCCGCCGTCTACAACGCCCGCCAAGAAGTGATGACCCGCACCTAACGCGGCGACCGTCGCCCAATCGACGCTTCCCCGCCGCTTACGCTACAGTCGGCGGATGGCCGACGCCGAGATCACCGCACCGAGTTCCGACGAGATCGCTGCCCTGGCGCGCACCGCGCTGGCGACGATCCCGGCCCTGCTTCGCGCCAAGGTCGGCGACATCGTCATCCGGGTCGACGACTTTCCCGACGCCGAAACCGAAACCGAGATGAAGCTCGAAAGTCCGTTCGATCTTCTCGGCCTCTATCGAGGCGTGGCCCTCGATGACAAAAGCCTGTCCGACGTTCCCCACGACGTCGACATGATCTTCCTCTACCGCCGTCCGATCCTGGATTACTGGTGCGAGACCGGCGAGGACCTGGCCCACGTCGTCCGCCATGTGCTGATCCACGAGATCGGCCATCACTTCGGCCTCTCCGACGACGACATGGAGCGGATCGAAGAAGACGCCTGAAGCGCCGCCGCCGCGCCTTGCGGCGCGGCGGATCGGGCGAAGGCGAATGGTGGAGCCGAGGGGGATCGAACCCCTGACCTTCGCATTGCGAACGCGACGCTCTCCCAGCTGAGCTACGGCCCCACGGTCGCGGCCGGATAATGGGTGGCGTGTTTCCAGGCTGTCAAGGCGCGCTCTGAGGTGGCCCGCCCTTGCACCGCCGGGGTCCCAAAGCTAGGGTGGCGGCCGGCCCTATTCTCGATATGGTACGTGGTTTTTCGGTATGGACGTCATCCTCGTTCCCCTCCTCCACCTCATCATCAAGGCGATCGATCTCTATATGATCGTGGTCATCGCCGCCGTGATCATGAGCTGGCTGGTGTCGTTCGGGATGGTCAACACCTCGAACCGCATCGTCTATGCCATCGGCGATTTCATCTATCGGATAACCGAGCCAGCGTTTCGCCAGTTGCGCAACATCCTGCCCAACTTGGGCGGAATCGACATTGCGCCAATCGCTCTGATGCTCATCCTCTGGGCGATCCAGGAAGTTCTGGCCCGCCTTATCCTCCGCATTGTCTGACGGCGCTCGCCGTCTCAGCCCTACCGACGGCGGCCTCTTGGTCCGGATCGACGTCAGACCGAAAGCAGCCCGGAACCGCTGGTTGGGCATCAGCCCCGGCGGCGCTGCGTTCAAAGTTCAGATCGCCGCCCAGCCCGAACGGGGCAAAGCCAACGCCGAACTCGTGTCTTTCCTCGCCGAGCTCTGGGGCGTCGCCAAGTCGCGACTGGACGTCGTCCGCGGCGAGACGGCGCGGTCCAAGACCATCCTGGTCCAGGGCGACGCCGCGACGCTGACGTCCAGCATTGAAACCCTCGAGACGAGCCGTGACTGACGCCACTCTTATCGACGGCCGCGCTGTCGCCGCCACGCTGCAAGCCACCATCGCCCGCGGGGTTGCCGCCGTGGTCGAGCGCACCCAACAAGCCCCGGGGCTGGCGGTGGTTATGGTCGGCGATGACCCGGCGAGCCGCGCCTACGTCCGCAGCAAGACGAAGCAGGTCGAGGCCGCGGGCATGCGGGCCATCGACCATCGCTTGCCGGCCGACGTCCGCGAAGCTGAGGTCTTAGCTCTGGTGCAGCGCTTGAACGCCGATCCCGCCGTGAACGGAATCCTCGTGCAGCTGCCATTGCCGTCGCAGATCCGCGCCGAGGCCGTGATCGATGCTCTCGATCCGGCGAAGGACGTCGATGGGTTCCATCCCGTCAACGCCGGACGGCTGGCGTCTGGACATCTTGGCGGCGCGTTCGTGCCCTGCACACCCCAAGGCTGCCTGATGCTGATCAAGGGCGAGCGCCCGTCGCTCGCCGGGCTCAAGGCTGTCGTCGTCGGTCGCTCGGCGATCGTCGGACGTCCCATGGCGGGGCTCTTGCTGAGCGAGAGCTGCAGCGTGACCCAAGTTCATTCCCGAACCCGCGATCTTCCGGCCGAATGTCGCGCCGCCGATATTCTGGTCGTCGCCACCGGCAAGCCGCGCTTCGTCGAAGGCGGATGGATCAAGCCCGGCGCGGTGGTGATCGATGTCGGTATCAACCGACTGCCCGGTGCCGATGGCAAGACGCAGATCGTCGGCGACGTCGATTTCGAATCCGCGCGTCGTGTCGCCGGCGCCATCACGCCGGTGCCGGGCGGAGTCGGACCGATGACCATCGCGTGCTTGTTGCGTAATACGCTGCTCGCGGCCTGCCGCCAGCACGGGCTGGCGGAGCCCGCCGAATAGTGGGATCGCTATGACTGGAACGTTGACCGAGCTCGTCGTTGCCGTCGCCGCCATGATCGTCAGCCACTTCGCGATTTCGTCGACCGGACTCCGCGCCGGTTTGATCGCCAAACTCGGCGAGAAGGCTTACCTCGGACTCTATTCGCTGCTCTCGCTCGTCCTGTTCGTCTGGATCATCTACGCCTATCGCCACGCCCCGACCTTCCCGCTGTGGGACGCCACCCAAACCCACCACTGGATCGCTGTCGTCCTGATCGCGCCGGCATCGATCCTGTATGTCGTCGGACTGGCCTCGCCGAACCCAACCGCGGTGGGAGCGGATCAAAAGCTTCTCGCGGCGGGCGCCGTCGGCATCTTTCGCATCACCCGCCATCCGTTCCTTTGGGGCACGGCGCTCTGGGCCATCGCCCACATGGTGAGCAACGGCGAAGGCTCGGCACTGGTCCTGTTCGGGGGCATGGCGGCCCTGGCCTTGATCGGGACGCGCATGATCGACGCCAAGAAAACCGTCGCGCTCGGCGCCGCCTGGGAGAACTTCGCAGCCCGGACGTCGAACTTGCCGTTCGCGGCGATCGCCGCCGGTCGGAACCATTTGGCGGTGGGCGAAATCGGCGCCGGACGCCTTCTGGGCAGGGTCGGCCTCTATATCGTCCTGCTGATCGTTCACCATTATATCTTCGGGGTCTCGCCGCTCCCCTTCTGACGCCAGGGGGCTTCGAAAGCCGGGGTGGCGTTCGCGGCGTGGGGCTGGTAGAAGCCCGCGATGACGCCGCTCAAGCTGATCCGCAATTTCGCCATCGTCGCCCACATCGACCATGGCAAGTCGACCCTCGCCGATCGTCTGATCGAGCACTGCGAGGGGCTGACCGCGCGCGAAATGCGGTCCCAGGTGCTCGATTCCATGGATATCGAGCGCGAGCGCGGTATCACCATCAAGGCCCAGACCGTGCGGCTGGCCTACAAGGCCCAGGACGGCGAAACCTATCAGCTGAACCTGATGGATACGCCCGGGCACGTCGATTTCTCCTACGAGGTCAGCCGGTCCCTGGCGGCCTGCGAAGGCTCGCTCCTGGTGGTCGACGCCACCCAAGGCGTCGAGGCCCAGACGCTCGCCAACGCCTATCTCGCCATCGAGGCCGGCCACGAGATCGTCCCCGTTTTGAACAAGGTCGATCTGCCCGCCGCCGAGCCGGATCGGATCAAGGAACAGATCGAAGAGGTCATCGGGCTGTCGGCCGCCGACGCCATTCCGATTTCGGCCAAGACCGGCGTCGGTGTCCACGACGTTCTCGAAGCGCTGGTCAAGCGTCTGCCGCCGCCGAAGGGCGACGCCGAGGCGCCGTTGAAAGCGTTGCTGGTCGACAGTTGGTACGACGCGTACCTCGGCGTCATGATTCTGGTCCGCCTTCATGACGGTCGCCTCAAACGCGGCATGAAGGTCCGGATGATGGGAAGCGGCTCCATCCATCAGGTCGAGCAGGTCGGTGTGTTTACGCCAAAGCCCCAGCCCGTCGACGAACTCGGGCCTGGCGAGGTCGGCTACTTGACCGCCAGCATCCGCACCGTCGCCGAAACGAACATCGGCGACACCATCACCGAAGACAAGAAGCCGACGGCCCAGCCATTCCCGGGCTTCAAGCCGTCGCTGCCGGTGGTGTTCTGCGGGATGTTCCCGGTGGACGCGGCCGACTACGAACTGTTGCGCGATTCACTCGCCAAGCTGCATTTGAACGACGCGAGCTTTACCTACGAGCCGGAAAGTTCCGCCGCCCTTGGGCTTGGTTATCGCTGCGGGTTCCTCGGGCTGCTCCATCTCGAAATCATTCAGGAGCGGCTCAACCGCGAGTTTCGTCTCGAACTGATCGCGACCGCGCCGAGCGTCGTCTATCAAATCTACCAGACCGACGGGACGATGATCGAGCTGCACAACCCGGCCGACATGCCCGACCCGGTCAAGATCACCCGGCTGGAAGAACCCTGGATCAAGGCGACGGTCATGGCGCCCGATCAGCACCTCGGCTCCGTCTTGCAGCTGTGCACCGACCGGCGCGGCCAGCAGGTCGAGCTGACGTTCTCGGGCCGCCGCGCCATGGCGGTGTATCGCCTGCCGCTGAACGAAGTGGTCTTCGATTTTCACGATCGCTTGAAGTCGGTGTCGCGGGGCTACGCGAGCTTCGACTACGAGATCGACGGCTACGCGGAGGCCGATCTGGTCAAAGTGTCGATCCTGGTCAACAGCGAGGCGGTCGATGCGCTCGCCTTCATCGTGCACCGCAGCCATGCGGAATCGCGTGGCCGGACGATCTGCGCCAAGCTCAAAGAATTGATTCCACGCCAGCTCTTCAAGATCCCCATCCAGGCGGCGATCGGCGGCAACGTCATCGCGCGCGAAACCATCAGCGCGATGCGCAAGGACGTCACCGCCAAGTGCTACGGCGGCGACATCAGCCGGAAACGGAAGCTTCTCGACAAGCAGAAGGCCGGCAAAAAGAAGATGCGCCAGTTCGGCCAGGTCGAGATCCCGCAGTCGGCGTTTCTCGCCGCCCTGAAGACGGATACCGATTAGTTGGCGTGGGGCGCCGCGGGCGCCCCTTACGCGATGCGGGTTTTGCGGTCTCGCGCCAAGGCCTCGCGGCGCTCTTTATCGACTTCGGCCAGTTTTCCCGCCTTTTCGTCCTGACGCTGCTTTTCGGCCGAAATGACGTAACCGACCGGGCGATAGACCCGAGCGTCGACCTCGGCCGGATCCTGGGCCAAACGACCCGCCGTCAGGCGCGCCGCGGCGGCCGCGAAGGACAGTCCTTGCGCGACCATATTATCCCAATTCAGGACACGACCTTCGTGCTCGAAACCGATCAGCGGGTGATGGAGAACCGTGTGATGGCGCAGCAGCGAGGTCATCATCCGGACGTGCAGGTTCTGGTTCGAATTGACTTCGCTGATCACGAGCGGCGCGACGAGGGAGTCACCAAGCACATAGTTGTCGCGGCGCAAGTACCGGGTGCGCTCGATGAAGCGCTGATAAGTCGTGTGAACTTCGGAGCGATCCACCGGGCTATAGGCCGCGGTCAGGATGGCGTCGGAGTCGATCAAGCCTTCGTGATGGTTATGGAACGCATCGCGTTCGGCCTTGATGATGCAGCGGTATTCCTCGCTCGGTCCCAGTGACACGGGGCAGACGTCGCAGGCGATGCAGCGATAGACTTCTTCGGTCGTGAAATCGAAGAGTCGGAACGCGACCGCCGGGTTCTTGGCTTCGACTTCGCGGCACAGCTTCAGGATCATCTCGCGGCCGTGATGATTCGCGGCGTCCTGAAGAAGCCAGATCGCAATCTTGACCTTGTCCTTAAGCGCGTTGCGTTGGCCGTTCTCGAGCATTTTGGCGACGCGGGCGATGCGCCGGCCGGTACCGATCGAGGTCTTGAGGCCATAGGTGTCGTCGGCCGACATGCCGACTTCGCCGGCGACCATGGTGCCGCCGTACTGGGACGTCGTTTCGCTGTCATTGCCGACGGCAAGCATGTTCATGTTGGTCATGTCGACGAGCTGATAGATCAGCGTCGTTTCCTGACCACCGTTGCGCTTGGCGCCCGACGCGATGCCGCCATAGACGCGGTCGCGGATATGGGCGGCGACGACTTTGTCTTCACGCAAGAATTGGATGAATTCCTGAGCGAGCGAGCCGCGGTCGCCGAAATAGACCGGACCGGACAACAAAATAGCATCGGCGGCGAGGATGACGGCGCGCAGCTGATCGAGATGGCGCGATTCGCCGGTCATCGGGAAATAGGGAGCGAGCCCGATATGTGCGATATCGGCTCCGACCCGATGCGCGCCCCAGAGGCCGGCTACCAGCGCCGCCTCGGAATTACTCAGGCCACGATCGCCCTTGAGCTTGCGAAGGTTGGCATAGACTTCGTCGAAGGGACGCTTGTCGCGCCGTCCGGCCGAGAACAGATCGTCGACGCGAAGACGGGTCTGGTCGTTGAGGAAGCGGAACAAATCTTCTTCGCTCGCGAGCGCTTTTGTCTCGCGAACCAACATGTCGCTTCCCAACCCGAAGCGGGCGTTGCGCAGGCTCGCCGAGACGCCAAGAACCGTCGGCATCGTATCCTCTCCCGCCCGGCACATCGCCGGACCCATGGATTCGCTGATCTTAGACGGTTTGATCGGCCTTCGCAAAGAAACGGCCGAAGGTCAGGGCGCTAAGCCCAACAGCAACAAGGGGATTTGCAGGATTTTCCCATAGAGGGTGAAGGCGGTCCAAGGATCGGTCAGCGAGGCCAGGGTATGGCCCCAGGCCACGAACAGAAGGGTCGCGGCAATCCCAAGGGGACGGCGTAACCAGCTCAGGGCCGCAACCTTTGACCGGCGCCGGCTGCCGAGCCAGGCCAGAAAAGCCAAACCCGTGGCGTGATGAAGGCTCCAGACGAACCATGTGAGATCGAGCGCGTGCCACAGCCCCACGACCATGAAGGTGGCGTAGAGCGGCACGAGGGCGTTTCGGGTCGAGACCGTCAACGGGAAGTAGACGTTGCGGACGCACCAGTCCGTCATCGACATATGCCAGCCCCGCCAATAGTCGCGGACGTTGCGGGCCAATATCGGCCAATTGAAGTTCTCGGGAACCCGGTAGCCCATGAGCCGGCCGAGCCCGATGGCGATGTCGGAATAGGCCGAGAAGTCGAGGTAGATGATCAAGAGGGCGAGGATCGAGAAGCGCAGGACATCGATTGCCGAGACAAATTCCGGATCGAGGGTCGCGTGCCAAAAAGCGCCGTGCAGCGGGTGATACAGCCACCGCCCGAGGACGGAATCGACGATGAGGATTTTCTTCAGGATCCCGATGCCGATACGGGCGAGCCCATAGGCAATGTCATCGCGGCCGATCCGCTCCAGGCGCCGCTCATGAAAGCCCGGAAGCGTATCCAAGGGCCCCGCCGGAATGGTCGGCGGAAACACCATGTAGACCAGATATTCGCGAAAGGTGACGGCGGCGAGCTCGGCCCGATAAAAGCGGAATTGCGTGTCGATCAGGCGAACGACGAAATAGGAAATCCCGAGCGGCAGCAAAAGATTGAGCCCGCCGATATCGGGAAAGATGTCGCGAATGGCGAGCGGGCCGTATTTGAACGCAGCCAGGAACGCCACGGTCGCGAGAAATGCCGAAACGAGCAGGCCCCCGCGACGATCGGTTATGGCTTGCATCCGCCGCCCGACCAGGAACAGCGCCGCCAAAAACACGAAGAGCGCGAGCGTAAAGCCCGGCTGTAAGGCGGCGATGATTCCCGCCGCCAAGGCAACGATGACCCATTCCGCCAGCGCCCGCCGACGATGAAGGACCCACAAGATCGGGATCGCGACGGCGAGAGCGAGGGCGACCCACGTTACCGTGCCGGTGCCAAGCGGCGTCGCCCGTGTGGCTTTGACGACCCGCACCGAAATCTCGGCGATCCGCGCCGCGACGGCGGGATCGGCGGCGGCCAGCCAGACGGTGTCTTCGCGGGCTCCCTTTTCGAGGGGAACGTGGCACTGCAGCCACTGGTCAGAGGTGGATCGACGGCAATAGGGACTGGTCGGACCCAGCGCGAGGTTGCGATGCGTGACCTCGGGCACGACCGAGGGCGACGTGGCAAAGGCCTCACCCTCCAGAACCAGGTCGAGAACCATGCGTTCGGTGCCGCCGCGGTTCGGCAACACCACGCCCAGGCCATCGCCGGCTGTCGGCGGAAGCGCCAGCGGCAACATATCGGCCGTCAGCGGCACAACGCCGGCGGGCGTACGAATGAGGGTCGAGCGTTGGGTGAAATACTCGCCCAAGACCAGCCCCGCCGCGACGACGAGGAGGACGGCTATTAGGCCGATCGTCTTCGGCGATAGCGCCAGATCGGCACGAGCCTTGGTCACAGGTTGGGAGGTCACGAGGCGACGCCGCTTCGACTAGGTCGCGGACGCGATCCGGGATCCGACGAAGCGCGCGATGCGTCCCAAGGTATCGAACCGCTCCACCGTGACGTCCAGCGCCGAGACCTTGAAGCGGAACTGCTGTTCGATGAAGGCGACGAGCTTCAGGATATCGATCGAATCGAGCCGGCGCGACGAAAACAGCGGCGTGTCCGCGTCGACGTCCTCGGGCGCCAGACCGCAGTCTTCGGCGAGGTAGGCCTTCACGGTATCGACGATCGCGGCGTCGTTGGCGGCAGTCATCGTGATCCGTCCTTTGTCAGGTAGCGCGTTACAACGTCGACGAATACGGGCCCGAAACGGCGCCGACCTTCGGTCGAGACATGAATCAAGTCAACGAAAAGCTCGTCGCC
>SHVU01000021.1 GCA_009691105.1 Rhodospirillales bacterium
CTGGACGGGAAGCTGCTGCCAGGAATCGCCCGCGGCGACCAGACACGACCGGCCGTTGGGTCCGGTCAGAAGAATGCTCCAGCTGCCGTTGGTCGAGACCATGACCTCGAGACCATGACCGGTGTTGCTGAGGCCTTGCGAGTTGGGGGGGCCTCGGAGTAGCGTTACGCCAAAGCCGACAGAATTTCGCCGCGGTTGCCGCACATGGCGGGACCTGGCGATTGGCCGTCACTCGCTGTCGCTGCCGCGGTGGCGGACATCACGACGATTCCGAAGGAGATGCGCTGCATCATGGCATGCTCCTTTGATCGACTGCCGTCTTTCCTTCGCGCTATCGACAGTCAATGGCTTGACCGGCAGTCTCGAACCTAGGCGCAGGCTGTTAACAAATTCTGAAGCGGCCGGTTTGCGCCAAAAGACTTGCGGCCGGCCCCCGCCGGATCGGATACTTTGACGCCAGAAACCGGAGGACATGCGTGAAAACGATCCTCGTACCGCTCGAAGAAAGCCCGGGCCTCGATTCCCAGCTAGAGACCGCGTTGCTTCTCGCCCTCCGGTTCGGCTCCTATGTCGAAGGCGTGCACGTCCGTCCCGAGTTGCCCGATGTCGGGGCCTGGGAAGGGACGATTGTCACGCCCATGCTGATCGAAAGTTTCAAGACCCAGGACCAGGAGCACTCGCGACGCATGAAGGACCGGTTCGAGGCCTTCATGCAAGGTCATGGCATTCCGCGGGGCCCAGCGATGCGGCCGAGCGACGAAGCGTCTTCGGCGTGGCTCGAGGAGCCGATCTCCGGCCTCGACGAGCTTGGCCGTCGTGGGCGCGTCTTTGACATCATCGTGGCCGGACGGCCGGGCAAAGAAGCCGACCGTCCCGCGACCGCGACCGTCGAGACGGCGCTGTTCGAAGCCGGTCGGGCTGTGCTGATCTCGCCGCCGACGCCGCTCCGCACCTTGGGCGAGACGGTCGTCATTGCCTGGAACGGATCTACCGAGTCGGCACGCACGACGACGCTGGCCTTTCCGTTGCTGCGCCTTGCCAAGAAAGTCGTCGTATTGACGATTCGCGACGGCATGGTGTCGGGCCCTAGCGGCATCGAAGCGGCACGACATTTGAGCCGCAACGGCATCGAAGCGACCACCCTGGATGTCACGGCCGACGGACGCACTGTGGGCGTCGCGATTTTGGCCGAGGCGGCGGCAGTGGGCGCCGATCTTCTGATCAAGAGCGCGTACACCCATAGCCGACTTCGCCAGATGATCTTCGGCGGTGCGACCAACCATATCTTGGTGTCCGCCGAGGTCCCGGTTTTCATGGCGCATTAAGCACCGCGTCCTCGATATCCGGATCCTATCGTGACGAATTCACGGAGCGGCTCTCGGCCGAAGGCTCATGCGTATCGAGTCGTCGGCTTGGCCGCCGCCACGCCGGATATCCGAATTGTTCGACTTGCGCCGGACGGCGGACCCGCTCTGAAGTTTCGCGCCGGGCAGCATGCGACGCTGACGTTTGGGACCTTGCCGGCTCGCGATTACTCGATCGCCAGCCGGCCCGACGAAGATTTCCTGGAATTCCATATCGGTCACACCGGCGGCGATGGCGTAAGCGCGTACGTGGCGCGCCGTCTAGTGCTCAATGAAATCGTCACGGTGGCCGGACCCTACGGCGGCTCGTGGCTGCGCCACCGCCACGCCGGGCCGGTGCTCGCCATCGCCGGTGGCTCTGGTTTGGCGCCCATCAAATCCATCGTCGAGACGGCGCTTCAGAAGACTATGCGCCAGGACATCCATCTCTATTTCGGAACACGCGACGAGCCAGACATTTATCTCGAGGAGCATTTCCGAGACCTCGTTAAAGCCCATGGCAATTTTCGCTATGTCCCGGTCCTCTCGGCACCCAAGAAAACGACGAGCCGGCGCACCGGTATGGTCTGCGACGTCGTTGGGGTCGATTTTCGCGATCTGACCGGCTTCAAAGCCTATGTCGCCGGCCCGCCAGCCATGGTCGCAGCGACCGCTGCGGTGCTGGAAGCCAGCGGAATTCGGGCCGCCGATCTTCACGCCGATTCCTTTGTCTGAATGGACGAAAAGCGCGCCACCAGGCGCTGATTTCAGGCCCGATTTCGGCTTAACAGCCGGGCATTGATCGCCTAAGGTTCTCGCCTGTCCTCAAACGTGCGAGAGCCCCATGAAGAAACCCGACGTTGATTGGCATGGCCCCTGGAACGCGCTCGTCACCCCCTTTGACGCAAAGGGCGGAATCGACGAGGCCGCTTATCGGCGCAATGTCGATCTCTGTGTCGGGTACGGCCTCAAGGGGCTGGTCGCCAACGGCTGCACCGGCGAGTTCTGGTCGCAGACCATGGCCGAACGGAAGCGCGTCATGCGTCTCGCCGTCGAAGCCGTCCGCGGTCGCTCCGTCGTGCTCGGCGGTGCCGGCGCGGTCAGAACCGAAGAGGCGATCGAACTTGCCCAGGCCGCCAAGGATGCCGGCTGCGATGGCGTGCTGATGCTGCCGCCGTGGTTCGTCAAACCGAGTGCAGAGGATCTCATCGCGCACTATCAAGCGATCTCGGACGCGGTCGATATTCCGATGATGGCCTACAACATCCCGTCGGCGACTGGTTATTCGCTGCCGCCGGAGTTGGTGGAGCGCCTTGCCGAAATCCGCAACGTCGTGGCGCTGAAGGAAAGCTCGCAGGACTTCAACAACTGGTACAAGACCTTTACGCTGTGCGGCAAGCGCATCAAGGTCTTCATCGGGCCTGCGTCCAAGTACGGGGTCGCGGCGCTTCGTCTCGGCTCCCCGGGGTACGTCGAAGCCAACGCCAACTATTGGGGCAAGCCGGCGGCTGATTTGTACTACCGCACCATGGATGGCGACATGGATGCGGCCCTCGAGCTGCAGGCTACGGGGCGGAAGCTTCGTGACGTCGTCGACCTGCCCGGCGTCAACATCTACGTCTCGTTCAAAGCGGCGATGAATCTTCGTGGGCTTCCGGGCGGCCATCCGCGCTTGCCGTTGCTCACGCTCGGCGGGGCCGATCTTGATCGGCTGCGTCGCGGTCTCGACGCCGAAGGGCTTCTCCCGGGAAAACAGGCCGCCGTCGCCGAATAGCCGCCTCGGGACGCGCCTGTCGTGACCATCCCGGCTCATGCCCGGCGTCCTCTCGACGCCTCTACGGATGTCCTAATCGTCGGTGGCGGCGTCGTCGGCTGTGCGACCGCCTATTATCTCGCCCGCGACGGCGTCGAGGTCATGCTCATCGAGCGGAGCGACCTCAACACCCAGGCCTCCGGCCGCAACGCCGGCAGCCTTCACGTCCAACTCCAAGGCGCGTTCTATCGATCCGACAGCGAAGCCGTCTTGGCGGGTCGCCTCGACACGTTGCCGTTGTTCATGGAAGGCGTGCGGACGTGGAAGGAACTCGCCGGCGAGCTCGATGACGACATCGAGCTGGTCGCCAATGGCGGGCTGATGGTCGCCGAGACCGAAGATCAGATGCGGTTCCTGACCATGAAGGCCGGGCAGGAAAAATCACGCGGCATCGAAGTGGCGATTATCGGCGCCGCCGAGGTTCGCCGCATGGCGCCCTATCTTTCGGACCGGATCATCGGCGCCGAGTACTGCCCGAACGAAGGCAAGCTCAACCCGACCCGGGCCGTTCCGGCCTTGGCGCGCGGTGCCGAGGCGGCAGGGGCCCGCATCCTGCGCGAAGTCGAGTTGCTCGGCATCGAGGTCGTCGACGGCGGGTTTCGCGCCCGCACCAACCGCGGCACGATTCGGTGCAAGCGGCTCGTCAATGCTGCCGGACCCTTTGCGGCGTCGATCGGGGCGATGGTCGGGATCGACCTGCCGATCAGCCAGCGCTGCGTCCAAGGCACGATCACCGAGCCGGTCGAGCCCTTCGTCTCGCACCTCGTCTATCACGTCGATCGCATCCTGACGTTCAAGCAGGTGACGAACGGCAATCTCTTGATCGGTGGCGGCTGGCCGGCGCATCTCGATCCCGCCACCTGGTCGATGACGGCGCTACGCGACAGCATCCAATCCAACATGTGGGTCGCGCAATTCATTGTTCCGCGGGTCGCGCATCTCCGCTTGATGCGAGTCTGGGCCGGCGTGAACCTGCGCACCGATGGACGGCCGATCTTGGGCGAAGTCCGCAAGGTTCCCGGCTACCATCTCGCCATCACCGCCGACGCCGGGATGTCGCTCGGCCCGGCCTGTGCCCGTTTGGTCGCGGAGAACCTGTGCGGCCGCAAGATGTCTTACGATATCACCCCGTTTTCCATCGATCGCTTCGACGGCGCACGGCCGTCGCAGCTCAACTAGCGAGAAAGGACGATTCCCATGGCCGGCTACCCTCTCGGCACCAGCACGATGTCGTACATCTACAGCCACTCGGCGATTGATAGCCTCGACCTCTTGTCGAAGCAGGGCTTTCGTCGTTTCGAGCTTTGCATCTTTCCGCCGCACTTCTGGCCGGCCGAGAAAACCGCCGCCGAGCGCCGCGACTTCTTTCGCCAGGTGCAGGATCGCGGGCTGACCATCACCTCGCTGTGCTTCCCGCTGAACGACAACAACATGAACAGCGTCCT
Organism: Rhodospirillales bacterium; assembly: GCA_009691105.1. Taxonomy (GTDB): domain Bacteria; phylum Pseudomonadota; class Alphaproteobacteria; order Rhodospirillales; family SHVU01; genus SHVU01. Next base: position 4,602 of record SHVU01000021.1, read on the forward strand.
GCCCGAAATCCGGAAGGCGACGCTGGAAATGTACAAGCAAGTCATCGATCTCGCCGGCGAGTGGAAGATCCCGTACGTGCTGGTTCTGCCGGGCGCCGTCCATGCGTACTTCCGGCCGCCGTTCGAGTGGTTGCTCGATTGGTTCGCCGAAGGCTTGCGCATGTTGGCCGATCAGGCTGAGGCGGTCGGAACGCAGCTCTTGGTCGAGAACGTCCAGTACACGTTCCTGCCGACCGTGAAGCACATCGTTGAGGCGCTGAACAAGATCGGCGATAAGCGCGTCGGCATGAACTACGACGTTGCGAACGCTGTCATTGCCGGCTGCAATCCGGCCGAGGACCTGCGCCTGATGATGGACCGTATCAAGCTGGTTCACGTCGCCGACGTCGCCATGCCGGACATCCGCAAAGTCGCGATAGGAAACGGCAAGATCGACTTCAAGGCGATCGCCGATACGTTCCGTTCGATCAACTATTCGGGACCGTCGATGCTCGAGATCGTTACCGACCAGGAGCGCGCAGAAAAGTTTGCGACGAGCATTGTGGCCTTGAAGAAGATGGGTTGGGACCTCACGGCCTAGCACCCTACGGTCGCAGACCATGACCGCGATTTGGGTCGAGCGCGCCCGCGCCGTAGCCGATGCCATGGCGCGGGTCCGCGATGCCGAGTCGTGGCATCCGCCGGAGCCGGAACTTCTCGATACGGTCGGCAAGATTCTGCTCCGGCTCGCGGCGCGGACCGATCTGTTTCCTGCGGGTCACTTTCCGCCTGGCACGGCTCTTGACGGCGGGATGTACCGGCTGAGCGAAGATCCGGATCTTAGGTTCGCGCTCTATGTCTCGTCGGAAATGCCGGGGTTCAAATCGAAGGTCCACGATCACACCACCTGGGCGGTGATCGCCGGTATCCAAGGCTGCGAGCACAACGACATTTATGCTCGCACCGACGATGGATCGAAGGCCGGATGGGGAACCTTGCAGCCCGATGGCGGGATGGACGTGACCGCCGGCAAGGTGTGTCGGCTCGGTCATCGCGCCTTTCATGCCATCGCCATCACCGGAACCGGCCAAGCGATCCATCTCCATTTGTATGGGCGCAGTCTTGAGCACTTGCCGGAGCGGGTCTATTGCGAGTCGCCCAGCGGCGGCGCCCTTCGGCCGATCACGTCCGACCTGGCGATCACCGCGCCGATGATTCCGGCCGACGAGTTCGCGATCTTCAAGCGTTCAGGAGTGTCGTTCGAGGTTCTGAAAGTGGCCGCTGACGGATCAACGGCAAAACCCCGATCCGGTGCCGACACGGTCATCCTCGACGGCGCCGAAGGACCGTGCCGGATCGCGGCGCTCCGCCTGATGCACGCCGGCGTTCGGAACCTGTCGATCCTCGCCTCTTAAGCCGGACGGGCGGCTTTGCCGCCGTCGACGTTGACGATCGAGCCGGTGAGGTACCCGGCGCGATCGGAGGCGAGGAACGCCACCAAGGCGCCGACTTCCTCCGGCTTGGCGGGACGGCCGAAAGGGAGCCCCGTCAACAATTCGCGCCAACGTTCGGGATCGCCCAAGCTTTGCTTGGCACGCTGCCGGTAGAGCCCGACCAAGCGATCGGTCTCGGTGCCGCCCGGATTCACGCCTATGACCCGCACACCGAAATCCGGCGACCGTGCGCCGAGGGCTCGCGTGAAGGCGATGAGCGCGGCGTTGCCGGTGCTGGCGGCGATGGTCTTGGCGTCTGGGCGCTCGCCGCCGGTGCCGATGACGTTGACGATCACGCCAGAGTGCCGCGCCTTCATGGCGCTGTAGGCGTAACGCGTCATGTTGATGTAGGCGAAGACCTTGAGGCGCCAGCCGTCCATCCATTGCTCTTCCGACACTTGGTCAAGCTCGGCCGACGGAATCGCGCCGGCGTTATTGACGAGCAGATCGACCTTGCAGGCGACGTCGGCGAGGCGGGCTTGGTTGGCGGGCTCGGCGAGATCGAGTGCATGGACACGGGCCTCGACCCGGAACTCTTTCGTCAGTTCTTTAGCGAGGGCGGCAAGACCGGCTTCGCCCCGCGCCACCATTTCCAGCCGGCAGCCTTCCTTGGCCAGTTCCCGGCAGATGGCGGCGCCGATACCTTTGCTCGCGCCAGTGACAAGGGCCGTGCGGCCCGAGAGTCCTAAATCCATAGACGTCGCTCCTTGATGGGCGAATGCGGCGCATTATCGACGTTGCGTGAGGCCGCGTATACCGTCCGTCGGTCGATTGACGCCTCGGTGCGGCCTGCCTATGGTCAGGCGAAATTCCGCGGAGATACGCCATGAATGACGCCGCCGCTTATCGGGCCACTGGCCTTCGCTATCCGCGCTTTAAAAAGCATTTCACCGAATTCATCGGGATCGGCGACAACGGCCATCTCTGGGTCGACGGACTCGACACGGTCGCGTTGGCGGAGCGTTACGGCACGCCGCTCTTCGTCACCAGCGAGAACCAATTCCGTCACAACTACCGGAAGTTCCGCGACGCCTTCCAAAAGCATTATCCGGGCACCGTCGAGATCCTGTTCGCGAACAAGAGCAACAACGGTCTCGCTGTCCGCTACATCATGAATCAGGAAGGGGCGGGGGGCGACGCCTTCGGCCACAACGAGCTGTATCTGGCGCTCTTCTCGGGCGTCGATCCGAAGAAGCTCGTCCTCAACGGCTCGAACAAGGGCGTCAAAGAAATCGAGATGGCGGTCGCCAATGGCGTTTGCATCAACATCGACGCCATGGATGAACTCGATCTGATCGAGGCCGCGGCCAACCGGCTGGGCCGCGACGTCGACGTCGGCATTCGCGTCAAATTGCTGCTGGAGGCGCTCGCTAGTCGTCCCGGCGCGGCGTTCCACGGCGTTGGCACGATCGCGGCCCAGGCTCGCAGCCACAAGTGGGGCATGACTTTCGACCAGACCGTCGAGCTTGTCCGGCGCATTCAGGGCATGCCGCGGCTGAAGTTGAAAGAACTCAGCTATCACTTGAGCCGCATGGACAATAAGGCCGATGACTTCGCGATCATGGCGCGGGATCTGGTCGATTGGTCGGCGCAGATCCGCGACAAGACCGGCTGGACGCCGCCGTATTTGGATCTTGGCGGCGGCTGGGCCTGGGGTCGGCCGGAAGGCCATGGCCCAGGTGGCGTCGACACCGACGAAGTCGCGAGCTTCGATGCCTATGCCAGCGCCGTCTCGGCGGCGGTGCAGGAGCAATGCAAGAAACATAGCCTGCCGTTGCCGGGCCTCAAGATCGAGCCGGGTCGCGCCATCGCCGCCTCGACCACGGTGACGCTGGGGCGTGTCGGCGCGGTCAAGGAATGGCCGGGCGTGAAGAAGTGGGTGAATGTCGATTGTTCGACCAATCACCTGATCCGGGTCATCATCGCCCACTGGCACTATCACATCGTTGCCGCGAACAAGGCCGACGTCCCGGCGACCGAAAGCGTCAGCATCGTCGGTCCGTTGTGCAGCCAAGACGAGATCGGCCAGGCGCGGAAACTTCCGCCGCTCGTCCGCGGCGATCTGGTCGCGATGCTCGATACCGGCTCGTACGCGGAATCGACCGGGGCTCGCTTTAACGCCGAGCTCATGCCAGCCACGGTCATCGTCAACGGCGACGCCGTCGACGTGACCACCGAACGCGAGCGCATTTCGGACGTGATTGGCCGTTACCGCGTCCCGCCGCGGCTCATCGCCGGATCGTTCGCCGGCTCCTAACGAATACTGCCCATGGCCGTCACCAACGCGCCGGTCGATCCCGCGCCGATCGGCTTTCTCGAAGAGAAAGCGCACCGGCTGCGTCGCCATATGGTCAAGATGGCGAGCGGCAAAGGGCAGGGCTATCTCGGCCAGGGCCTCGATATCGCCGATCTTCTGGCGGCGCTCTATTTCTACGAAATGCGCTACGACCCCGCGGACCCGAAATGGCCGGAGCGTGACCGCTTCCTACTATCGACCGGACATTATTCGATCGGTCTGTGGGCGGCGTTGGTCGAATGCGGAACGTTACGGACCGACGAGCTTTCGACGTATGGCGGTGACGGCAGCCGCCTCGACATGAGCACCCTCGACTCGACACCGGGCGTCGAGATGACCGGTGGATCGCTGGCTCAAGGACTTGGTCAGGCGGTGGGCGTGGCTCTCGCCCATAAGCTCGACAAGCGCGACGCCAAGGTCTTCGTCGAACTCTCCGACGGCGAACTTCAGGAAGGCTCGACCTGGGAAGCGGCCATGGCCGGACGTCAGTTCAAGCTCGACAAGTTGGTCGCCTTCATCGACTGCAACGGCATTCAGGCGGACGGAAAGCTGGTCCTCGATGTCGAGCCGGTCGCCGACAAATGGCGCGCCTTCGGCTGGGACACGATGGAGATTGATGGCAATCGCATGGCCGAGGTCGTGGCGGCGCTGCAATGGGCCCGCGTCGAACGCGGCGTGCCAAAGGCCGTGGTCATGCGGACAGTCCCGGGCAAAGGCATCCCGACTCTCGAGAAGCGCGAGAAGGCCCACTTCGTCCGGGTAGGCGACGACGAATGGGGCGCCATCGCCGACGAGTTGGAGAAGACCCGTGGCTAAAGCCGGAACGACTCTCGGCATGGGTGTTTCCGAGGCGGTGGCCGGGAACTTCATCATGGCGCCGTTTGGCAAGGCCTTGGCCGAGGTGGCGCGGAACCGGCCCGAGGTTCTGGGGCTGACCGCCGATCTCGGCAAGTACACCGACATCATTCCGTTCGCCGAAGCGTTTCCCGATCGCTATCTGAACGTCGGGATGGCCGAGCAGAACCTGATCGCCGTCGCCGCCGGCCTCGCCAAGACCGGCAAGATGCCGTACTGCACGACCTTCGGGGTCTTCGCGACGCGGCGTGCCTATGACTTCATCTGCATCGCCTGCGCCCATAGCAATCTCGACGTGAAGATCTTCGCGGCGCTGCCCGGCATTACGACGGGCTACGGCTCGACCCATCAGGCCTTCGAGGACACGGCCTTGATGCGGGCGATCCCCGATGTGACCGTGATCGATCCCTGCGACGCGACCGAGATCATGCAGGTCACGCATGCTGCCGCCACGATCAAGGGCACGGTCTATGTGCGCATCCAGCGCGGCAACGTGCCGGTGGTGCTCGATCCCAAGACCTACCGCTTTGTGCCCGGCAAAGCGCAGCGCCTACGGATCGGCAAAGATGTCGGCGTGATTTCGACGGGCTTGATGACGGCGCGGGCCCTCGAGGCCGCCGAGCGTCTTGCCAAGGACGGCCTCAACGTCTCCATCCTTCACGTCCCATCCTTGAAACCATTCGATGCCGACGCCGTCCGGGCTTTCGCGGCGTCGGTGCCGCGCATCGTTACCGCCGAGAACCATGTCGTGTCAGGCGGGTTGGCGAGCCTTGTCGTCGAGGCGCTCTACGACGGCGGACTGCATCGGCCGCTGACGCGGATCGGGCTGCCAGATCGCTTTCCGGAATGCGGCTCGGTGCCGTACTTGCAGGAAAAATATGGACTATCGGTGGACGGCGTCGTGAAGGCGATCCGCGGCTAGGTTTTGCCGTAATCGACCTTCGTTCCGAGCCAGCCTTTTTCTTTTTTCGACCAATAGAGATCGTGGAGGCGGCGGGTAAGGGGACCAGGAGCGCCGTCACCGATCTTGCGTCCATCGACGACGCTGACCGGCATGAGGCCGCCGGCCGTCGACGACAGGAACACTTCGTCGGCTGTGGCCAGCGCCGGGCCGGGAATATCGGCTTCTTCGATTTTGACGTTAGTCTCGGTGCAGAGCTCCATCACGGTGCGTCGGGTCATGCCGTCGAACATGCCGCGCCGGGGCGTCAGCAACGTGCCGCCTTTCAGCATGAACAGGTTGACGCCGGGACCTTCGGTCAGGTTGCCGTGGCGGTCCGACAGGATCGGAAGCTCGTGGTCGCGGGCGTAGGCCTCGTAGAGCGCCAGCGTCATGTCGATCCAGTGGAAGTTCTTGACGGTCGGGTCCAGAGATTCCGGCGGGATACGCTCGCGCTTGCTGACAATCAGGCGAAGGCCGCGTTTGCGTTGTTCTTCGTTGGCGATCCAGACGAACGGAATGGCGAAGGCGTAGAAGCGGTTCACCGACAGCCGTGGATCGCGCGAGCCCGGATGCGGCAGGCCGCGCGTGCAGGTCATCTGCACGTAGGAATCGCGAAGTCCGCTCAAGCGCACGCAGGTCGTCAGGATGTCGGCGATCTCGGCGCGGCTGTGGGGCAGCTTCATGTAGATCGCGGCGATGTTGCGCTCGAAACGATCGAGATGATCGTCGAGGCGGAAGAACCAGCCCTTCCACACATGGACGACGTCATAGGTGGCGTCGGAGCGGACGAAGCCGCGGTCCAGAATCGGAATGCGCGCCTCGCCGATCGGCACGTAACGGCCTTCGACATGGGCGACGCCCTCGGGGTACGTGCGGCTCAAGTCCATGGAACGACGTGCCTTTTCAATTGAATGGGCGGACGGATTGTGCGACGGCCTGGGGTGTCATGCAACGGCCTGGGCTCATCATCGGTTCGTCGCCGGCCACGAATTTTTGTTTTTCGAGATGGGCGTTCAAAATCGCGAAAACACCGATGGCTTGGCGCCGGGCGATCCGCACCTGCCCCATGTCGCGGTCCTCAGGCTTGGTGCGCATCAACACCGAGAACAGCGTCCGGACCGGCGGGATGACGGCGTTCGTCGTCCAGTCCATCCATTGTCCGGCAAGTCCGGCGTGTTCGAGGCTTCGCGGTTGCCACGGTGCCTTGCCGTATTTTTGGGCCAAGTAGCGGACGATAGAATTCGACTCCCACATCACGAAGTCGCCGTCGATCAACGTCGGGACGGTGCCGTTCGGATTCAGGGCGAGGTACTTGTGATCGGTGTTGCCGCCGAAGGCGCCGCCGACGTCGAGGCGTTCGATCGGAAGCCCGATCTCGGCCAAACACCACATGACTTTTTGGGTATGGACGGAGTTGTTCCGCCCGAGAAGCTGGATCATGCGCACGCCGCCTCAAGTAACGCCCCGACCCTATCATGCGGGTCGTAGCCGGGCTAATGCTGGCCGCGTCCAATGCGATTTGCTACAACCGCGCGAAGGGGAGGCGCCGCACAATGACAACATCGACACCCATCGCCACGGTAATGGTCGCAGGCTCGGGCGTGATGGGTCTCGGCATCGCCGAGGTATTCGCCAAGGCCGGCTTCGAAACCACGGTCTATCGGCACCGCCCGAAAGACGGCCTCAAGCTGCCGGAGGGCGTCAAGCTCGTCACGAGCTTCGACGGCAAAGCCCCCGATATCGTGATCGAGTCGATCCCCGAGGTTCTTGATCTCAAGATCGAGTTTTTCCAAAAGCTCGAAGCGGCGTTCGGCGAGCGCACGATCATTGCCAGCAACACGTCGGGTCTGCCCCTCGAAGACATGGCGGCGAAGCTCAAGCATCCGAACCGCTTTCTCGGCATGCACTACTTCATGCCGGCCGAAGTCTCGCCGCTGGTCGAAGTGATCCGTGTCGCGAAAACCGACGATACGACCGTGGATCGCGTCGTCGCGGCGCTCGCCAAGGCAGGTCGTGAGTCCTTGATCTTGACGCGGCCGGTCGTCGGATTTTTGTGGAATCGCTTGCAGCACGCGATTCTGCACGAGGCTTATCACCTGATCGAAACCGGCGTGGTCAGTACCGAAGACGTCGACAAGGTAGCCAAGAAACTGTTCGGTCCGCGGTTCTGCATCAGCGGCCTCGTCGAGTCCAAAGACATCGGCGGCCTCGAAACCCATATCCGGGCACAGCACGCCATCGTTCCGCATTTGCATCTCGACCGTAAGCCTTGCGCCATTCTCGAGCGTAAGCGCGAGCGCAAGGAATTCGGCATCAGCACCGGCAAGGGCTTCTACGATTGGAGTGGCCGCAGCGCGCGGGACATTTCGGACTCCGCCAAGCGCCGGCTTCGCAAGCTCAACGCCTTTCTCGATACCGAGCTGAACCGCGGCGAGGCCAACACCGGCCCCGTCGGTATGGTTCCGCCGGACTAGGCGCGCCATCGTGGCCGACGAACCCAAGGGCCTCGCCCGCAATCTTACGAACTACGGCGATAGCGAGTTCTCGATCTACTTGCGTCGCTCGTTCGCGAAGTCGATGGGCTATTCGTCAGAGATCCTGAAGCGACCCGTGGTCGGGATCGCCACGGCGGCCAGCGGCTTCAACAACTGCCACCGTTCAACGCCGGAGCTGGTCGACGCCATCAAACGCGGCGTGTTGGCGAGCGGCGGGCTTCCCATCGAATTCCCGACGATCTCGCTCGGCGAGGCGTTTCTCAGCCCGACCAGCATGATGTTCCGCAACCTGATGGCGATGGACGTCGAGGAGATGATCCGCGCCCAGCCGATGGACTCTGTGGTTCTGGTCGGCGGTTGCGACAAGACGTTACCGGCGCAGCTGATGGGTGCGATCTCGGCCGGCATCCCGTTCATCCATCTTCAAGTCGGGCCGATGATGACCGGGCGCTATCAGGGCGAGCGCATGGGCGCCTGCACGGACTGTCGCCGGTTCTGGGTGCGCTTCCGGAAAGGCGAGATCGACGCGGCCGAAATCGAAACGATCGAGGTCACGCTGGCGACCACGGCCGGGACCTGCGCGGTCATGGGAACGGCCAGCACCATGGCCTGCATCACCGAAACGCTGGGGCTTAGCCTGCCCGGCACAGCGGCGATCCCGGCGGTCCATGCCGACCGCCTGCGGGCCGCGGAGGCGACGGGGCGGCGTGCCGTGACGCTGGCCGCCGAGCAGCTAACGCCGGACAAAATCGTGACCAAAGGTGCCGTCGAGAACGCGCTTCGCATGCTGCTGGCCGTCGGTGGGTCGACCAACGCCATCGTGCACCTCACCGCGATTGCCGGCCGCGCTGGTATCCCGGTGTCGTTGACGCGTCTCAACGAGCTCAGCGACACGACTCCCGTTCTCGTCGATCTGAAGCCGACCGGCGCCAACTACATGGAAGATCTCTACGCGGGCGGCGGTGTCGGCGCCGTGCTGGCGGAATTGAAACCGCTTCTCGATCTGGATTGTCGATCGGTCGCTGGTGAGACGCTGGCCGAGCGCCTGGCGCGCGGGGTCGGTTATGTCGACCATTCCATCGTCCGGCGCTTTGCCGAGCCCTATCAGGCTGAGGGCGGCTTGGTGGCGTTGTTCGGCAACCTTGCGCCCAAGGGCGCGATCCTCAAGCGGGCCGCCGCCGATCCGACGTTGTTCGAACGCCACGGTCGCGCCGTCGTCTTTTCATCGCTCGAAGATTTGGCGAAGCGGATCGACGATCCTGGGCTCGACGTAACGGCCGACGATTTCCTCGTTCTCAAGAATGCCGGGCCACTTGCGGTGGGCATGCCCGAAGCCGGTTACCTGCCGATCCCGGCGAAGCTTCTCCGCCAAGGTGTCAAAGACATGGTGCGGATCTCCGACGCGCGGATGAGCGGCACGGCGTACGGCACGATCGTCTTGCATGTCGCGCCGGAAGCTGCCGCCGGTGGAACGCTGGCCCTGGTCGAGACCGGGGATCGGATCGAGCTTAGCGTCAAGAATCGCCGCATCGATCTTGCCGTCGATGCCGCCGAGCTTGAGCGTCGCCGCAAAAGCTTTGTCGCGCCGACGCCGCCAGAGCGTGGCTATCGCCGGCTCTATTTCGATCACGTTCTCCAGGCCGATCAGGGCTGCGACTTCGATTTCCTGACGCGCCGCTGACGGCCGTCGTCAGTCCCGCTTGGGGACGTGCTTGGCGCGGATGGCGTCGGCACGGGCTTGAGCCGCAGCGGCATCGCCCGCTCGGCCAAGATTTTTCAAGGTCACGGCTTCGCGTTCCAGGATCAGTCCGACGTCTGGATGATCCGGCGCCAGAACGGTCTCGGCAATCAGCAGCGCACGTTCGAAGGCCGGCAGGGCGTCGCGGTGCTTGCCTTGGCTGGCCAACAACTCGGCAAGACCGCCCAGCGCGAACGCGAGTTCCGGATGATTGGGGCCGTACATCCGCTCCATCAGCGTGACGGCGCGGCGATAGTAAGGCTCGGCGTCGGCAAGGCGCCCTGCAGGCGAACGACATGGGCGAGGCTTGTCACGGTCGCGGCGACACTGCTGTGCTCGGCGCCCAAGACTTTTTCCCAGATCGGCAGAGCTCGAGCGTAATACGACTCGGCCTCACCGAGCCGCCGTTGCTGCTCGGCGATCAGGGCGAGCGCATGAAGCGTCCGCGCCGCTTCGATCCGTTCCAGGCCGGTCTTCTCCCAGATGCCCAGGCTGCGTCGATACAGGGCTGCCGCCTGGTCGGGGCGGCCGCCGATTTCATTAAGCTGGGCATGTCCGAACAGCAGCGCCGCGACCTAGGCATGCTCGGGCCCGACCGCTTTCTCGGCGATGGTGACGGCCCGGCGGTATTGGGCCTCGGCATCCGCTTCGCGATCGGTGACGACAAAGAGTTGGGCGCGATGGCCGAGAATGCGGGCGGTCTCAATATGGTCCGGCCCAACGGCCGCCTCGACGGCGGCCAGGGCACGCCCGTAGAGGGGCTCGGCCTCGTCGAGGCGCCCCAGGGTTCGGTAGATCTCGGCGAGCGCATCCAAGGCCCGGGCCGTTTCCAGATGACGGACGCCAAGTTCCCGCTCGGCGAGCCGGAACGCCTGTTCCGCGGCGCGCGCCGCCATGTCGAGGTTGCCGACGGCGAGGTTCTCCGTGGCCTGGCGCTGGACGGCGCGGAGTTCGGGCGATTGGGCAGCGGCCGCGATCGGCCATGCCGAGACCCATGCGATAAGAAGCCATATCCCCAACGGCATAAAGAATTCGCCTGCGATTCTCGCGGTCGGCCCATGGTACCATAAGCGAAACGCGAGCCCCACGAACCGCAGGACATTACGTCAATGCTGACACGCGGATTCAAGAAGCTCTTGGCCGAAGCCAATGCCGTCATCGAGACGGTGTCGGTGGCGGATGCTTTGCAGGTTCACGGCGACGACGACGTGGTCTTCGTCGACATCCGCGATCGCGTCGAGCGCGAGCAGACCGGCGCAATCCAGGGCGCGATCCACGCGCCGCGCGGGTTCCTCGAATTCATCGCCGATCCCGAGAGCCCGATGCACAACCCGGCGTTGTCGCGGGGCAAGCGAGTCCTCCTGTATTGCGCCTCGGGTGGCCGCTCGACGTTGGCCGCGAAGACGCTTCTCGATATGGGAATGGACGAGGTTTGCCACATGGCCGGCGGCTTCGCGGCGTGGCAACAGGCCGGCGGTCCCGTCGAAGAAGTCAAACCCTGACGCGAGCGCGGGTCGTTTAGATCGCGCCCCGTCCGGCAATCGGCCATAGCGATTCGATCCGGTCACCCCGCAAACACACAAACCAGTCGTAGAGATTCACCGTTGGGTCGCAGTGGCCCGGAATCAATTTGATCCGTTCGCCGACACGAAGTCGCCGGTTGGTCTTTGAAAGATCGAGCCGGCCATGTTCGTCGGACGCCCCGACGTAAGTAACATCGGAAAAATCAGCGACGGTCGGCATTCCGGAATCGACGCTGGAGGCCTTGAGCCCGGCGTTCACGACGGCGCGGTCGCCGGTCGGCGTCGAGATCACGGTCGCGAGAACGAACAAGCTGTTCTCGAAATCGGCAAATAACGCGCCGTCGTCGTTCAGGTTCCGGCCGTAGTCGGCATCCATGAAGACGTAGGATCCGGCCTGCAGTTCGTTGTAGACGCCGCTCATCGGTTCGAAGCGATAGGTCCCGGTGCCGGCGCCGGTCACGAGCTCGCAGGGAAGACCGTTGGCTTCAAGAAGCTCTTTGGTGGCTTTCGCTTTGGCGACGGCTGAGTCGGCCTCGCCCTTGCGTTCGGCAAAGGAGCGGATGTGTTGAGCGCGGCCGTGATAGGCGTGCAGCCCGCCGAAGACGAGACCCGGCGTCGCGGCGATTGTTCGGGCTAGTTCCAGGGTCGGACGGCCTGGCTCCGCTCCGCAGCGGTTCCCACCGACTTCGACCTCGACCAGGACCCTGAGTTGCGCGCCGGCCGCTCGGGCCGCTGCTCCTAGCGCCTCAATCGTCGCGCTGGAATCGACGCAGGTCGCGATGTCGGCTTGGCGGGCAAGACCGGCCAAGCGGGCGATCTTGCTGGGCTCGACGATCTCGTTGCTCACCAGAACGTCGGTGACGCCGCCGAAGACCATGGCCTCGGCTTCGCCGACGGTCTGGCAGCAGACGCCGACGGCGCCGAGTGCCATTTGCCGGCGGGCGATGACGGCGCACTTGTGGGTCTTGGCATGGGGGCGAAGACGCACGCCCGCCTTGGCGGCGTGATCGGCCATTCGCTTCAGATTGCGCTCGAAAGCGTCGAGATCGATGAGCAAGGCCGGCGTATCGATCGCGTCGATGGCCTGGCCGACCTGGGCCGGTGGACGTGTGGTCACGGGCGGGCCTCCCCTGAGGTTCTGGGGCTCTATAGCATTGCCTAAGCCGGTCGTCGCGATGCTCGACGAACGCCTGGCGAAGCCTTATTTTCGGCAGCAAAACGTGGGCGAAAAGGATCGACTGACCATGGATTTCAGCGGCAAAACAATCGTTGTTACGGGCGGAACCTCCGGCATCGGAGCGGCGACGGCGCTCGCCTTTGCGGACGCCGGCGGGCGGGTGCTGATCAGCGGTCGCAATGCCAAGGGCGCGGCCAAGGTCATGGCCGATGCCAAACGACTGTCCGGCCGGATCGATTTCGTTCAAGGCGACTTGAGCGATCGCGCCACCTGTGACCGTCTGATCGCCGAGGCCGTGAAGCGACTCGGCCGGATCGACGTGCTCATCAACAACGCCGGCATCGGCTCGCGGGTCAGTTCGCTCGAGACCACTGACGAAACCTGGCGCAGCGTGATGACGGTCAACGTCGACGCCGTCTTTTACCTCAGCCGCGCCGCCGCCTTATTGATGAAGGAACGCCGCTCCGGCACCATCGTCAACAACGCCTCCGAGCTTGGCCTTATCGCCGAGCCGGGGAAGTTTTCGTACTGCGTCAGCAAGGCTGCCGTCGTGCAGATCACGCGTTGCATGGCGCTCGATCTTGCTCCGTTCAATATCCGCGTGAATGCGGTGGCACCAGGCGACACGCGCACCGCGATGATGGAACGCAAGATCCGCGACAAGGGTCTGCCTATCGAGCGTGGCGTCGAGCTCATCGCTCTGCGCACGCCCCTGAAGCGCGTCGCGATGCCGTTGGAAATCGCCAAAGTCATGATGTTCCTGGCGTCCGACGACGCCTCGTTCATGACCGGAAACGTCGTCGCGGTGGACGGCGGCACGACGGTGACCGGCCCGCCGGACACCGATCTCGCGAAGTACGCCAAACGGAGCCGTGGTCGCAAGGCCGCCGAGGCTTCCGCCCGTTGAACGCCAGCGGTCCGATCGCGTAGGATTCGAGCCAACACAGGACATCGCCGATGCCGTTACCGACACCCGTTATGACTCCGGACCAGATCGATGCTTTCAAGCGCGACGGTTATCTCGTCGCGCGGAATGCGTTCCCGCGCGCCGACGTTCAGCGCGTCGAAGGCTGGTGTCGCGACCTGTTGGCGATGCCCGAACAGTCGGGCAAGCACTGGGTCTATTGGGAGCCGAGCTTGATCGATCCGTCGAAGAAGATCGTGAGTCGGATCGAAAACATCTCGGACAACCACAGCGGTTTCAAAGAATTGACCACGGCCTTGAAGGGCCCTGTGTCGCAGCTTCTCGGCGAAGAATCGGTGCTGTTCAAGGAAAAGGTCAACTTCAAGATGCCGGGCGGCGACGGCTTCAAGCCGCATCAGGATTCCCAGGCCGGGTGGGACAACTACACCGCCTTCTTTATCAACGTTCTGGTCGCCATCGATCGGGCGACGACGGAGAACGGCTGCCTGGAGATCGCCGCGGGCCAACATCGCCAAGGCTTGTACAAATCGTGGGAGCCGCTGACCGAAAAGGACATGGCGGGCATGAGCTTCGTCGCCTGTCCGACGGAGCCTGGTGATCTCGTCTTCTTTGATAGCTACGCCCCGCACAGTTCGAAGCCGAACTTCACGAAAGATATGCGGCGGCTTTACTACGTCACCTACAACCGGCTGTCGGACGGCGATCACATGGCGTGCTACTACGCCGACAAGCACAAAAGCTATCCGCCCGACATCGATCGGGTGCCGGGAAAATCTTATGTCTTTCGGGTCTGAGAGCGGGCTAGCGACGGCCTGACGGGGTCATCGCGGCGATCCGTCGCATGACGATGGCCCGGGCGTGCGCGACGTCCTCGGGAAAGTCGATTTCAATCCACGGAATCCCCGTGATGTCCTCGATGCCGATCGCGCCAGGGGCGGCCATGAATGTCGTGTGCATGGCGTCTTCATAGGGCGCATCGCGGCGTTGTTGGCCGAGCGCCGCGACATTGGTCGCAAGGCTTTTCGCGAGCAGGGGCGAGAAGCGGGCGAAGCCCGGCCATTCGCCGATTTGATCGTGCGCGGCGCGCACGGTTTTGCCGAAGTCGACAAGAACACCGTCTTGGACACAGATTTTGACCGGGTCCTCGCCAGGCTCGAGGTTCCGATCCATGACCAGACAGTTGTTATGGGGCGAATCCAAGAGCCGACGGAGAATGTCGAAGTGATACAGAACATCCGCATCCATGAAGAGGATCGTTGCATCCGACGTCAGAACCTCGCCGGCTTTCGCCAGCGACAAATTGGATCCTTCCTGGAAGTCAGGATTGACGATGGTGCGAACGAAGCCAGGCGGCGCAACCTCGGCGAGCTCGGAGAGAATGTCATCGCGGCGATAGCCAACGATGAGGGTGAGGTCCGCCACCCCCAGGGTTCGGAGCGCTTCGATATGGCGGGCAAGAAGTGATTTGCTCTCAAAACGCAGCAAGGCTTTGGGCGGGTTATTCCCGTCCTCGCCGCTAAGTCGGCGACCCATTCCAGCCGCGAGCATGACGGCCCTGACGTTCACACGGCACCTATCATGGACAAAACGCCGCGTTACGACGGCGGCGGATACTCGATGGCCCGTTGCCTCAAGTCAAGACGACGGGCGGTGATCTACGACAAATATCCGTTGGTCCGAAACCAGGCGACTGCGTCGGCGAATGCGGCGTCGGCAGGGCGTGGTCGGTAATCGAGCTCGCGCTTGGCCTTATCGATCGAGAAGAACATCTTTTTCCGCGACAGTTGAACCCCACTGACCGTGATCAGGGGCTCACCGCGTCCAATCCAGCGCGCCCAGGCCTCGGCGGCATAGGCGACCGGAAGAACCGCGCCGTGCGGGATTCGGAAGCGGGGCGGGGCGTGGCCGGTCAAGCGCGAGATGCGCGTGGCGATCTCCAGCAGGGTCAGATTCTCGCCGCCGAGAATGTAACGCTCGCCGATTCGGCCGCGCTCGAAGGCCAGCCAATGGCCGGCGGCGCAGTCGTCGACATGGACGATATTCAGGCCCGTATCGACATAACAGGGCATGCGCCCGGACGCGGCCTCGATGACCATCCTGCCGGTCGGCGTGGGACGAGCATCCCGCGGCCCGATCGGCGCCGACGGATTGACGATCACGACCGGCAATTGTTCCTCGGCGACCAGCCGCTGGACCTCGGCCTCGGCCAGGTACTTCGACCGTTTGTAGGGCCCGATCATGCCTTCGATGGCTGACGGCGTGTCCTCGGTGGAGGATTCGCCGTCCGCGGCCCGGCCAAGCGTCGCGACGCTGCTGGTGTAGACGATGCGCCGCGCGCCGGCGTTGGCCGCGGCCCGCAACACGTTGCGCGTGCCTTCGACGTTGGTCCGGAACATCTCGTTGGGGTCTCGGGCCCACATCCGATAGTCGGCGGCGAGGTGGAAGAGGCCGTCGCAGCCCCGCGCCGCGTCGGCGAGAGCTGTCGGGTCGTCCAGGCTGCCGATCGCTATCTCCGCGCCCAGGCCGTCGAAATGCCGGCGTGAGCTGGTGGCTCGCACCAGGGCTCGAACCGCGAGGCCTTTGGCCAGCAGATAGCGGACGACGGCCGAACCCACGAAACCGGAGCCCCCGGTGACGAGTACAGTCATGATCCTTTGGTCCTGGCTGCGGAGCTGTGCATTCGCGACCAGGGCGTATCGCACCCATGTACCTTTTGTCGATAGGGCGTTTTTGCGGCCGATTCGGTCGCAGATTTGTCACGGCGAGGGGGTTCAAATCCGACTCGTCTAGAGTGATTCTTGACTGTCATTTGGCGGCAGGATCGGGTAGGAATGGCGACCCGCTCCGCTCCTCCCAGAAAGGTCAAGCGTGGGAACTGAACCCAAGTCCAAACTGCTCGTGATTCTTGCCAAACCGCGCGGTTTTTGCGCCGGCGTAGTCCGTGCGATCGACATTGTCGAACGCGCGCTCGATCTCTATGGGCCACCAGTCTATGTCCGCCACGAGATCGTCCACAACAAGCGTGTTGTGGAAGACTTGCGGGCCAAAGGCGCGATCTTTGTCGAGGAACTCGACGAGATTCCCGAAGGCGCGGTCACGGTATTCAGTGCCCACGGTGTTTCCAAAGCCGTCGAAGACGAAGCCGGGCGCCGCAGCTTGCCGGTGATCGACGCGACCTGTCCGCTGGTCTCCAAAGTTCACAAGGAAGGCCAGGACCACGCCCGGCGGAGCCGCGAAGTCGTCTTGATCGGCCATTCTGGTCACCCCGAAGTCGAAGGCACGCAAGGCCGCATCCCTGGCGGTGTCCATCTGGTCACCAGCACCGACGATGTCGCGACCCTCAAAGTGCGCGATCCCGATCAGTTGGCTTACGTGACGCAGACGACGCTCAGCGTCGACGACACCCGCGACGTCATCGAAGCCCTTAAAGTCCGGTTTCCGAAGATCGTTGGCCCGGACGTTCGCGATATTTGCTACGCGACGCAGAATCGGCAGCAAGCGGTCCGCGATCTGGCCCGCGAGGTCGACCTGCTTCTCGTCGTCGGCGCCCAGAACAGCTCGAATTCCAATCGGCTCCGCGAGATCGGTTCGCAGACCGGGATTCCCAGCTATCTCATCGACGATGCTCACGGCCTCAACCCTAAATGGTTGGATGGCGTGCAGACGGTTGGGATTTCCGCCGGCGCGTCGGCGCCCGAAGCCCTCGTCCAAGAAGTCATTCGGCGGCTGGGCGATTTCGGAAAAGTCGAAGTCGAAGAATTGGCCGGTGTCGAAGAACGGGTCCAGTTCAAGCTGCCCGCCCAGTTGACCGAGGCCGCCGATGGGCGCGCTCCGCGCCACTAACCCCTCCAGCTATCGCTCACACTATGGCCATTCCTCTCATTCAGCAATTTCGCGTCGGCGCGTATCTCGTGAAGCAACGGCTGAAGGGGGTCGAGCGCTTCCCCATGGTGCTGATGCTCGAGCCGTTGTTCCGCTGCAACTTGGCCTGCTCGGGCTGCGGCAAGATCGATTATGAAGATTCGATCCTGAACCGTCGGCTCAGTGTCCAGGAGTGCCTCGATGCGGTCGACGAATGCGGCGCGCCGGTGGTCTCGATCCCCGGGGGCGAGCCGCTTCTCCACAAGGATATCGCTGCGATCGTGAGCGGCATAGTTGCTCGCAAGAAGTTCGTCTATCTCTGCACCAACGCGCTGCTGCTTGAGAAAAAGCTCGATCAGTTCACGCCGTCGCCGTACCTGACGTTCTCGGTCCACTTGGATGGGCTTGAGGCCGAGCATGACCGTTCGGTGGCGCAGAAGGGCGTTTTTAAGCGGGCGGTTTCTGCCATCGCGGCGGCGAAAGCCAAGGGCTTCCGCGTCAACGTCAATTGCACCCTCTTCGACGGGGCCTCGGCCGACACGGCGGCGCAATTCTTCGATTTTGCGACGAACGAACTCGGCGTCGAAGGCGTGACCGTCTCGCCGGGCTACGCGTACGAGCGCGCGCCGGATCAGCAGCACTTCCTGAACCGCCAGCGGACGAAGTCGCTGTTCCGCGACATTTTCCGCAAGGGTAAAGGCAAGAAGTGGCGCTTCTCCCAGTCGAGCCTGTTCATCAGCTTCCTGGCCGGCAATGAAACCTACCGTTGCACGCCGTGGGGCAATCCGACCCGCAACGTCTTCGGCTGGCAACGGCCGTGCTATCTGCTCGGCGAAGGCTACGCCTCGTCGTTCAAGGACTTGATGGAAGAGACGGAATGGGATCGCTACGGCACCGGTGCCTATGAAAAGTGCGCCGACTGCATGGTCCATTGCGGTTACGAAGCGACTGCGGTCGCCGATACGTTCGCGCATCCGTTGAAGGCGCTGAAGGTTGCGCTGCGCGGGCCGGAAACCGAGGCGCCGATGGCCGCGGAAATTCCGCTCGAGAAGCAGCGTCCGGCTCAGTTTGTCTTCGAAGGTCTCGTCAAGCGCCTAAGCGAGAAGCTCGCGGCCGAGTAACGCTACGGCGCGGCGCAACGCCGCCGTCGCCTGGGCATTGGCTCGGCCAAGCCCAATCAACGTCCCGATCTCCCACGGTTTCAGAACGATCTGCGCGGCGACGGCGAGAGGCCGAACCGAGCCGTCTGGTTTCAGGACGCCAGAGAGCCATTGCGGAAGGCGCGTTTCGGCGTGATCAGCGATGGCGCGGATCACAGCGAAGGGAATGCCGGCGGTGGTTGCGGCATGAGCGACCGCGTGGCTCTCCATATCGACGGCGAGGGCGTGGGTATCGATGTGCAAGCGGCGCTTCAATGGCGGCTCGGTGATCATGATATCCGTGCCAGCGATAGCCCCACGGCGTGCATCGCCGAGATGGGCGGCGAGGCGATCGGACCAATCGCTGGAGGCTGGCAGTCTACGACCGGCGGGATCGATGACGCTCGTCGCCACGACGATGGTGCCCGGTAACAGGGCTGGATCGAGGCCCCCGGCAATTCCAAAGCTCAGGAGAGCGGTGCAGCCGGCGGCAATGAGAGCGTCGCTTTCGCTCTTTGCCCGGCGTGGATCGGCGCCGGAAACGCGGACGTGAAGATCGACCTCGCGTGCCAGATCGGCCAGGCACTGGGCCTCGAAGGTGAGACCCGTGACCACACCAAGCCGACGCACGTCAGATGCCGTAGGAGGTTGTCCGCGAATTACCGGCGCTAAGGCTGCGATAGCGGGCCAGCGCCCACAGCGGGAAGTACGCGGCGTAGCCGTGGTAGCGGAGATAGAAGACCCGCGGGAAGCCGACCGCCGTGTAGAACCGCTCATGCCAGTGCCCACCGTCGCGCGGCGCGGCCACAAGATAGTCGATGCCACGAGCGACCGCGGCGCTGCCGGTTTCGCCCGCCGCCATCAGGGCCAGAACCGCCCAGGCGGTCTGCGCCGGGGTGCTGGTCTTGGCTTCGTTGCGGCGATGGTGCCAATAGCTGGCGCAGTCCTCGCCCCAGCCGCCGTCGGGGCGCTGGACCGATTCGAGCCAGGTGACGGCACGACGCACCACCAGCGAGGTCCGATCTTCGCCCGCGGCGTTCAGGGCCGAGAGCACCGACCACGTTCCGTAGACATGATTTGTGCCCCAGCGGCCGAACCACGAACCATCGGGCTCCTGCTCGCTGCGGAGGTATTCGACGGCGCGACGGACCGCCGGATGGCTGGAGCCGTAGCCGAGCTGAGCCAGCATACCGAGACACCGCGCCGTTACGTCGGCGGTCGGCGGATCGAGAAGCGCGCCGTGATCGGCGAAGGGAATGCTGTCGAGCCCATAGTGGGTGTTGTCGGCGTCAAACGCGCCCCAGCCGCCGTTGGCGCTCTGCATGCCGAGCACCCATTCGGTGCCGCGCGCGATCGCCGTGGCGTAGCGCTCTTTGTCGATGCGATGCAGCGCCATCACGACGACGGCGGTGTCGTCGACGTCTGGATAGTGGTCGTTGCGGTATTGAAAGGCCCAGCCGCCGGGACGGACATTCGGACGGGTGGACGCCCAATCGCCTTTGACGTCCAAGATCTGGCGGTCGCGCAGCCAATCAGCGGCGCCCCGCACGACCTTGCCGGCCGGATCATGACCGGCCTCGAGAAGGGCGTGGAGGGCCAAGCCGGTATCCCAGACGGGCGACAGGCAGGGCTGGCAGTACGCGGTGCCGTTCTCGGTCGCAATGAGCTTGTCGATGGCGCGTCGGGCCGTCAGATACGGCTCGGTGTCGCGCGAGTAGCCGAGGGCATCCATCGCCATGACGGCGTTGGCCATGGCCGGGAAAATGCCGCCCAGGCCGTCATCGCCGTTGAGGCGCTCGAGGACGAAGTCCATGGCGCGCTTGATGGCCCGCTCGGTAATCGCCGAAGGGATCAGCGGCTCAACCCAGCGACCAAGCGAATCGAGCATGAGAATGATGTCGCCCAGCGGCTTGCCGGTCGGGTTGAAGAGAAAATTCGTTTCCATTTCGGGGGGCTGCACGAACAACTCGGCAATGCCGATGTTGCGCGGGTTGCGCGCCCGCGGCTTCAGCGCGGCGAGGACGAACAGCGGCACCATGACCGTGCGCGACCAGTAGGAAACTTTGTCGATGTGAAAGGGAAACCACTTCGGCGCAAACATCGCCTCGACTCTAATCGTCGGGACGGCGCGCCAGGGGATCTGTCCGAACAAGGCTAGCGCAATACGCGTGAAGACATTGGCGCGCGCCGCGCCGCCGTGCATGAGGATCGTGGCACGAGCTCGCCGCATATGGGCGGACTCTGGATCGTCGCCGGCGAGCTTGAGCGCGTAGTACGCCTTGACCGTCGCGCTCATGTTGAAGTCGCCGCCATGGAACAGCGGCCAGCCGCCGTGTGGCCCTTGAGTCGAGCGCAGGTAGACCGCGAGCTTGGCTTCGAGCGGATCGTCGATGGTGCCGAGATAATGGTTGAGAAGGATGTACTCGGCCGGGATCGTCACGTCGGCTTCGAGCTCGAACGCGAAATGTCCGTCCGGTTTCTGTTCGCCCGCGAGCCAAGCGCCGGCGTCGGCCGTGACCGACGCGACCGTCCCGTCTTCCGGCCAGCGCTTGAGCGTGGCGCTCGCGCCGCGTCCGTCCCAGTTCACGTTCCGATACCTCAAAACAATGGGCCCTCAACGTCGAGACGAATTCTCGCGCCAGCGGGCCCAAATCACATTTTTGGTCTATTCCCTTGAATTGTCAAGCCTTTGCTGCACCTGCGAGCACGGCCTCGGCGGCGCTGTGGCCGGAGCAGATGGCCCCTTCGATGGTCGCGGGAAGGCCGGTTGCTGTCCAGTCGCCGGCCAGCAGGAGATTCGCCCAAGGCGAGCGGGTAGGGGCTCGTTTAGCCAGGGCCGAGGGCACCTGGGCAAAGGTGGCGCGCTTTTCCTTAACGATCCGATGGGGTGGCAGCGGTGTGCTCTCGACCCCTAACGCCGTCGCGATTTCGCGCCACAATTGCTCGGCCAAATGGTCGGGATTAGAATCGACCAGCGCATCGGCGGCGCTGATCGTGACCGAAGCGACGTCGCCGCGCCAGAACAGCCATTGGGCCATGCCGCCGACGAGACCGAGAATCGTGACGCCGTCATGCCGGCGATCCAGCCGGAAGTGGGCATTGACGATGGCCCGGCTGTCCTCGGGAACCGCAACGTTCGGGAGAAGCGATGCCGCGCCGGCTGGCGGTACTGCCAAAATCACGGTGGCGTCCGCGCCGACCGAGACGGAACCGGAGTCGAGCTCGAGTCCGCTCACGCGATTGTCGCTGAACACGATGCGACGCAGTCGATCGTTGAAGGTGATGGCGGCGCCGTGCTTGCGAAGCGTGTCGAGCGCGGGCGTGACGAAGCTATCGCTCAAGCCATGCGCGGCGATTCGGGGCCGGCACGCCGCCTCGCCCCGCGCAAAGGTTTCGCGCAGCACCGGCCAGAGCAGCGCCGCGGCGCCCTCACCGGGAGCGGCGTTCAACACGGCGACGGTGAGCGGTTCCCAGAATTTTCGAAAGAGCGGTCCACGGGTGTCGACGCAATCGGCGACCGTCGCAGCCTCGCTCGCAAGTCCGAGACGCAGGCCGGCGAGGAAATCGCTCGCGCGTGTTCCCGGTGGGCGACGGTCAGCGCGAAAAATCCACCATGGGATACGACTCCGGCCCGGCCGCAGCGACCAGCGTTCGCCGCTCGCCAGATCGAGGAACGGATACTCGGCGATGCCGGGTCCGGCCAGGCTGTTCTCGGCGCCGATGGCGCGAAGATAGGCGTGTGCCGCTTGGTTGCCGCTCAGCAGAAGATGATTGCCGTTGTCGATCGTCGTGCCCATTGCCGCATCGACGAAGGATCGGCAGCGTCCACCGGCGTGCCCCGCCGCTTCGTGCAGCGCGACGCGACGGCCGGCTTGGGCGAGGCGGACGGCGGCCGATAGCCCGGCGAGTCCGGCTCCGATGACATGAACAATCGACTCGGTGCGCGACGGCGGCGTCACAGCTAAACCATTCCGTAGCGAACCAGCACCCACAGCTTGTGCCAACTCGATAGCCGGACCGGTTCCGACAGCCGGCGCCAACCCCGGCGGATCAAACGGTCGAGAACGCGACGATAGACTTCCATCATCACCACCGCCGGATGGACGCGCCGCCGGTCAAGTCGGGCCAGGGCTGATACCGCTTCGGCGAAGCGGGTCCGGGCTCCCTCGGCGAGGGTCGCGCAGACTCCCGGCAAGGCGGGATGATTCAGAACCGCCCGCGGCTCGGTCGCATCGATCCCGTGGGCGCGGAGCATCGCCAGCGGCAAATACAGACGGTCGCGCTCGGCGTCTTCGTCGAGGTCGCGGAGAATATTGGTGAGCTGCAAGGCTTCGCCCAGAGCGCTGGCCAATGCCGTACCGGACTCGCCGGCGACGCCGAAAATCCGCACCGACAGCCGTCCCACCGCCCCGGCGACGCGATCGCAATAGAGCGCAAGTTCGCGGGCGTCGGCGATGCGGACGTGTGTCGCCGCGTCCATTTCCATGCCGGCAATGATCGCCAACAGATCGTCACGTTCGAGCGCGAACGCCTGAATGGCGAATGCCAGAGCACGGCCGAGCGGCGTGCTTGGGGCCTCGTGGCGAAAGAGACGATCAACCTCGGCGCGCCAGGCAGCGAGGCGTTCGCGCTTGCTGGTAACGGTTGCAGGATCGTCGGCAATATCGTCGACGTCGCGGCAAAAGGCGTAGAGCGCGTACATCGCCCGTCGCGCATCCGCCGACAGCGATCGCATCGCCCAATAGAACGATGAGCCGGATCGGCGTACGACCGATTCGGCTTCGACCAGCGCGGCCGCTGTCAGACTGTCGGTTGGGATAGCCATCACCCCAATGGATACACTAGGTCGCGCGAAGCGTCATGATCGGGACGTCGGGGCTGCGGGCCGATAGCGCCGGCCCTTCCAGGCCGTGTCCCGGCCGACCCAGTGCCGCACCGCCGAGTGGATGGTCATCCCGGTATAGAGCAGCCCGGCCAGCGGCAGGGTGAGGCCCCACCACTCCGGCAAGCCATAGGCCGCGAGCGTTGGGCGATAGCAGACCACCATGACGGCAAGACCCACCAGCCCAAGGGCGATGGCGGCCGAAGAACCTAGAAACACGCCGGCAATAATGGCGCTGGGTGCGGCCAGATAGATGATCGCCATGCCGACGACTGTTCCAAGAAGCTTGGTCGTGGAGTGGTCGAGTTGAGCGAAGGCGCTTCGCGCCACCATGGTCCAAATTTCACTGAGCCGGTCATAGCGACGAAGGCTCGCAACGTCCGGCGTCAGACCCAACCAGATCGCGCCGCGAGCCTTGAGAAGGGCGCCGAGTGCGCAATCGTCGATGACGAGGTCGCGGATCGCCGCCAGTCCACCGGCGGCATCGAGGGCCGCGATCCGGACCAGCATGCACCCACCCGCCGCCGCGGCCGTCTGCCGCCGCCGATCTTTCACCCAGGGAAACGGATAGAGCTTCTGGAAGAAGAACACGAAGGCTGGGATCAGAAGTCGTTCCCACAGGCTTTGGGAATGGAGTGCCGCCATCACCGACACGAGGTCCAAATGTTCGGCTTCGGCCTTGGCGACCAGACGGCGCAGCACGGCCGGCGCGTAGGCGATGTCGGCGTCGCTGAACAGCACGAAGGCGGCGTCGGGAAACTCGCGTCTGGCGACGGCAAGGCCGTGATCCATGGCGCGCAGTTTGCCCGTCCAACCGGCGATCAGCGGCGGCGCCGTGGCGACGATCAGGCGACCGTCGCGGTTCGCAGCTTCGGCGGCCGCGGCGGTGCCATCGAGGCTCGCGTCATCGACAACGACCGCGGTCAGGCTGCCGGGATAGTCCTGCGCGAGAAGAGACGCGACAACGCGGTGGATCGTCGGCGCTTTATTTCGTGCCGGGATGACAGCGACGACGGCCGGCCACGCCGTCGGTGCCGCCGTATCGCCGAGGCGTTGATCGGCTCGCCAAAAGTTGCCGCGAAATAGCGCCAGGCCAATCCAGGCGGCCAACCCGGCCGCCGCGATGATCGTCCAAAGATCGACCATCATGTCCGGCCAGCAAGAACGCTCACGACGCCGCCCAGGCAACACCAGAGATACTGGCTCTTCGAGAGAACGACGCGCCCGGCCAAGGGATCGCGGCGACGAAGCGCCGTGGAGAGCTTCTCCGCGATCCGGATGATGACGGCCGACTCCATGGCCAACCGGCGACTGCGCAATCCGCCGGGCAGGGCTTGCGCCTCGGCAATCAAGCCGTCGGTCGAATCGAGAAGATGATCAAGGACGCGGCGCAGAGGAGGGGCCGTCACGCCGGCTTCGAGGTCTTCGATTTTGGCACCGGCCGCGGTCATCCACTCCAATGGCAAATAGACGCGGTTCAGGCTGCGAAAGTCGTCCTGACAATCTTGCAAGTGATTGAGAACCTGGAGCGCCATGCACAGCGCGTCCGACGCGGCGTATCCGCGGCTCGACCCGCCGTGCAGATCGAGCAGGTAGCGTCCGACCGGGGCGGCCGACAGGATGCAGTAGCCCAGCAGGTCGTCCCAGTCGCGGTAGCGGAGCTTGATGGCGTCTTGCTTGAACGCCGCGATCAGGTCGACGCCGTGTTGGGCGGTGATGCCGGTGTCGGCGAGGCTTGTCTTCAGGCGTGCTGCCTTGAGGAAGGCGGGGCTTGCCGCCGTTCGTCCGACGAGAACGTCTTCGAATCCCTGCAAGCTCATCACCTTGTCCTCGGCACTGAGGACGGGGCTATCGGCGATGTCGTCGATGGCGCGTGCGAAGGCGTAGAACGCCGCGATGTGGGGGCGAAGCGGCGCCGGCAAAAGCCAGGAGCCGACGGGAAAATTCTCGTAGGCCGCGTCCTTGCCCGACGGCGTTTCGACGGTCTCGGAGGCCGCGTCCGTCACGACGGATCGCTTTTTCGGAACGGAGGTCAGATGTGCTTCCTCTTCTCGCGAAGCTTGGAGAGAAGGCCTTCGAGCGTGCCGCCGTTCTGGCTGACGACCGAGGCGAATTCGGAGCGCTGGGCCATGCCCATGCTGATGCCTTCGACCACGACGTCGACGATCCGGAACTGGCCCTCGCGCTGACGAAGCCGCCAATCGACCCGGATCGGCGGATCACCGGCGGTCCGGGCGATGCGCGATGAGACCACGGCTTCGCCGTTGCCCACGTCCTCGCTTTTGACGACGTTGATGGTCTCGCCGGAATACTCTGTGAAGCGGTCGACGTAGGTCGCGACGAGGAGATCTTCGAACAGCGCCAAATATTCTTCGCGTTCGGCTGGTGTCGCCGTCTGCCAATACCGGCCCAGCACCCACCGCCCGATGGTCTTTACGTCGAAATGATCGTTCAACAAGGCGCGGAACCGAGTGATCCGGTCGGGACGCGGGATGCCCTTTTCGGTGAGGGCCGCGATCGCTTTGTCGGCCATGCCTTCGATGAACTTGGAAGGGGCCGTCGCGGTCGGCGCGTCGGCAGCCGTAGCCGCCGCGGGTATCCACGCGACCACGAGCAAGACGACAAACAAACGTTTCAGCGGCGCCATTGTCGGATTGTCTCGACCGGCTGTGCCGGTTCGTTAGGCCTTATTTTTTGAGCGGCGGAAGGATTCCAAAATCGCGGGGAGAAGTCCATGCCCTTATGGCGGTGGGCCGACGATTTTTCTTAACGATTTGCCTAGAACGGGACCCAGGAGTGCTGCCGGCCGTAGTGGACGTAGCCGACGTTCACCCCGGCCCGCAAGCCCGACTCCGGTCCGAATCGGGGCCAGGGTCACCTTGCCGCTGCGTTGGTGGTTAACGGCGACGCCGGCGACCACATAGAGCGAGCCGTCGACCGCAGGAAACCGCTGAAAGAGCGTTTCGATCGAATCGAGGCCGTAGACCAGCGTGAAGACTTTGGCCGCTTCGCCACCGATGTCAAAGCCGATGGTCGGCCCCTGCCAATAGATGGTCGTTTTGTCGCCGGTCTTCAGGTTCAGCTCGCCCCGGCCGTAGCGAAGGCCTGCGAAGAAGGCGCCTCCGGTTTCCTCGCCGGCGATGTCGCCGACGGGCTTGCCGAGGTCTTGGAAGGCCTTTTCGACGACCTTGGCCAAGCCCTCGCTGGCCACACCGAAAAATCCGGCCGCGGCGTCGTAGATTTCCTTCGG
>SHVU01000022.1 GCA_009691105.1 Rhodospirillales bacterium
ACCTCTACCCGACACGCGATGCCGTGATGATCCCGACGCTCGCAAACTCCAAGCTCAATACCGGCCTGATGGGAGGCAACATCCTCTATCGGGTCATGGAGATGAAGGGCAGTTAGGAAGCGCGGAGCGAGATCGAGAAACACAATGCTGGGTCGTTACCTCTTCCGTCGCGCCTGCGCCGCCGTCATCACCCTGTTCGGGGTATCGGTTCTGATCTTCCTGATCGCCCGGATCATTCCGGGCGATCCGGCGCGGATCGCGCTCGGCGACACCGCGACTCTTGAGCAGATCGCTCAGTTCCGAAAGACGCTGCGCCTCGACGACCCGCTTCCGGTTCAGTACTTGACCTATATGCAGGGCGTGATTAAGGGCGACCTTGGCATATCGATCTACACCGGCGGCGCCGTTCTAGAGGATTTGCAGCGGACATTCCCGGCTACCCTCGAGCTGGTGATGGTCTCGGCGATGCTGATGATCATCATCGGTATTCCGTTAGGAACCTTGGCCGGTCGATACCGCGATAGCTTCATCGACAACTTTACGCGTCTCTTCTCGCTGATCGGCGTGGTCACGCCCGGATTCGTCTGGGCGGTGTTTTTGCTGCTGGTCTTCGCCTATTGGCTCGAGATACTGCCCGTGACCGGACGCTTGTCCGAAGGCATCCCGCCACCGCCCCATATTACGGGACTGTTCTTGATCGACTCGGCTTTCGCCGGCCAATGGGCCACATTCAAGGATGCCTTCCTGCACATCATCATGCCGGGCATTTCGCTGTCGCTCGCGTCGATCGGACAGACGACCCGCATGACCCGCGCCAACGTCGGGGAGTCCTACGACCGGACCTACATCGAATTCGCCAGGGCCTACGGCTTCAACGAGTTCCGGATCGCCGCCAAGTACGCGCTGCGGCCGGCGATGATCCCGACCCTGACCATCCTGGGTCTCGACATCGCCATCAAATTCGGTGGTGCCTTCTTGATCGAGACGGTTTATGCGTGGCCGGGCATGGCGCGCTACGGCGTTCGCGTCATCCTGCACAAGGATTTGAACGCAATCGTCGGCGTCGTGGTGATCATTGGATTCTTCTTTGTGCTCATCAACCTCATCGTCGATATGATCGTCGCCTTCGTTGATCCCCGCATCCGCCTTGGGTCCCGCGCTCGATGATTTTGGTAACACGCTTTTTCGGCAGCCGCGGCTGGTACAAGTTCAGCCGGAACAAGCTATCCGTCTTCGGCTTGATCCTGGTCGTGGCCTTCGTATCGGTGGCGATCCTTGCGCCGTTCATCACGCCCTTCCCGCGTCATGCTGGCGCCTTCGTCGACTTCCTCAACGCCAGCAAGCCGCCCTCGGCCCGCAATTGGCTGGGCACCGACTTGGTCGGCCGTGACGTTCTGACCCGCGTCGTTTTCGGCTACCGGGTCTCGCTCCAGCTGTCGGTGATCGTGCTCTCGATCGCCGTGCCGCTCGGCGTGATCCCGGGCTTGATCGCCGGCTACTTCGGCGGCTGGTGGGAAATGATCATCATGCGGATCGTCGACGTGTTCCTGTCGATCCCGTCGCTGGTTCTGGCACTCGCCATCATGGGTCTCGTCAAGCCGACCCTGACCAACGCCATGATCGCCATCGCCTGCATGTGGTGGCCCTGGTACACGCGCCTTTTGTTCAACATCACGCGATCGATCCGTAACGAGGGCTATGTCACGGCGGCCGAGGTCGTCGGCGCCTCGCACTGGCATATCCTCATCAAGGAAATCCTGCCGAACTGCGTGCCGTCGCTGCTGACCAAGATGACCCTCGACATGAGCTTCGTCATCCTGCTCGCCGCCGGCCTCGGCTTCCTCGGCCTTGGCGTGCAACCGCCGACGCCAGAGCTTGGCTCGATGATCGCTGACGGCGCCAATTACCTTCCCAATCTGTCATGGATCCCGATCTCGGCCGGTGTTGCCATTCTCATCGCCGTTCTCGGGTTCAACCTCGTGGGTGACGGCTTGCGCGATTACTTCGGCGTCGACGTATGAGCGAATTACCCCTTCTCGAAGTCCGCAATCTGCACCTGACCTTCGATCTGTACGAAGGCAAGGCGCACGTTTTGAACGGCGTCGACATCACGATCCGCAACGGCGAGCGGGTCGGCTTGGTCGGCGAATCCGGTTGCGGCAAATCGATCATGGCTCGCGCCATCCTCGGCTTGGCGGCGCGCAGCAACATCGAGATGTCGGGCGAGATCCGCTATCACGGCGCCAACCTCTTCGGCCTCGGTCCGCAAGCTTGGCGCGGACTGCGCGGCCGCAAGATGAGCATGATCTTCCAGGATCCGGTCGCCGCCTTGAATCCGGTCTTCACCATCGAGGACCAGATGATCGAAGTCGTCCGCCGCGGCGACAAGGCCAAGAGTCGTAAAGAAGCGATCGCCATTGCCATCGCCGCCCTGCGACAAGTGGCCATCGACGAGCCGGAACGTGTTCTGGCGTCCTATCCCTTCCAGTTGAGCGGCGGCATGAACCAGCGCGTCATCATCTCGATGGCCCTGGTGAACGAGCCCGAGCTTGTCTTTGCCGACGAACCCGGCACGTCGCTGGACGTGACCGTACAGGAACAGACGCTGCGTCTCATGACGCGGTTGACTAAGGACGTCGGAGCTGCAGTGCTGCTGATTGCGCACAACCTCGGCGTGGTTCGCGAATTCTGCGAGCGCGTCTACGTCATGTACGCCGGCATGATCGTCGAGGAAGGCCCTGTCAAAGAGCTCTTCGCCAATCCGAAGCATCCGTACACTCAGGCGCTGTTCTCGGCGGTACCGAAGCTGACCGGCGAGGGCTTGCCGAAGTCGATCGACGGCATGATTCCCGACTATACCCATGCGCCGGAGGGTTGCCGCTTCCATCCGCGCTGCCCGCATGTGCGCCCCGAATGCCTGAAGCCGCCACCGTTCGTGACGGTCGGCCCCGATCACCGCGCCCGCTGCATCCTCTACACCGATGCCGGCGCGAAGGAACCAGCCCATGTCTGAGGCGTTGATCGAGATCGCTGGCGTTACCAAGGTCTTCACGATCGGCACGCGCACGGTCAATGCGTTGCGTGGCGTTGATTTGACCGTCCAAGCCGGCGAATGCATGGCCGTCGTCGGCGAGTCTGGGTCCGGCAAGACGACGCTCGGCAACCTGATCCTTGGTATCGACAAGCCGAGCGACGGCACGATCAAGTACAATGGCGAAATCCTGCCGATGGTGCGGACCAGGCGCTTGCGCCGCCGCATCCAGCTCGTTCAACAGAATCCAATGTCGGCCTTGAATCCGAAGCGGACGATCCTGGCGAGCGTGGCTTTGCCGCTCGCCGTCCACGGCCTGTTGCCGCGCAATAAGCGGCGGGCCCGGGTCGCGGAGCTTCTCGAAGTCGTCGGCATGTCGCCAGATTACATGGATCGCAATCCGTCGGCGTTGTCCGGTGGTCAGCGTCAGCGTGTCGCCTTGGCCCGCGCGCTTGCCGCCGAGCCCGACTGTATCGTGCTCGACGAGCCGACATCGTCGTTGGACGTGTCGGTCCAGGCTCGCGTTCTCGAGTTGCTGGTCGGTCTCCAGAAGAAATTCAGCCTGACCTATCTGTTCATCACCCACGACCTCAGCGTCGTCCGCAACATCTCGTCGCGGGTGTCGGTCCTGTATCAGGGCCGACTGGTCGAGACCGGCGTGACCGAGCAAGTCTTTGCGCGGCCCCGGCATCGCTACACGCAGATGCTGCTATCCTCGATCCCGGTCGCGACCGAACGCGAACAGGCCTTGAAGCCGAGTTGGCCGTGGGACCGCGAACAAGCCTTGCGCGAAAGCGTCGCCGACGTCGGCTGCCCCTTTTCGCCGCGCTGTCCCTTCGCGATCGATCCATGCCGCGTCGAACTGCCGCGCCTCGAACCGGTTCAGCCGGGCCACCTCGCCGCCTGCTACAATCCGGGCTAAGCGCCAGACCGGCGCGTCGGCCTCGCCCCCGGACACGCCATGATTCGCGTCGCAACCGACATCGGCGGCACCTTCACCGATCTCGCGTGGTGTGAATTCAACCCCGCGACCGGCACCGTCGGGCCGGTCCACGATTGGAAATGCGACACGACGCCAGGAGATCTAGCCGCCGGCGTCATGGACGTCCTTAGCCAGGCCAAGATCAGCATCCCCGACGTCGGGTTCTTCGCCCACGGCACGACCGCCGTCATCAACGCGATTTCGGAGCGCAATGGCGCCAAGGTCGGCCTGATCACCACCAAGGGCTTCCGCGACGTTCTCGAGATCGCCCGCGGCAACCGACCCGATCTTTTCAATTTCCGCTTCCGCAAGCCACCGCCCTTCGTCGAACGCTATTTGCGCCGCGAGGTCGACGAACGCGCCAACACCCGTGGCGAAGTGGCTCGGCCCGTCGATCGCAAAGGTCTCGCCGAACTCGTCGCCTTCTTCAAATCCGAACAGGTCGAAGCGCTGGCGGTGGCGTTTCTGCACGCCTATGCCAATCCGACCAACGAGCTGGCCGCCATCGAAATGATCCGCGAGCTGTGGCCGGAGATTCCGGTCGTCGCGTCTCACCAAACGACCCGGGAATGGCGCGAATACGAGCGCACCAACACCGCCGTCTTGTCGGCCTATGTCGCCCCGGTCTGTCGCCGCTATCTGGCCGGCCTGGAAACGCGCTTGAACACGGCTGGCCTCAAGAAGTCGCCGTTCATCATGCAGTCCAACGGCGGCGTCACCACGGTCGACCGGGCCCGCGCCAACCCCATCGCCATCATCGAATCCGGCCCCGCCAGCGGCGTGCTCGGCGCCGCCGCCCTCGCCCAAGCCATGGGCCGGCCGCAGACGATTGCTCTCGATATCGGCGGCACGACCGCCAAATGCTCGCTGATCGACGGCGGCAAGCCCACCATCACCACCGACTATTACATCGAAGCGAACCGAGAGAACCCGGGCTATCCGGTGAAAACGCCGGTGGTCGACATCATCGAGATCGGGACCGGCGGCGGCTCGATCGCGCGTGTCGACGAAGGCGGCAAGCTGCATGTCGGGCCGCAAAGCGCCGGCGCTATCCCGGGACCGGTTGTCTACGGGCGCGGCGGCACGCGCCCCACGGTCACCGACGCCCACGTGCTTACCGGCCGGATCGACTCGACGAAGGTTCTCGGACGTGAAGGCCGCGCCGATATGGCTGCGGTCCGCGCTGCCTACACCGAGCTTGGCCGCGCCATTGGCGCAGGGCCTGAAGAAACCGCCGAAGGCGTCATCCGCATTGCCGACGCCAACATGGAAAACGCGCTCAAGCTGGTCTCCATCAATCGCGGCTACGACCCCCGCGATTTCTCGCTCGTCGCTTTCGGGGGCGGCGGACCGCTCCACGCCGCAACCTTGGCGGCGGCGCTCAATATCCCCGAGGTCATCATTCCCGCGAACGCCGCCGTGTTCTCCGCCTGGGGCATGCTCCAGACCGACGTCCGGTCCGATCACGTCCGCACCGCCACCATGCGTCTCGACTCCGTCGATCCGGCCGAGGCCGGACGGTTGTTCGCCGATCTCGAAGCCGAAGCCCAGGCTGGCTTCACGAGCGAACCCGAGGCCCGCGTCGTGTTGGAGCGTGCCGCCGACATGCGCTATCGGGGCCAGGAACATACGGTCCGCGTCACCCTGCCCTCCGGCACCGTCGACACCAGCCAGATCCTCGATTGGGCCGAGCGCTTCCGCCAGGCCCACGACCGGCTATATCGCATCCGCCTCGAAGTCGAAGTCGAGGTCGTGACCTTGCACCTCACCGCCTACCAGCCGATCGCTAAACCCAAGCTCATCGAGCGTAAGGCGCCGCCGGCCTCGTCCGACCCGGCGCGAACCGGCAAGCGCCAGGTCCGGCTTGGAGGCGTAACCGTCGAGGTCACCGTCTACGACCGGACGCGGCTCGTTCCGGGCATGCGCCTGGACGGTCCGGCGATTGCCGAAGAGCGCGGAACGGTTATCATTATCCCGCCGGGCCACAAGGCCGAGGTCGACGGCTTCGCTAACCTCGTCATCCGTACCGGAGGCTGACATGGCGACGACCGCATCGGGGACTGACTATTTCACCATCGAGGTCATCCAGCAGGCTCTGGCCGCGATGGGCGACGAAATGTTCACGGTCCTCCGCCGGACCGCTCACAGCCCGCTTATCTTCGAGACCCTAGATTGCGCCGTCGGCGCCACCGACGCCAACGGCGAAATCGTCGCCATGGGCAACGGTATCACCGGCTTCCTCGGTACGCTCGACGCCGCGGTTCGCGACGTGATCACCAAGTACGCCAAGCCCGGCAACATCGCCGAAGGCGACATCTACATTCTGAACACGCCCTACGAAGGTGGCGGCAGCCATCTCTCGGACGTATCGCTCATCATGCCGGTCTTCGACGCCGGCCGGATCGTCGGGTACGTCGTCAACAAGGCCCATTGGACTGAAGTCGGCGGCATGGACCCGGGCAGCGTCACGACGAAGTCGAACGAGATTTATCAGGAAGGCCTGCACTTCCCCAACGTCCGGCTGTGCGAACGCGGTCGGATGAACGACGCCGTCATCGAAATGATCCGCGCCAACGTCCGCATGCCCGACATGACGATCGGCGACATGTGGGCGGGAATTTCGGCGCTGCGCATGGGCGAGACGCGCCTCAAGACCTTAATCGCCAAATACGGCCGCGTCGCCGTCGAAGACGCGATGGTAAAGCTCCTCGACTACGGCGAGGCGATGGCGCGGCGCGAACTGAAGAAGCTGCCCAAGGGCACGTTCCGCGCTAAGGACTACCTCGATAACGACGGCCTCGGGAATGGGCCGTTCGAGTTGATGTGCGCGATTACGATCACCGACGACGAGTTCATCTGCGATTTCACCGGAAGCCACCCGCAAGTCACCGGTTCAATCAACGCCACCTTTGTGAACTTGTGTTCGCGGGCCCGAGCTCTGTTCCGCGCCGTGACCACGCCACATGTTCCGACCAACGGCGGCATGTATCGGCCGCTCAAGGTGATTTGCCCGCCGGGTACGATCGTGTCGGCGATGCCGCCGGCCGCCTGCTCGACCTATTTTGAATCGGCGATCATGGCGCTCGACATCATGTGGAAGGCCGTAGCCCAGGTGATCCCCGAGCGCCTGAGCGCCGGCAATCTTGCCTCGACCTGTCAGCTCTCGATCGGCGGCCGCAATCCCAAGACCGGCGACATGTGGATGATGTTCGGTCCCTTCGTCGGCGGTTGGGGTGCTGAACGCGATCATGACGGCGGCCGGGGCCAGTTTTCTGCCGCCAACGGCCAGACCTTCAACGTCCCCGTCGAGATCACCGAGGCGCGCTACGGGATCGAGGTGGAGCAGTACACCTTCCACACCGAGTCGGGCGGAGCCGGCGAGTTCCGCGGCGGCAATGGCGTCCATCTCGACTATCGGATCGTCGCCGACACCGCAACGCTGGGCACCGGCATCGGCCGCTACCGCTATCCGCCCTGGGGCGTCGCCGGCGGCCGCGACGGAACCTGCTCCTACGCCAAGGTGATTCACCGCGACGGTAGCGAGGAAATCTACGGCAAGGAATCGCGCATTCCGCTGGTCAAAGGCGATCTCGTCCGGTTGTCGACCGCCACCGGTGCCGGCTATGGCGATCCCCGAAAGCGCTCCCGCGCCCGCATCGAATCCGATTTGAAGAACGGCTACATCACCGCCGAAGAAGCACGCCAGACCTACGGGATCGAGGGTCTTGACGTCTCTGCCCAATAGACTTCAGACCCGCGTCGATGCGGCCATCGCCAAAGGCGTCGTCGGTTGCGCCGTAGCCCACCGCAAGGGTGACGCGCCGGCGTCGTTCGCCGTCGCCGGTCTCGCCAACCTGGAAACCAAGACACCGCTCGCAGTCGATGCGCAATTCCGGATTGCGTCGATCACCAAGACGTTCGTTTGTGCGGTTCTTCTCCAACTCTACGAAGAAGGCAAAGTCTCGCTCGATACGACCATCGATCGGTGGCTTCCCGGCAAGCCCTTTGCCGATCAAGCTACCGTCGACGACATCCTCATGCAGACGGGCGGACTTCCGGTCTACAGCCTCTACCGGCTCGAAGACTATCCGCCGACCGGCAGTCATCTGCCCGACACCATCTTCATCGATCACGCCTACAAGCGGACACCGCCGCGCGCCCCGGATCGCAGCCGCTACGAATACGCCAATGTCGGCTCGCGGGTCATCGGCAAGATCATCCAAGACCTGACCGGAACACCTCTCGCGATACAGATTCAGAATCGATTGCTGAAGCCGCTCGGCCTCGCCGACACCCTGCCATCAGGCTGGAAAGGTGCGCCGCCACCACGCCTCGCCCGGGGCTACTACATCGATAGCGACGCCCCGATGATCGAGGTCACGCATCGCGTCCCACCGTCCTACATCTGGTCCGGCGGCGACATGTATTCGACCGTCGCCGATCTCGCCACCTGGGTCCGGGCTCTTTGCACCGGCAAGGTCCTGAGCTCTGCCCTGACCGAGACGGTCCGCACCCGGCTGATTCCAGGCCCCCTGGCCGGCTCGACCATGAGCCATCACGGCCTCGGCATCATGGCCTTTACCCAGAATAGTCGGCGCGTCCTGGGCTATCGCGGTTCGACACCCGGCTTCGTGGGTATCGCGGCCTACGACCCGATAGCCGACGTCGCCGTCGCTGTCCAAGCGAATAGCTTTTCCCCCGATGCCGAATCGATCCATCGTTCCGAGGTCGAGCACGTTCTGTTCGATGCTTTCGATTTGGCCTGATCCAGCTTGAAGAATTTTTTCCTCAGCCCCAGCCCACTGCGCGGCATGGTGTGGATGTTGGTGTCGACGGTGATTACGACGACCGTCAACGCCGCGGTCCGTCACGTCTCGGTCGAAGTCCATCCGTTCGAGGTCGTCTTCATTCGTAGCCTCGTCGGGCTCGTGCTGCTGATGCCGCTTCTGATGCGCCACGGCCTGCCCGTCCTTCGCATTTCGCGGCCGGGGCTGTACGGGGTCAGGACCGTCCTCGCCGTTTCGAACATGATGTTTCTCTATCTGGCCGTCAGCATCGCGCCGCTCGCCAAGGTGACGGTCCTCAACTTCACGGCACCGCTGTTCGCTACCGTCCTCGCCGTCTTGCTTCTGGGGGAAAGAATCCGGGCCCGGCGGATTACGGCGCTAATCGTCGGATTCGCGGGAGCCCTCGTCGTCCTTCGGCCCGGCGTCGTCGAGATCGATCTTGGAACGCTTGCCGCCATGGGCGGAGCGGTGACCGGCGCGATGGTCGTCATCATCGTCAAGATTTTGACGCGCACCGAGCGCACCCTAACGATGTTGCTCTACGCCATGATCTTGGGGACGCCGCTATCGTTCCTCGGCGCCCTTCCCGTCTGGACGTGGCCGTCGTCGGTCGAGATGTGGACGTGGTTGATCGCCATCGGCGTAATCGACGTCATTGGCCAGTGGTTCTTTACTCAGGCCTACAAAGAGACCGATATCGGCCAGCTGACCCCGATCGGATTCGTTCGGCTGATTTGGGCGGCGCTGATCGGGTATTTGGCCTTCGCCGAAATCCCCGAAATTTGGACGTGGATCGGCGGCGCCATCATTTTCGCGTCCGTCACTGCGATCACCTACCGCGAGCAGCAGGTCGCGGCCGCGGAAGGCAAAACCCCGCCACGTCCCCTGCCCGAGTAAGAGAAGGGTAGGCTACTTCACGCGCTCAAGGATTGCGGCAATGCCTTGGCCGATGCCAACGCAGAGAGAGACAAGGGCGTAACGGCCCTGGCGACGAACCAACTCGCGCGTCGCCGTCAACGCAAGCCGCGCGCCCGACGCACCCAACGGATGGCCGATGGCGATCGCCCCGCCGTTGGGATTCACCCGGCCGTCGTCGAACGGAACGCCGAGAAGCTTCAGACAACCCAGCACTTGGGTCGCGAAGGCCTCGTTGATCTCGATGACGTCCATATCCTTGATCGTGAGACCGGCGCGTTCGAGAGCCTTCTTCGAGGCCGGAACCGGACCGAGACCCATGATCCGAGGGTCGATACCCGCAACGGCGCCCGCCACGACACGGACCAAGGGCTTGGCGCCGGCGCGTTCGCCAGCTTGGCGCGTTCCAACGAATAGCGCCGCGGCGCCGTCGTTGACGCCCGACGCATTGCCTGCCGTCGTCACGCCGTTCGGATTGATCGCCGGCAACTTGGCCAGGCGTTCGACCGTGGTGTCGGATCGGGGATGCTCGTCTTCGGCGACGATCGTCGCGTCGCCCTTCCGCCCCGTCACCGTCACGTCGCGCAATTCGTCCTTATAAAATCCGTCGGCTTTGGCTTTGGCATAGCGCTGCTGCGAGCCTGCCGCGAAGACGTCGCTCTCCTCGCGTCCGATCCCATGATCGCGTCCGATGTTGTCGGACGTCTGGGGCATCGACTCGTTGTGCTGCTTCATCTTGGGATTGGGAAAACGCGAACCGCCGGTCGAATCGAACATCGCGGTCTTGCGGCTGTATGGCGTCTCGCCCTTGCCAAGGACGAAGGGACCGCGGCTCTGGGATTCCACACCGCCGGCGATGAACAGATCGCCAAGGCCAAGCTCGGCGCAGCGCGAAGCATCGAGAACAGCTTGCAGACCGCTGCCGCATTGGCGATGCACGGTCGCTCCGGCAACTGAGGTCGGGAGGCCAGCGAGAAGCGCCGCATGGCGCGCGACGTTGCGGCTGTCTTCACCGGCCTGGATCGAGCAGCCGGCGATGACGTCTTCGATAGCGGCGGCTTTGAACGGACCGCGCTTCAACAGTTCGGCGATCGTGTCGCCCAGGAGATCGTCGGGTCGGATACCGGCAAGACTTCCCGAATGGCGGCCGAAGGGCGTGCGCAGGCCGCCGTAGATGTAGGCGTTATCCATCGGACCCGCCTAATTGACGCGCTCGAGAACCGCGGCGATGCCCTGCCCGACGCCGATGCACAGTGAGACAAGAGCGTAACGTCCCTTGCGGCGCTCCAGTTCGCGCATGGTGGTCAGGGCAATCCGCGCCCCGGACGCACCGAGCGGGTGACCGATGGCGATGGCGCCGCCGTTCGGATTGACCCGCGCATCGTCGAAGGGAACGCCGAGCATTTTCAGGCAACCGAGGACCTGGGTCGAAAACGCTTCGTTGATTTCGATGATGTCCATGTCCTTGAGCGTCAGACCGGCACGCTCCAACGCCTTCTTCGCGGCCGGCACGGGCCCGAGTCCCATGACCCGCGGCTCGACGCCAGCGACGGCCGAAGACACGATGCGAACCCGCGGCTTGGCGCCAGCTTTGTCGCCGGCCGCCTTGGTGCCGACGAACAGCGCCACGGCGCCGTCGTTGATGCCAGACGCGTTGCCGGCCGTGACCACGCCGCCCTCGGACAGGGCCTTGAGCGTGCCGAGTTTTTCCAGCGAGGTCTCGGGACGCGGATGTTCGTCCTCGCAGATCACGACAACCTCGCCCTTCTTCTTGCCGGCCACCGATACATCGCGGATTTCGCCGGTGAAGAATCCGTCGGCCTTGGCCTTGGCATACTTCTGTTGCGACGCAAAGGCGAAGCGGTCGGTTTCTTCACGGGTGATCTGCAGATCCCGGCCGACGTTGTCGGCGGTCTGCGGCATCGTGTCGTTGCCGAATTGCTTGATGATCTTCGGATTCGGGAACCGCGCCCCGATGGTCGTATCGAAGATGCGTATTTCGCGGCCATAGGCCTTGTCTGACTTGGCGATGGCGATCGGAGCCCGGCTCATGGACTCGACGCCGCCGGCGATGAACAACTCGCCCATGCCGATGCTGGCGCAGCGCGAGGCATCGAGAACCGCCGCCAAGCCGCTGCCGCACAACCGGTTGACGGTCGCGCCCGCGACATCGGTCGGAAGTCCGGCGAGCAGCGCGGCGTGACGCGCCACGTTGCGGCTGTCTTCGCCGGCCTGGTTGGTGCAACCCATAATGACGTCTTCGACGGCGCCCCCCTTGAAGGACCCGCGCTTGACGAGCTCGGCGATGGTATCGGCCAACAGATCGTCCGGACGGATCGTCGCGAGGCCACCGGCGTCGCGGCCGAACGGAGTGCGGATTCCATCGAAGATAAAGGTATCGGTCATGGCGGACTCCTTACGGGGCAAGATCGGGACTGGCGAGCGAAAGGCCAAGATCGGCCCGGCGTTTCAGCCAGAGACTGGGACGATAGCGGGGATCGCCGGTGGCTTGCATTAGGTTTTCGAGGACGGTCAGGATCCGGCTCGCACCCAAAGCGTCACCCCATTCCAGGGGGCCTTTCGGGTAACCGAGGCCGAGTTTCACCGCGGCGTCAATATCGGCCGGGGTCGCGATCCGGGCCTGGGCAATGGCGGCGCCCATGTTGACCACGGCGGCCAGAATGCGCTGGGCGATGAACCCGGGAGAATCGGCGATGGTCGTGACCGGAACGCCGGTCGCGGCGAATAGCCCGGCGGCGGCGCGGCGATACTTTGGATCGGTCAACGGATTGGCCATGAGCGTCACCCGCCGGTCGAGCCCGAGCAACGTATCGACGGCGACGGTACGGGCGGGATCAAGCTTCTCAGCGGTCGCGGCAGTGGTCGCGTCCTCGCCGAGCGGGGAGGTCAGACACAACGCCGTGGATGACGGCTTGGTCCCGGTCTCGATGGCGATCTTGACGTTAGCGAGCTTCAAGCGCGCCAGGATCGCGGCGCGGCCGTCGCGGTTGCGCCGGCTGATCCAAACCTTCTTCGGCCGATCCGCCGGAGCCGGCGCTTCAACCGGAACCACCGGCTTGCCGTCGACATAGCGATAGAAGCCGGCGTTGGTTTTGCGCCCCAAGAGCCCGGCCGACAAACGACGGCGAGTCTCGGGCGTCGGGCGGAACCGCGGCTCCATGTAGAACTGGCCGAAGATCGATTCCATCACCGGATGCGTGACGTCGAGACCCGTAAGATCGAGAAGCTCGAAGGGCCCCATGGGGAATCCGGCGGTCTCGCGCATGACCCGGTCGAGATCGACGAATTCGGCGACGCCTTCGCTCAGGACCGCTAACGCTTCGGTGCCATAGGCGCGACCGGCGTGGTTCACCAAGAAGCCCGGGGTGTCTTTGGCCCGCACCGGACGATGGCCGAAGCGCTCGACGAGTTTCGTGAGCCTGGCGCAAACCGCTTCGTCGGTGCGCTCACCGCCGATGACCTCGACGACCCGCATCAACGGCGCTGGGTTGAAGAAGTGCAGACCGGCAACGCGCTCAGGCCGCCGGCACGATGCGGCGATGGTCGTGATCGACAGCGACGAGGTGTTGGAGGCGAGGATCGCGTCGTCGGCAACGACTTGTTCCAACTCCCCGAACAGCTTGCGCTTGGCTTCCAGGTTTTCGGCGATGGCTTCGACGACGATGCCGCAGCCCGCCATGTCACCGACCGCCGAAGCGATCCCAAGCCGCGCTGTCGCCGCCTCGGCGTCGGGTTGCGACATCCGGCCTTTTTCGGCGGCGCGGGCCAACATCCCGGCGACGAAGTCGCGGGCCTTTTCGGCCTGGCCGGGGATGGCGTCCCACAGTTTGGTTTCGATGCCGGCGGTCGCCAACAACTGGGCGATGCCGCGACCCATGACGCCGGCTCCAATCACGCCGACGATTGGTGATACCGTGTCCGTCATGACGAGGCCAATTTGCAAGGGGATGGAGGGATGGACGAGGCCCTGTTCTTAAGCTCGCCGACGCGCCCTGGCAAGCGCGTTGCGCCCGAGGCCAAGTCCCCAGAGAATGGCGCCGCCATGGACTTTACCCTGACCGAAGAACAGACCAGCTTTGCCGACAGCGTTGGCCGTTTCGCCGACCAACATTTGGCGGCCGGAGCGCTGGCCCGGGCCCATTCCCCCGAGTACCCCTGGGACGTCGCCCGTCATCTTGGCGCCAACGGCATCCTCGGCATCACCATTGCCGAAGCTGACGGCGGCCAGGGCGGAACCCTGATGGATGCCGTCCTCGCCATCGAGCAAGTGGCCCGGGTCTGCCCCCGTTCCGCCGACGTCGTTCAGGCCGGCAACTTTGGCGCCATCCGCGCCCTGGCCGAATTCGGAACGCCCGAACAGAAGGCCAGCTATTTGCCGAAGCTTCTGGCCGGAGAAACCTTGATCGCCGTGGGCATGACGGAGTCCGACGCCGGCTCGGCGGTCACCGAACTCAAGACCAAGGCCAGCCCCGTCGACGACGGCTACCGTATCGACGGGTCCAAGATCTTCACCACCAACAGTCCCGAAGCGACGGTGTTCCTGGTCTATGTCCGCTTCGGTCCCGGGCTCGACGGCGTCGGCTCGGTGCTCGTCGAGCGCGACACTCCGGGATTCACGCTCGGCAAGCCGTCGCGGTTCATGGGCGGTGACATCTGGCAGCAGCTGTATTTCGAAGACTGCCGCATCCCGGCCGCGAACGTCGTGCTCGGTCCCGGCGGCTTCAAGAAACAGATGAGCGCCTTCAACGCCGAGCGCATCGGAAATTCGGCGCGGTCCTTGGCGCTCGGCCGCCACGTCTTCGAACTCGCCCGCGCTCATGCCGGGCAGCGCAAGCAGTTCGGGCGCCTGTTGAACGACTTTCAAGGCATCCAGTGGAAGTTCGCCGACATGGCGATGCAACTCGATGCCGGCCAGCTTCTTCTCTATCGCGCCGCCGTCAACGCCGACCGCGGTCTCCCCTCCCCTCAGGAAACGGCGATCGCCAAGGCCTACTGCAACCGAGCCGGCTTCGACATCGCCAGCGAGGCCTTGCAGGTTCTCGGCGGAACCGGCTTCGACGAGCAAAGCCTCGCCGAATATTGTTTGCGCCGGACGCGCGGCTGGATGATTGCCGGCGGCACCATCGAGACCATGAAGAACCGGATCGCCGAAGGCGTGTTCGGACGGCGCTTCTCACAACGGCCAGCCGGTGCCACCGACCGCGGCTAAGGCGATGCGGTGGCGCGAGGCTTTATTCGCGCCGACCGGCGTCGCGCTGATCGGCGCCTCGGACGAACCCGAGAGCGTGCGGTCGCGCCCCCTGCGATTCCTTCGCCAGCACGGCTTTCATGGCCGCATCTATTCGGTCAATCCGAAACGCACCACGGTCGGTGGCGAAAAAGCCTTTCCCAATCTCGACGCGCTTCCCGAGCCGGTCGACCACGCCTATATCTTGGTCGGTGCCGACGCCGCCATCGATGCCGTGGCGGCTTGTGCCCACCACCACATCCCCGTTGCGACGGTGCTCGCCGATGGATTTGCCGAAGCCGGCGCCGAAGGCGAGCGGCGGCAGCAGCGGCTACTCGATGCGGCGCGTGGCCGAACGCGCATCGTCGGCCCCAATTCCTTGGGCGTGGTCGATGTCGCGACCGGTATGGCGCTGACCGCCAATGCCGCTTTCGCCATTGACCATCTGCGCCGGGGGCGTGTGGCCGTGATCTCCCAGAGCGGCAGCGTCCTAGGAGCGCTGCTCAGTCGAGGCGAATCACATCACCTTGGATTTTCCAAACTGATCTCGGTGGGCAACGAAGCCGATCTCGGTGTCGGCGAACTGGGTCTGGCGTTGGTCGAGGACAAAGCGACGGACGCCATTCTTCTGTTCCTCGAAACCTTGCGCCGGGCCGACGACATCCGTCGTTTCGCGCACGCTGCCTTCGCAGCCGGCAAACCGGTCATCGCCTACAAGCTCGGGCGCTCCGAAGCCGGACGCCAGGTCTCGGCCTCGCATACCGGCGCGATGGTCGGATCCGGCGAAGCCGCCGATGCGTTCCTCGCCGACTGCGGCATCGTTCGCGTCGACAATTTCGAAGCGCTGTTGGAAATCCCGCCGCTCCTGAAAGGTCATCGCCCGGCCAATCGGCAACTTCGGGTTGGCGTCGTCACGACGACGGGCGGCGGCGCGGCCATGGCCGTCGACCGTATGGGCGTGCTCGGTGTCACGATTGCGCCACCGACCCGTCCGACGTTGGCGCGCTTGGCGAAGCGCGGCATTCACGTGAAGCCTGGACGGATTGCCGACCTCACTTTGGCCGGTGCCCGCTACGAGACCGTCCGGGGGGCCCTCGAAGTCCTGGGCCAAGCCCCGGAGTTCGATTCGGTCGTCGCCGTGATCGGATCGTCGGCAAGCCTTCGCCCGGACACGACGGTTCGGCCGATCATCGAGGCCGCCCGCAAGCATCCCCTCGCCGTTGCTCTGATCCCCGAAGCCCCGGCCGCGCTCGCCATGCTGGGCGAAGCTGGCATCGCCGCCTTTCGCACACCCGAAGCCTGTGCCGACGCACTCAAAGCCT
This sequence comes from Rhodospirillales bacterium, assembly GCA_009691105.1. Taxonomy (GTDB): domain Bacteria; phylum Pseudomonadota; class Alphaproteobacteria; order Rhodospirillales; family SHVU01; genus SHVU01. The sequence continues at coordinate 16,286 of SHVU01000022.1, forward strand.
TCGCCCACTGGCGAAAGCCGCGCTCCATCAAATCTGTTCCGCCGAACCCAAAAGCCGAGCGTGCCTTAAAGGGCGCGCCCAGCGGCTGGCTCGAACTCGGCCAATCCCTCGATCTGGTCGCGACCCTGGGCGTGCCCGTAGCGCGAAGTGTTCGCCTGCTGCCCGGCGACACGAAACCGCCGCGTCTTCGCTATCCGGTAGCCGTAAAGGCCTTATCTTCAAGCGTGCTTCATAAGACTGAAGCCAGCGGGTTCATCCTCGCAATAGCAAGCCCCAGCGCGCTTCGCACCGCCACCACCGCGCTCCTCAAACGCCTTCCGAAAGCAGCACGGCGCGATGGCGTCCTCGTCCAGGAAATGACTCGAAGCCTTTGCGAAGTTCTGGTTGGCTATCGCCGCGATCCCGAGGTCGGACCAGTGGTCGTTCTCGGCATGGGCGGAATTCTCGCCGAGCTTCGCCACGACTTTGCGGTTCGCCCCGCCCCTATCGACAACGCCACGGCACGGGCGATGATCGATGAGGTCGTCGGCTTGGCCATCGTTCGCGGCTTTCGCGCGCGTCCGAAGGGCGACATGACGGCTCTGGTGAGCGCCGTCGTTCGGCTGTCGCGACTCGCCGGACTCGCTCAGGTCGCCGAGGCCGAGATCAATCCGTTGATGATCAGAGAAACGGGCGTCGTCGCCGTGGACTCGCGCGTCCGGCTCGCGGACTGATCGCGGTCAAGCCGGGCACCGCGAACGGCAGCTCGGCCACGTCGTTGAGCGTGTCGATCGCCCACAACGCGTCCAGAAATTTTCCAGCCGCCGTCGCGCCCAGCGTGGGCTCCACCAGCTCGCGGTATTTCTGCGCGAGTTCGTCGTCGCTCAGCGGGCTATCGGGATCGCCTTTGCGGGTCGGTACGGATTCCGATACGCGCCGGCCATTGGCCATTTCGATCTCCACGACCGCCGTCCGCAAGCCAGGAAATTTGCGATCCGCTTCCGGATCCACAGCCAGCTCAACCAAACCCATAGCGCGACGCAAATCCGGATCGGCCAGACGTTCGTCGGTAAAGGCCGCCAGGCGAACCGATCCGACGCGCAACGCCGCGGCGACGCAATAGACGAGACTGAACTTCGCTTCGAACGCGGTCTTCGGATCGCGGTTGGCCATGACCTCGAGGGCCTTGGCATAGGTTCCGATGCGGATCTTTTTGACTTGATCCGCGGCAAGCCCGTGACGGGCCACAAGCGCGATCACGCCATCGACGGCGGCGTGGCAATGGCCGCAGGCCGAATGGTTTTTCTGGGTCATGCGGGCGATGGTGTAGTCGGTGCCGAGTCCCGTGAACGCTTTCGACCAGTCGGGATCGCCCGCCATGGCCGCGCCGAAGCCGCGCTTGCCTTCAAAGATATCGAGAGCACCGGTCAATCCGGCTTCGGCGGCAAGCCCTACTAGAACGCCGGTTTCAGCGGCGCGACCGGCATGAAGCGGTTTGCTCATGGCGTCCGAGCGAAAGGCCTGCTGCAACCCGGCGGCAAGCGTGCCGGCGGTCGCCAAGGCATGGGCGGCCGGCTCGGCTGCGAGGCCGAGGGCCGAGGCGCTGGCCGCCGCCGCTCCGAAGGCGCCGACGGTTCCGGTGGTGTGCCAGAATTCGTAGTGGCGTGGCGTGACCGTTTCGCCAATACGATTCGAGACTTCGTAGCCCGCAACGATCGCGGCGAGAAAGCGGGAGCCCTTGATCCGACGCGCCTGGGCCAAGGCCAAGGCCGCCGGCATCACCACGACGCCCGGGTGATAGATCGCCTCGCGATAAATGTCGTCGAACTCGAGGACATGAGAAGCCGTGCCGTTGACGAGCGCCGCGGCACGCGGCCCAACCCGCCGGCCGGACGGAAACAGCATCGAACGGCCACCACCGTCTTCTCCGACGCTTCGCACCAAGGCCGCGGCCGCCGGTGTCATTCCACCGGGAATGACGCAGGCGAACCAATCGATCAAACAGCGCTTGGTGGCGTGAACGACTTCCGGCGCGAGCGGCACTGTGGCCGTCTCGGCAATCCATTCGGCAAAACGCGATGCAACAGTGGCCATCGGCTCCCCTATCCCGCGGGTGAACTTAGCAGGAACGATGGGCCGCGGTCACGACCGCGGCGAATATCGGCGACGCTTAGGCGCGAATGTATTCGTGCAGGACGGAAGCTTCGGTTTCCAGCTCGCCGAGGCGATACTTGACGACGTCGCCGATGCTGATGACGCCGACCAGGGCGCCGTCTTTCACGACCGGCATATGACGGAAGCGATGGGCCGTCATCGTCGTCATGATCTCGTTGATGCTGTTCTCGGGCGAACAGGTCACGACCGAACTGGTCATTAGATCGGCGACCCGCATGGCCGGTAACGTCGCGCCGTGAATGGCCACGGCCCGCGCGATATCGCGTTCCGAAATGATCCCGGCGATTCGGCCGGCGACGCCGATCACAATCACCACCCCGATCCGCATGTCTCGAAGGATGCGGGCGACGTTGTCGATGGTCGTTTCGGGCGACGTGGTGACGACCGTGCCGCCCTTAGTTTTTAGGATTTCCGTGACTTGCATGGCGTTACTCTCCCGCCGCGCACCTCGGGTACGTCCATTGAAGGGCGCATCGAAGGACACGCGGCCGACTTGAGGTTGTGCCGCAGTCTCAGCTAATCCAGTTTATCGAGCCGCCAGGCTGGGCGGTCCGTCCCTGAAGAGATAGATGGTTAGACGCCTTCGACGGCGAAAATCCGCATCTCGCAAATGCCTTCGCGGCGGCGCTTGGTTGCCTGGTATTCGGGCGAATTCCAGAACGTCTGGACATGCTCCATGCTCGGGAATTCGACGACCACGAACCGCTCGGTCGGGCCTTTGCCCTCAAACCCGGTCATGGCCCCGCCGCGCACGAGAAAACGGCCGCCGAACTTCTCAATGACAGAAGGCACCTCCTTGCCGTATTGCTGGAAGGCCTTGGCATCGATCACCTTGATGAACGACAGAATGTACGCGGCCATCGGCACCCGCTCCCCAGCATGGATCGTCCATTCATCCTAGCCCCCGAGTTGATCGTTTGACATCTCGCTTTTCCCTGAGAGCATTGGCTAACAATCCCGGCACCGTGCGCGGCATGGCGTCGATGCTGACGTCCGGATTCTTCATCTACATTCAACTTGCCTGCATCCGGTACATGTCCGGCGAGGTCCATCCCTTCGAGATCGTCTTCTTCCGCGGCGTGTTCGGTGCGCTCGTCTTGTTGCCGGTGTTCTGGCGCCAAGGATTCGAGCCGATGCGGTCACAACGCCGCGGCATGCACTTGATGCGCGCCGGCCTGCACGCCGTCACCCTGATGGTTGGATTCTACGCGCTGAGCTTAATCCCGCTCGCTGACTTTGCGGCCTTGACCTTCACGGCGCCCCTCTTCGGCACACTCTTGGCGTGGATCCTGTTGCGCGAGCCGTTCCGGCCGACGCGAGTCGCGACCCTGGTTGTCGGCTTTATCGGCGCCTGGATCGTCATCCGCCCCGGCTTCGCCGAAGTCAGCGCCGGCGCCGTGATGATGCTCGGCTCGTCGTTCGTATCGGGAGCGCTCGCGACCACCACCAAAAGCCTGTCGCGCACCGAATCCAGCCTGACGATCACTATCTACGCGAGCTTCGCGATGATCCCCTATACTCTGGTCGCGTCCATTCCGTTCTGGACATGGCCCAGCCTGACGGCACTCGGTTGGCTGGCCCTGATCGGTGCGCTCGGCAGCGTCATTCAGCTGACCTACGCCCAGGCGATGCGGGATGCCGATGCGACGCTGGTGCTGTCTCTCGAGTTCTTCAAATTGATCTGGGCGTCACTGCTCGGATTCCTGGTGTGGCGCGAGATTCCGGCGATCTGGACCATCCTCGGTGGATTGACGATTTTCGTCGCCGTCACCTCGCTGGCGGCCCATGAATCCCGATCGTCGCGGCTCGCCGCTCTGCCTCCGGCCGAGACTCCTTAAGTCCTCCAACGCGAAAAGCCGTTGCCTCCAGCCGGGGCATCGCCTAAACCCGCGAAACACGCTTAGGGGGAACACCCATGCGATTGGTCAGTTTTCAACGTGGCAAAGAACGCCGGATCGGCGCGCTGATTGGCCGCGACGGCGACAAGGCCGCGACGTGGATAGTCGACTTTGCCGCCGCGGCGCCCAAAGCGCGATCCGCAAAGACCGTGGGGCCAGACGCCACCACCGACATGCTCGCCTTCCTCCAGGGCGGACGAAAGAGCCTCGCCCAGGCGCGCGCCACGGTGAAACGGATCGAGGCGGAATTGGCCCGCGCCGGCGGCAAGATGCCAGCCAAGCTCAAAGCCGTGCTCGTCAAGCGCAGCGCCGTCCGCCTTCTCGCGCCGGTCCCGCGCCCCGACAAGTTCATTTGCGTCGGCTTGAATTTCCGAGACCACGCCAAGGAAGCGAACCTCGAGCTTCCGACCGTGCCGGTCTATTTTTCGAAGTTCCCGAATGCCGTGATCGGCACCGACGATCCGATCGTCTTGCCGCGCGTCAGCAAAGGCGTCGACTACGAAGGCGAGTTCGCGTTCGTGATCGGCAGACGCGGCCGCAACATTCCTCGGGAACAGGCGCTCGCCTACGTCGCCGGCTATACGATCGTCAACGACGTCAGCGCCCGCGATTTTCAGAAGCGGACCAGTCAGTGGTTGGCCGGAAAGTCGTTCGATAGCTTCGGCGTCATGGGCCCTGCCCTGGTCACCGCCGACGAGATTCCCGATCCGCATCGCTTAGCGCTTCGCACCTGGGTCGACGGGGAGCTTCGCCAGAATTCGAACACCAACCAGCTCATCTTCCGCGTCGAAGACCTGATCGCCGACATGTCGCGGATTTGGACGCTGGAGCCCGGCGATATCATCTCGACGGGAACGCCGAGCGGGGTCGGCGCCTATTTCGATCCGCCGAAGTTCCTGAAGCCCGGCAGCCGGGTTAGGATTGAGATCGACGGACTCGGCTCTCTTGAAAGCCTGGCCGTCGCCGAAAAAGTTTAGACCGCTACGGGGTTCGCTTCATCCATGAAATGGTCGCTCGGAGAGGATCGCGTTCAAGGGCGCGACTACTGGATCGCACCGACCGCCGTCGTGGTCGGCAAGGTGAAGCTCGGCCAGGACGCGAGCATTTGGTGGAACTCGGTGCTGCGGGGCGACAACGACCTCATCACCATCGGCGACCGATGCAATATTCAGGACGGTTGTGTCCTGCACACCGATCTCGGATTTCCGCTGACCCTCGAATCCGACGTGACGGTCGGCCACATGGTCATGCTGCATGGCTGCACCGTCGGATCGTTTTCGTTGATCGGGATCGGCTCGGTGGTCATGAACGGAGCCAAGATCGGTCGCAGCAGCATTGTCGGCGCTCGCTCCTTGGTCACCGAAGGCAAGGAATTCCCCGACCAGTCGCTGATCATCGGATCGCCGGCGCGGGTGCTGCGCAAGTTGACGGACGAGGAAGCCGCCGGCCTATCCATTCCGATCGATATCTACGTCCGCAACTGGAAGCGCTACCAGGCGACGCTCAAGCTCGATCAGGACGCGTAGTCGTCAGCGCTTAACGGTTCGTCCAGTTATAGGTCCAGTCCAACGGGTTGACCTGGTAGGCATCGTTCTCTTAGTCGGCGAAGCCGGACGACGCATGTCTGGCGGCCAGCGCCAGCGCATTGCCATCGCCCGCGCCTTGATCGGCGATCCGCCGGTCCTGTTGCTGGACTAACCGTCGGCGAGCCTCGACCGCCAAGCCGAAACCGAGCTTCGCGACACTCTCGCCGCTCTCGGCCGGGAGCGGACCGTGATCTTGGTAACGCACAGCCCCATTTTGCTCGCGGCCTGCCACAGCTTGATCGCGCTGGACCGCGGGCATGTCGCGCTGTCGGGACCGGCCAAGTAAATCTTGCCGCGGCTCTTTGGCGGCGCGCCCCGTCCGCAGACCAAGCCGAAGAGCGAAGAAACCAAAGGCGCCGAGCTCAAGCCGACCCAAGCGCCGCCGGCTGGACCCACGCCGCGCCGCGCCGCGCGCCCATCGGCCCGCGACGAGCCGCCAGATACCTAGTATATCCCCTAGCGCCAGACAAGCAGAAGTCTAACCTTCCATTGGTCGGAAGGAAAAGACAATGATCGTCGTCACAGCAGGATGAGCCCGATTCGCGAGCCGTTCGAAGGTCCAAGAGATCGGTCACGCCATTCTCCACCGACATCGTCGCGATGACCGACACTTGCCGCGAGAGGCCTGCTAGGGCGGCCCGACGCGGCAGACTCAAAATCTGTTGGGTCTTAGAATATTCCGTCGAAACAATCCCGCGGCGGGGTCTTACGACTTCGCTTCCAGCAAGTCCGAAAGACGCATCCGGAACGCCGTCGTCTTGTAGTCCTGTAGCTTGTAAGCCCAGGGCCCAAGACGCGCGTTGAGGGCATCGGCTTCCTTCTGCGCATCGACCGCGCCGGCCATCGGCCCGGACGCCAAGGCCGGATTCGCCGACGCTTCGAACCGCGCCCAGGACCCGCCCTCGTGGTCGATAACGCGAACCTGCACGATCAAGCCGTCGAACGTGCGAACCTCTATCTTCGTCGCTTTGTCGTTGGCGAAATCGAACTCGGCCACGGGGCGAACGTCGGACAGGTCCAAATAGGCCAGCGACCGCGCCACGTCTTCGATTCCACCGGCGGCGCTTTCCTTCAGCTTCGCGCCGTCGGGAAGATTATCCACAACGAACTTATCCTCAGGCTTGGCACGCGCCACGACCAAGGCGGTTCCGTTCGGCGCCACCGTGGTCGCGCGGCTGACGCGGTTCATTTGAATGTCGATCACCTCGCGGGCGACCCAATCGCGCATTTCGCCGCTGACGTCGAGGCCGCCGGCGGCCAACCAGGCCTGGGCATCGCCCGGACGGCGAACGTAGACGGCCTCGCGTCCGGGCCGGTACGAATCGACTTGGCGACCGACGATGATCTTGGCCAGGGTCGCGCCTTGCGCGTCAGCCAAGCGTAATAGCTTGGACTTCGAATCCTTCGTCGCGATGTCCTCGACCTCGAGACGGTCGTAACGATCTGGCAGGCTGGTCTTGGCGTCCGCGAAACGAAGCTGCGACAATTGGACCGCCGCCTTGATGACTTTGTCGGTCCGAGCCGGGAAATTGCCCCGGTTGGCGACAACCCAGCCGTTGGCCCCGGCCTTCATCACGATCGTGCCGGCGCGCGTCGTTACCGAAATTTCCGTGGTTTGGTTGAGACGCGTGCCGAGATCCGCGAATACTGGCTCGGTGGGCGTGGCCGGAGCCGCTGCGCCATAGCGCGACCAGACCCCGACGGCCGCGGCAACGACGGCCACAGCGGTCAGCGTCGCTAATCCAGCAATGAAGCGTGGGGTCATGGCAGGGCCTCCGCTTTACGCGAACTCGGCGCGGCGCCGGCGGCGCGATCGCCGAACCAGCGCCATCACCAGCGCGATCAGACTGACGACCACCGGCATCGCCCAAATATTCACGATCTTCACCACCGTCTGCAGACCGTCGATGTCCTGCTTCAACGCCAGCTGCACGTTACGAAGCTGCTGGCGGATCGAGACGAGGTCGGCGCGGAACTTGCCGATCATGGATTTTTGCTCGTCGCTCAGGATGACCGTTCCGCTCTCGCCCGAGCGCTCGACCTGGACCTCCGACAACTTACGCTGGGTGTCGTTGAGTTGGCCCATCAGCTCCTGCTCGGTCCGGCGATACTTCACCTCGGCCGCGCCTTGGATTTCTTTGACGAGATCGAAGGGTCGCGACGACAGTCCGCGGCCGCGAAGATCAACCAGCGCGTTACTGCCGCTGAGGTTGTCGAGAATGTTGAAGACCAAATCGCCGTTGTTGGCCGTAGGCACGCGAACGCGTTGACCAAAGAAATCCTGGTTCTGCAACCAGAATCGATCGGCGAGGATGTCGGTATCGGCCACGACCACGACGTTGATCGGCGCGGTCGAATCCATGAGCTGCGGCTTGGCCGCGGCGGCGGCAGGCTTGGGCTCCGCTGGCGTGGCAGGCGTCGCGGCCGGGGCGCCAGGGGTCGCGGGAGCCGTGGGCTCAACCGGAGCCACCGGTGCGCCATTCGGGAACGCACTCTTCACGTTTCCGCGAACGCGGGCCGCGATCGTGAACGAGCGATTCTCGGAGACGAACTTATTGATGAGGCGAATCGGATCCGGATTGCCCATCAGTTCCTTCGCATCGATCCGCATCGCCGTCGGGCTCGAATGCAACAGCGGCGTGAATTCAGTGCCAGCCCCAGCCTTCGCCGACAGCGAGCCGACCGACGCCATGGCAATCCGGCTGAGCTGACTGGCGACGACGTCGCCTTGATTGATGTACTCGGGGCCGAGATTGATCCACGCCAGATAGTCGGCGATCACCGGCCGCCCTTGGGGGCCCGGTGCATTCACGCGGACGGCGTTTTCGCCGTCGGTAACGACCTTGTTGGCTTCGAAATCGATTCCCCAGGCCGCGAACAGCTTGTTCACGCTGGGATTCGTTTGGCTCTCCACGGCACCGGGATTAGGGCCCGACGCGCTTTCCGAAAACGGATCAACAAAGAACAGGGCGCGGCCGCCACCCAGCACGTATTGATCGATGGCATACAGAACCTGATCGCTCATCTCGCCGGTATGAACGGCGAGCAGAACGTCGACATCCGACGGAATGGTCGTCGGCTCCAAGTCGAGCGGCCGCACCTCGAAGAACTGGTGCATCTGCTCGACGACGCCCCAGGGGCCGAGGCCGCGCATGGGATCGCCTTGGAACGGCAGATTGGTCAGGATCCCGACGACCTTCTTCTTGGGGAACGCCAACCGGAAGATCAGGCGAGTCAGATCGTATTCGAGATGCGATTCCCGGCGCGGATCGAAAAACGGCACGATCTCGTGATCGTCGGTAGAGTTGCTCGCGGCGAGACCGAAATAGGCAAGCTCACCGGATTGATTGACGGGAACGCCTTGCAGCCCCGCCGACACCGCGTCGTCCTCGGTCACCGAATACGGCTGAGGATCGTAAATCTTGACGTGCAACTTGTCCTTGGCGAGGCTCGCGTAGTGATCCAGAAGCTCGCGGACCCGCCCCGCGTAGTTGCCATAGGCCGGAACAGCATCGACCAAGGAACGCGACAAATAGAATCGGAGCGTGAGCGGCTCTGGGATCGTCGCCAGCACCGAGCGCGTACCCTCGGACAACGTGAACAGCCGGCCCTCCGTCAAATCGACGCGGGCTTGGCGCAACATCGTGTTCGAAAACAGGTTCACGGCGAAAAACAGCACGACCGCGAGCACAATTCCTAGAATGGCAAGTTCGGTCCGGCCGGTGGGCATCGAGAGTTTCATGACGGACCCCTACTGCGCCTTCTTCAGATCGACGATCGCGACATTGATAAAGAGCGCAATCGCGATCAACGACGTGAAGAACACGGCGTCCCTGCCGTCGATGACACCGCGCAGGATCGCCTGGAAGTGAGTCAGGAAGCTGACTGCGGTGACCGTATCGACGACGAAGGCCGGCGCCCAGCCGATGAAGAAGCTGGTGACGATCTCGAGGCCGCTGGCCAACATCAGGAAGCACACTGCGGCCGCCAAAATAAAGGCGATGACTTGGTTGCGGGTGAGCGCCGAGACGCAGGCTCCGATCGCAAGGTACGCACCGGCCATCAAGTAGCTGCCGATGTAGCTCGAGACGATGACGCCGTTGTCGGGCGAGCCCAGATAGTTGACCGTCCACCAGATCGGGAACGTCAGCGCCAAGGCGACGCCGATGAAGGCCCAGGCAGCAAAGAACTTGCCGATCACGACTTCGACAGTCGACAGCGGCAAGGTCATGAGCAGTTCGATCGTGCCGGTCTTCCGCTCGTCGGCCCATAGCCGCATGGCGACCGCCGGAATCAGAATCAGGTAGAGCCAGGGATGATAGGCAAAGAACGGCGCGAGATCGGCCTGACCGCGCTCGAAGAAATTGCCGAAGTAAAATGTCATGGCGCCGCTTAGCGCCAAGAAGATAACGATGAAGATGTAGGCGAGCGGCGTCGAGAAATAGGCCGCGAATTCGCGGCGGAAAACGATCAGTAGGTTTCGCACCGCGCCCTCCCCTAGACCGTCGTCGTCAAGCGACGGAAGACTTCGTCGAGCTCACCTGAATCAACGGTCAAGCCTTCGATCGGACAGCCGTCGCGACGCAACCGGTCGCTGACGTCCTGAATGATGGATTTGCCGTCGACGGGAAACGCCACCAGCGTCGCAATACCGTTCGTCGCCGGCTTTTCGACGACCCGCGCCACTCCGGCGACCGTCGCCAAATTGGTCCGGGCTTGGGCGGCCGCATCGCGCTTCACGCGGATGGTGACGGCGTTGTGGGACAGCGAGCGCCCCTTGAGCGCCACCGGCGTCCCATCGAACACCAAACGACCTTGGGCGATGATAACGGCGCGGGTACAGACCGCTTCGACCTCTTCGAGAATGTGGGTCGAGATGATAATCGCCTTATCGCGACCCATGGCGCGGATCAGCGATCGGACGTGATGCTTTTGATTGGGATCGAGACCGTCGGTGGGCTCGTCGAGAATCAGGACATCGGGATCATGCAGGACGGCCTGGGCCAGCCCGGTCCGCCGCTTATAACCCTTGGACAATGTTCCGATGGGGCGATGGGCGACGTCGGCCAGATCCAGCAACCGGATCGCCCGCGCCACGCGTTCCTTGCGCTCGGCGCCGTCATAACCGCGCACCGCAGCAATAAAGTCGAGGAACGCGACGGGTGTGATGTCTTCGTAGAGCGGCGCGCCTTCGGGCATGTAGCCGATGACGCGCTGGGCAGCGATAGGATCTTCCCCGACGTCATGACCGGCCACCGTGACGGTGCCGGCAGTCGGGACAACGAATCCGGTGACCATGCGCATGGTCGTCGATTTGCCGGCGCCATTGGGCCCGAGGAAGCCGAGAACCTCGCCGCGTTCGACGGTGAGGTCCAAACCAGCGACGGCCGTAATCGGCCCAAAGCGTTTGGTCAGTCCGGAAATCTTGATCATCGCGTCTGACGGTCCCAATCCCGAGTCTGAGGTTCCGTCGACGGGCGGAACCACTCCCAAGTTGCCCTTGGTTGGGCGCGATTTGGCCAATGGTGGGGGGTTTGTCAAGGGCCGTCGGGACCGGGGTACTCGGTCCCGACGGATAAAACGTCAGATTTAGGCGGCGGCTTTCAGACCGCCGAACTGGTCGCGGACCTTATTGAAGGCCAGGACTTCGAGCTGGCGGACACGCTCGCGGCTGATGCCGTAACGGTCGCCAAGCTCCTCCAGGGTTGCCGGAGCGTCCTTGAGGCGGCGTTCGACCAGGATGTCGCGCTCCCGCTCCGGCAGGCGGCTAATGGCCTCCTTGAGGAGCCGGAAATTGCGCCGCCGCTCTTCCTTGTCCGCCACCTCGGATTCAGGCGACGGCCGGTCGTCGGCGATGACGTCCTGGAGCTCTGCCGCACCCGACTCGTCGGACACCGGGGCGTTGAGCGACGCGTCACGAGCCGCCAAGCGGCGGTTCATGGCGATAACGTCACGCTCCGTCGTCCCGACGGCGTTCGCCAGGCGCTTCGCGTCTTCAGGGCTGAGCTCGCCGTTGTCGCTGATCTTCAGCTGGCCCTTGAGGCGACGCAGGCTGAAGAACAGCTTCTTCTGGGCGGCGATCGTGCCCATCTTCACCAGCGACCACGAGCGCAGGATGTACTCGGTGATCGAAGCCCGGATCCACCAGATCGCATAGGTCGACAGACGGAAGCCGCGATCCGGCTCGAACTTCTTCACCGCCTTCATCAGGCCGATATTGCCCTCCGACACCAAGTCGGACACCGGAAGGCCATAGCCGCGGTACTTCATGGCGATCTTGGCCACGAGGCGCAGATGGCTCGTCACCAGGCTATGGGCGGCGTTGATATCGCCGTGCTCGCGCCAACGCCTGGCGAGCATGTACTCGTCCTCGGCCGCAAGCATCGGGAAGCGGGCGATATCACGGAAATAGCGGCTTAGGCCGCCTTCCACGGGCACCATGGGGAGTTTTAAATTCAATGACGACATAGCTGTGTCTCCCATTCTCTGTAGTCCGACGCCGAACACGGATCCCGGGACACCACAGGGGTGGACCAGGGGGGCTACGGACAAAGCTAAACAGCGAAAGATGGCTGAAAGATGGCTGCGTTCCTGGCGCGCTTGCGCCCGCTAAGCCCCTCAGTCTCGTTCTATCTGGGAGTCGTACATCGCAGGAAGTTCATCGGTCTTATCCTCCTTTTGAGCAATAAGCCGTGTGCCTACCGTTCGGTCAGGCCTACGTGATCGACCCCTCATGGGCATCGATCGAGGCGAAGTATAACCGCGCCCCTCTAAAAGTCAAGAAAAAACATAAAAAGCTGTGTATTTACAGAGTCTTACGGAGCCTGGATGGTTTCTCCAGGCTCCGGCCAAATTCGTTAGCGGGCGAAATCGTAATCCGGGATCGGCGGCAGGCTTTCGCGACTGCCGTTGCGGATTTCGGCTTCGCGCTTCTGACGGTACATGCTGCGGATGGTCGCGTAGTAGTCGACCGAGGTCTTCCGAATCTTTTCCAATTCGTCCTGGACGCTCGCATAGGCGTCAAGACCGTCCACGCCGTTGCGGAACCAACGTGCCCCATCGCGGCCGCTGTTCTTCAGCCAGAGGCCGAGCGGGTCGAAATAGGGATCGACCACGTACTTGCCAACGCCATCGCGTGGATTCGACGGGCCGAAGATCGGCAGCACGAGATAGAAGCCCTCACCGACGCCCCACTTGCCGAGGGTCTGGCCGAAGTCTTCATCGTGCTCGGCCATGCCCATCTGGGCGGCCGGATCGAACATGCCGGCAACGCCAAGGGTCGTGTTCACGACGAACCGGCCGGCCGTATCGACGGCGCGGCGGAATTCGAGCTGCAAGACGTCGTTGGCCAAAATCACCGGCGTCCGCAAGTTGTCGATCATGTTGCCGATGGCTTGGCGAACCGGCGGCGGCACAAAGGCGTTGTACAGCGACGCCGCCATGCCGAGAACGGTCTGCTCGATAATCTGATTTACGCCGAAGAAGAACCGATTGATCGGCTCGATCGGATCGTTCGCCGTGTACTCGACCCGAGCGGCCTGAGCCAGCTCAACTTCATCGGCGGCCGACGCCATGGACGCGGACGCCAAACCCGCTGCGACGATAGCCGCAACGACACCGCGTCCAAAACAAGACGCCCCCCCGTCACGTGTTCTCACGGAATAACCCCTCTTCAAACTTGACGCCCTCTGTGGCGCACTCGCACCACGTTAACTCCCCGGACGGCGACGGTCGTTATCTTGTTGAAA
>SHVU01000001.1 GCA_009691105.1 Rhodospirillales bacterium
GGGCGACGCCACCAAGATCACCTACTACACTCCGCGCGTTATGGGCTTCCAGTTTGGCGTCAGCTATACCCCGGACACTGGCCATGACCTCGGCGAGCCGATCCTCAACGACGACACCGCCGAATATCGCAACAACTGGGGCTTCGGCTTGAACTATACGGAAAAGTACGGCGACTTCACCGTCGGCGCCTCCGTCGTTGGCATCAGCGCCATTCCCGATAAGTCGGTCACCTTCAACGGAAGCACCACGACCGACATCGAAGATGCCGCGGCGTACTCGGTCGGTGGCTTCGTGACCTGGAAGGAATGGAGCGTCGGTGGTCATTACGGTGACTCGGGCAGCACCGGCCTTAACAAGGGCCGCGGCACCGGGAACGATGCGGGTCAATGGTTCAACGTCGGCGTCGCTTGGCAAGGCCCAACGATGCGGGCGACCGCTGCCTACTACAACAGCTGGAAAGCTGAAGGCGACGGCGTGCTCAAAGATGAAGTCAACTTCTTCTCGCTCCTCGGCCAGTACCTCGTGTCGCCGGGTCTCGAGACCTACGCCGAGTATGATTATGTAAATATCACCCAGAGCCCCGCCGCCGGCGTCGACAACATGGCTCACGTGTTTGTCCTCGGCACGCGGCTCTTCTGGTAACTCTACGTTAGCCTAACGGCTTTCGATCCTATCGGGGCGGCACCGCAAGGTGCCGCCCCGTTCGTTTTGGGGCACGACGGCGTCACTTTTCCGCAGTCTGATGCATTCGTCACAACGAAAAGTAGGGTTGGCGAGACTCACGACCGCGCTCGGCTCTGGAAGTTCGGCCTGGGCGTCGTCTATACTGCCCCCATGATGATCGTACGAAATGTGCTCGCCCTGTTCCTGGTTGCAACCCTGATATCGGGGTGCGGTTGGCTTGAGGGTAAGGTCGACGAAAATGAGGTTCCCCAGCACGATCCCCGGAAGCGGCCCGGCGGTGTCGGGCTTCTGGGATCCGAAGGAATCTTCATCGGCGGCGCCAAAAAGCGTGGCACCGGCGAAGAGGGTGAAGGCAGCGGCATCGGCGTTAACAGTTTCCTGTGGCGGGCCTCGCTCGACACGGTTGCGTTCATGCCGGTGGCCTCGGCCGATCCGTTCGGCGGCGTCATCATCACCGACTGGTATTCCCCGAACCAGACGCCGTCCGAACGCTTCAAGCTGAACGTCTACATTCGCGATCGCAGCTTGCGCGCCGATGGCGTCAAAGTGTCCGCCTTCCGCCAAGTTCTCGACGGCGGCACCTGGCGCGATGCCGCGATTCCCGAACAAACCGCCGGTTCGATCGAAGACGCCATCCTCACCAAGGCGCGGCAACTTCGAAACGAATCCGCCGCAAACCGGTAAGACCCGATACGACTTGCCCGCGACGACACCAGCGGGCGGTTGAGGGAATGGATGCCGGGAATGTCCATCTACTCGCGCACCGATCACAGCCCACGTTATCGGGCCCTTTTGGATCTCAATCGTCAGCTTCACAGCGACGGAGATGCTCTTCACGGCATTCCGGCCGCTGAAACGTTTGATGGCCGCAGCCTCAAACCACATGTCTCCATCATCAAAGGCTTGATCGGCCGCTTTGGCGCCAAGACCCTTCTCGATTACGGCGCCGGAAAGGGTGACGGCTATTCGAAAGCATCGGCTCGACTTCCTGATGGTCGCGTCCTGACTGGTCTCAAGGACGTCTGGGGTCTCGACAGCGTGACGCTGTACGATCCGTGTTATCTGCCCCACGCCCGTCTTCCTGACGCTACGTTCGATGCCGTGATCTGCACCGACGTTCTCGAGCACTGCCCGGAGGAAGACATGCCGTGGATTCTGGGCGAGATTTTCAGCTACGCGCGTCAGTTTGTGTTCGTGACCATCGCGCTGTATCCAGCCGTGAAGAGCCTTCCGACCGGCGAAAACGCACATATCACGCTGAAAAGCGTCGGATGGTGGGCGGATCAACTCGAGGCTGCTCTCGCCGGACGTGCCGGTCTTCGTTACTTCGCGGCCATCGCGCCGCAAAATCTCGGCCGCAAAGTCTTGATCGAAGGCTGACGGTCCGACCATGACCACCAAGCCGCCGGCCAAAGGTGTTCTCGATCACCTGATCCCCTCGATCCGCACCGCTCTGCCGCTGCGAACGCGGGCCGAGCGTCTCGCAGTCTTCCGAGCCGCCGGGCAACATTTGAACGCCGGACGCTTTGCCGAAGCGGAAGCGCTCGTTCGTGGCGTCTTGGCGGGTGATCCGCGGAACACCGAGGCGCTCGATTTGCTCGGCATCATCGTCTGGAAAGCCGGGCGGCCGGACCACGGTCTCCAACTGTTCGACCGCGCGATCATCGGCAATTCCAGAGTGTCGAGCTATCACTTGCATCGAGGCGCGGTCCTCGGCGCGCGTGGTCGCTTCGAGGACGCTGTTGTCAGCCTTCGTCGTGCCGCAGTCCTGGATTCCCAATCCACCGATGCCCACTACAATCTTGGTCTGGCGCTCAACCGGCTACAGGATCGTGATGGTGCCGTCGCCGCCTACGGTCGGGCAATTCGCTGCGATCCGCGCCACGCCCAGGCCCAGAACAACCTCGGCGCGTTGTTGATGGAACAGGGCGACCACATCGAGGCCGAGGCCTGCTTCCGCCGCGTCCTCGCGATCGATTTCGCGATGGTCTCGGGCCATACCAATCTCGCGACCGCGCTTCTCGAACAAGGCCGGCTCGACGAAGCCCGCGCCTCGGGCGAGGCCAGCCTCGGTTTGCGCGAGACGGCGCTCGGTCACTACGTTTTGGGACGCATCGCCGATCGGCAGAAGCTTGGTGATGCAGCGCGCCAACATTACGAGCGCGCCATTGCCCTCGATCCGCGCCTGGTCGCAGCACGCCTGAATCTTGGCAACACTCTTCGGGGCCTTGGCCTCCACATCGAAGCCTTGGCGTTGTCCCGCGATGCCGCCCGAGCTCATCCCACCGATTCGGGCATCCTCAATAACTTCGGACTGGCGCTCCTCGACGCGGCCAAGCTCAACGAGGACTGGAGCAAATCCGAATCGATGCTGGAGGAGGCCCGCACAATTTTTGAGCGGGCACTCACTCTTGACCCGACGGCCGCGGACGTCCGTTACAACTACGCTACCGTTCTCGACGAGTTAGGCCGTGACGAAGCCGCCATCGCCGCGATCGACACCCTGATCGCACAGCGGCCCGATTGGGAAAATGCGCATTTCCTGCGTGGCAAACTTCAATTGCGCAGTGGCCGCTGGGACGAAGGCGCGGATGCTTTCCAATGGTATTGGCGTTCGCCGATCCGCGAGAAGGCGCTGCGGCCGTTCGCGTCGCCGTGGTGGGAAGGTCAGGCGCTAGCCCCCGGAGAACGGCTATTAGTCTGGGCCGATCAAGGGGTTGGCGATCAGATCGTCTATTCGTCTTTGCTGCCGACATTGGTCGCGACCGGCACGAGTGCCGTGCTCGAATGCGATCCTCGTTTGGTCGATATTTTTCGCCGGTCGCTTCCCACGCTCGAGGTTGTTGCCAAAGTGACGCCGCCCGATGCCGCGACGGTCGCACCCAATCTTGTCCAGCAAAGCCCTCTGAGCGGTCTCCTGAAGCCGCTTGGCCCGTGGCCGAGCGGATTGCCCAAAATCCGCCGCCATCTGACGCCCGAACCGCAACGCGCGCAGGAATGTAAAGCCCGACTCGACGCGGCCCTTCCCGCAGGTCGTCGGATTGGACTCTCGTGGCAAAGCAAACGGCTCGATCGCTCGCTCGAGGGTCCCAAGAAGTCCGTAGAGCTTCTGCAGTGGGCTCCGATTCTGAAGACACCGGGCCTTGCCTTCGTCAATCTTCAGTACGGCGATACCGATACCGCGATCACGACAGTGCAGGAGCAGCTGGGTGTCCCGATCTACACGGATCCCACGATCGATCGCTTCGACGACATCGACGGCATGCTGGCGCTGATCGACACCCTCGATCTCGTCATTACCGTTTCCAACGTCACGGCTCATTTCGCCGGCGCCATCGGCAAGGACTGCTGGGTCATGATCCGCAAAGCACCGTTCTGGTACTGGGGTCGCGAAGGCGAGCGTTCACCGATCTACGATTCGGTCCGCCTGTTCCGCCAAGAAAAAAGCGGCGACTGGGCACCCGTCATCGACCGCATTGCCGAAGAGCTCGGCCGTGCGGGGCCCAACCAAGGATAAGGCGTGACCACGCGGCCACCGAAACCGGGTGTCCTCGATCATCTTCTTCCGCCCGTCGGAGGCGGCCGTCCGGCGGCGCAATCCAATACGGCGCAAGCCGACACTCGAACGGCCTGGGCGCATTTCAAGGCCGGGCGGCTGGCCGAGGCCGAACAGCTCGGCCGACGCCTTCTTGCCCACGCGCCGGGACATCAGGAGCTTCTCCATCTTCTCGGGCTTGTGGCCTTCCGTTCCGGAAAACTGCCCGACGCCCTTCAATTTCTTGATCGGGCGCTCGCCGCGGCTTCGAAAAATCCCACTCTCCATATGCATCGTGGCATCGTGCTGGGCGCGGCCGATCGCTTGTCGGAAGCCAGCGACGCCTTTCGGGCAGCGCTGAAGCTCCGGCCCGACTTCGCGGACGCGCATTACAACCTCGGCTTGGCGCTCATCAAGCGTCAAGATCGCGCCGGATCGATCGCGGCTTTTCGACAAGCGGTTCGTGATCAGCCTCGACACCTCTGGGCGCACCACAATCTTGCGATGGCCTTGTTGCAAGCCGGCGAGTGGGATGCCGCCGCCGAAGCCTGTCGCGCCGCTCTTGCCATCGAACCGCGCTTCGTAGAGGCCTACGAAAATCTGGCGACGATCTTCCACGAGCAGGGCCGCCCCCATGACGCCACCGAGGCCGTACAGAAGGGGCTTCGCCTTCGCGAGACCGCACCGCTCCGTTACGCCTTAGGCCGGGTCGACGAAGCCGCCGGCCGCCTCGATACGGCGGCCACCCACTATCGTCGGGCGATGGAACTCGATCCGAAAATGCTGGGACCGCGCGTCAATCTCGGAAACGTCCTGCGGGATCTAGCCCGCGATGACGAATCCTGGGCCCTCAACACGGAATCGGTGCGGCTTCATCCCGACTCGCCGGGCGTTCTCAACAACTACGCATTGTCGCTTTTGGCTTGCACCCGCGCCCCGGTTCCGCCGGCGCCGATCGAGGAACTCCATGCCGCAGCGTTAAACGCGATCCGGAAGGCGGTCGCCTTGGCACCGAAGGATGCCGACATTCAATTCACCCACGCCGCCGTCCTGAACAATATGGACCGCGATGGTGAAGCGCTGGAGGTGTTGGACTCGTTGACCGCGGCGCATCCCGACATGGTCAACGCCCAGCATACGCGGCGCGTGATCCAGCTCCGTCAGGGAAAGGACAACGAGGGCCGCGACGCGTTCTCCTGGTATTGGAAACTAGCCGTTTCGCAGACGAACCGCCGGCCGTTTTCCGAACCGGCGTGGGAAGGCCAGGCCATTCCGCCGGGCCGACGCCTCCTGGTATGGGCGGATCAGGGCGTCGGCGACGAGATCGTCAATCTGGGTTTCGTGCCCGCGCTGGCCCAGCGCAGTATCGACGCGGTGCTCGAATGCGATCCGCGCCTAGTCGACATCGCCCGGCGGTCGTGGCCGAGCTTGCGGATTGTCGGCCGGTCAAACCCGCCCGATCCCGCCATCACCGACATCGCCTATCAATGCCCTTTGAGCCAATTGATGGCGTGGCTGGGCCCGTGGCCCAATAGCTTTCCTCGCCACCCACGCTATCTCACGCCCGATGCGGAACGGGTCCGGAGCGCTCGAATCGGCCTTGAAGCGGCCGGTTTGAACGGCCTCAAGGTCGGCCTCTCGTGGCGAAGTCAGCGCGCCGCGCGCGCCTTGCAGCGCGTCCAGAAGTCCATCGAGCTTCTTACCTGGGAACCGATCCTGACCCAAGCCGGGGCTAACTTCGTCAATCTTCAGTATGACGAGACCGCCGACGACATCGCACTCGTTCAAGACCGCCTGGGCGTGGCCATTCACACCGTTCCCGGCCTGGATCGCCGCAACGACATCGATGGAATGATGGCTCTGATCGCCGGTCTCGACTTGGTCATCACGATTTCCAACGTCACCGCACACTATGCCGGCGCGGTCGGCACGCCCTGCTGGGTCATGGTCCGCAAAGCCCCTTTCTGGTACTGGCGGAAAGACGGCGATCGTGCCGCCATCTACAAATCGATCCGGATCCTTCGCCAGGCCGGGACCGACGACGGAACCGGAGCGATCGGCCAGGCCGCGGACGGATTGCGCCGGCGCCTCGCGACACGCCCGGCATGATGGTGCGGCCCAAAGCGGTCTGGTGTGGGAACAGGCCGGCACGCTATCTTCACCCCGAGCGGGCGACGGGTCGGTCATGATCAAAGTCTTCATCGGCTACGACAGTCAGGAGACGACAGCGTTCAGCGTGCTCGCCTATTCCATCCATGCCCGCGCCTCGCAGCCAGTGCAAATAGCGCCGGTCATGCTGTCGCAGCTGAAGAGCCTCTACACGCGGCCGACGCATCCGCTGCAGTCGACGGATTTTTCGTTCTCGCGATTCCTCGTTCCGCATCTCTGCGGCTACGACGACTTCGCCATCTTCATGGATTGCGACATGGTCATGCTCGACGATGTCGCCAAGCTATGGGCGCTCCGCGACGATCGTTACGCCGTCCAGGTCGTGCGGCATAAGCATGTTCCGAAGGAATCCGTCAAATTCCTCGAACACGCCCAGACCAAGTACGAAAAGAAAAATTGGTCGAGTGTGATGTTGTTCAACAATCGGCGCTGCACAGCGCTAACGCCGGATTACGTCAATGCCGCGACCGGGCTCGAGCTGCACCAATTCAAATGGCTCGGCGACGACGGCCTGATCGGCGAGCTGCCGAAGCGCTGGAATCATCTGGTCGATTACGATCCGGCCGAGCCAGTCGCGAACCTGTCGCTCCTCCACTACACGACGGGTGGGCCGTACTTCGAGGCCTATCGGAGCTGCGGCTACGCTGATATCTGGTTCGCCGAACGCGACCGGATGTTGGCGGTCTCGGCCGATCGCAAGAAGACTGGCTAAGGCCTGGATGAGCAGGCCGGTGAGCTTCGCCTTCGCGGATTTGATCGCACCGATCGGCGAGGTCGCGTTCTATCGCGACCATCTCGCCAAGGCTCCGGTCCATATCAAAGGTGGCGCCGAGAAATTTAAATCGGTCATGTCGTGGGACATCCTCACGACACTAGTCAACCAGGCCGGCATCTGGACGAACGCGTCGCTGCTTCTGGTGTTAGACACCAAGCCGGTGCCGCCCAACGAATATTGCTTTCCCGGCGTCACCCGCGAGGGTCGCCAAGGCCTGCTCGTCGATCTCGACAAAGTGGCGGCGTTCCTGAAACGCGGCGCGACCATCGTCCTCAACGACATGGAAACCCTGACGCCGGAATTGTCAGCGGTGGCCTCGGCGCTGGAGAACGGACCGGGCGGCATGGTCCAGGGCAATCTCTATTGCTCGAAGAAAGAGCGCCAAGGTTTCGCCAGCCACTTCGACACGCACGATGTCTATGCCGTGCACATCGCCGGCGAAAAGACGTGGCGCATCTACCAGCGCCATTTCGATTCGCCGATCAACCATCCAGCATTCAAGACGCTCGGCCAGGCCTTCCACGAATCCCACAAAGGCGCGATCAGCCAGGAAGTCACCTTGAAGCCGGGCGACCTGCTCTACATCCCGCGCGGCTACTATCACGACGCCATCGCGCTGACGCCCGGCACCATCCATATCGCGTTCCAGGTCGTGCCGATGATCGGGCTCGACGTCGTCACCCAGCTGTTCGAGCGCGCCGTGCACGACGTCCTGTTCCGCCAATCGATGCCACCGATCGGTGAGCGCGGCGGCAAGGCGGTCGACGAACGCCTCGACGCTCTCGCCAAGCGCCTCGGCGAACTTGCCCGCGAGCCGGCCTTTGCGGCCCGCATCAAAGAGATGATGCGGAGCTATCGTGTCCGGCGCAGCCGACTGACCCTCCCGATCGAGCCGTAACCGCCGCCCGGGCCGGTCCAGGGCACGGCTCAATGCCTTGGCTCTATTGACGTTTCGGACGCGGGCTCCTACCAATCGGGGCCTACGTAGGACATCCAATGGCCCGCTATAATTTCAAGACGACCGAGACGAAATGGCAGCGCTTCTGGGAGGAACGCGGGTGTTTCGCCGCGACCGAGGATCGCAGCCGTCCGAAGTACTATGTTCTTGAAATGTTCCCATATCCGTCGGGCCGGATTCATATGGGGCACGTCCGCAACTACACGCTTGGCGACGTCGTCGCCCGCTACAAACGGGCCCGGGGCTTCAATGTCCTGCATCCCATGGGCTGGGATGCCTTCGGCTTGCCGGCCGAGAACGCCGCCCGGGACAGCAAGGTCCATCCCACCAAATGGACGTACGACAACATCGCCACCATGCGGACTGAGCTCAAAAGCATGGGGCTGTCGCTCGACTGGGCGCGGGAGATCGCGACCTGTCACCCCGGCTACTACCGCCATCAACAGAAGCTGTTCCTTGATTTCCTGAAGGCCGGCCTAGTCTATCGCGGCGAGGCCTTCGTGAATTGGGACCCAGTCGATCATACCGTCCTCGCCAACGAGCAAGTCATCGACGGCCGCGGCTGGCGTTCTGGCGCCGTGGTCGAGAAGAAGAAGCTCTCCCAGTGGTTCCTCAAGATCACCGATGCCGCCGACGATCTTGCCGCGGCGCTCGATACGCTGGAGCGCTGGCCGGAAAAAGTCCGGCTCATGCAGGAAAACTGGATCGGACGTTCGGAGGGGGCCCGGGTGAATTTCCGCATCCAGGGCCGTTCCGATCCCATCGAGATTTTCACGACGCGTCACGACACGCTGTTCGGGGCATCGTTTCTGGCGATCGCGCCGAACCATCCGGTGGCGCTCGAACTCGCCAAGACCGATCCAAAACTAAAAGCCTTCGCCGCCGAATGCGCCCGTGGTCCGGTCGGCGAAGCCGCCCTCGAGACCGCCGAGAAGATGGGCTACGACACCGGCCTGAAAGCGATCCATCCGTTCGTCGCCAACAAGACGGTGCCGGTCTACGTCGCCAACTTCGTGCTCATGGAATACGGCACCGGCGCGATCTTCGGCTGCCCGGCCCACGACCAGCGCGACCTCGATTTCGCGCGCAAGTACACACTGCCGGTCCTGCCGGTGATCCTGCCCAAGAGCGCCGATCCGAAGACCTTCCAGATCGCCGACGAAGCCTATGTCGGCGATGGCGTCGCCTATAACTCCGACTTTCTCGACGGCCTCGAAGTCGACGCCGCGAAATCCGCCGCCGCCGACCGCTTGGAACGTGACGGCGCCGGCACCCGCGAGATCATGTACCGGCTCCGCGACTGGCTGGTGTCGCGCCAGCGCTATTGGGGCTGCCCGATCCCCGTCGTTCATTGCGACGTTTGCGGCATTGTGCCGGTGCCCGAGACCGATCTGCCGATCGTGCTGCCCGACGATGTCACCTTCGACGTCCCCGGCAATCCGCTCGACCGTCATCCGACGTGGCGCCACGTCGCCTGTCCGTCGTGCCAGAAGCCGGCGCGGCGCGAGACCGACACCTTCGACACCTTCGTCGATTCATCCTGGTATTTCGCGCGCTATTGCTCGCCCCGGTCCGATAAGCCGGTGGAGCGCGATGCCGTCGATTACTGGATGCCGGTCGACCAATACATCGGCGGCGTCGAGCACGCGATCCTACATCTTCTCTATTCGCGGTTCTTCACCCGCGCCATGCGCCACACCGGCCATCTCGGACTCGACGAGCCGTTTGCCGGGCTCTTCACCCAAGGCATGGTCTGTCACGAGTCCTACCGCGCCGAAGACGGCAAGTGGCTCTACCCCGAAGAGATCGAACGGCGTGGCGACGACGTCATCCAGACCGCGACGGGCCGGCCGGTGGCGGTCGGACGGCGCGAAGTCATGAGTAAGTCGAAGAAGAACGTCGTTGCGCCCAGCAAGATCATCGGCACCTACGGCGCCGACACGGCGCGGCTTTTCATGCTCTCCGACAGTCCGCCCGACCGCGACCTCGATTGGAGCGAAGCCGGCATCGAAGGCGCCTGGCGTTACGTCAACCGGCTCTGGCGCTTGATCGCCGAGGCCGAAGTCAAAGGTCCGCCGTCGCCGCAAAGCCGCCCCGCGAGCCTGTCGCCCGCCGCCGACGCAGCGCTGCGCACGGTTCATAAGACCATTCATTGGGTGTCGTGGGATCTCGACCGCTTCCACTTCAACAAAGCTGTGGCGCGGCTTCGCGAACTCACCAATGCGCTCGAAGAGTTGAAAGACGACGACGGTTCGGCCTGGGTCAAAGCCGAGGGCCTGGCCCGTCTCGTCCAGCTCATCGGGCCGATGATGCCGCATGTCGCCGAGGAGCTGTGGCAGGTGATGGGGAACACCACGTCGCTCGCCGAAACACCGTGGCCAGCCTATGACCCGGCGCTGATCGATGAGCAGCGCGTCACCTTGGCCATTCAGGTCAACGGCAAGCTACGGGCCACCCTCGACATGCCGGTCGATAGCGACCGCGAATCGATCGAGACAGAAGCCCTGGCGCACCCCAATATCGCGCCACTGGTCGGCGGCAAGCCGGTCCGCAAGATCGTCGTGGTCCCCAATCGGGTGGTCAATGTGGTGCTCTAGAGCCGCGGCCGTCGCCCTCGTCCTGCTGGTCGGAGCCTGCGGCTTCCGGCCGCTGTTCGGCACGATCAACGACGAGGCCGTCACCACCGAGCTTTCGACCATCAAGATCGAGCCGATCGCCGATCGCGGCGGCCAACAGCTGCACAACGAGCTTCTCGACCGCCTGAATCCCGAAGGCCGGGCCCAGATCGGAAGTTATCGCCTGCACGTCGAGCTCCGCGAAGCTTCGCAAGGCTACGCCATCGACAAGGCCGAGTTCGCGACCCGATCGTCGTACCGGCTGAACGCGACCTACACCTTGTACGAACCCTACGGCGATAAGGCCCTCTATACCGGGCGGCTTTTCGCCGTCTCCAGCTACAATATTCTGCGCTCCGAATACGCGACCTTGATCGCGCAGCAGGACGCGCGCGACCGCGCCGTCGAACAAATCGCCAACGACATCCGGGTCGGGCTGGCGCTCTACTTCACCAAACGCCGCGACGACAAAGCCCCGGTTCCGTGAAAATCGTCGGCCGCGCGGTCTCCGGATTTCTCCGCAAACCCGATCCCGGCCTCGCCGCGATCCTGGTGTTCGGACCGGACGCCGGGTTGGTCGAGGAACGCGCCGAAACCCTCGTAAAAACCGCGGTCACCGATCCCCGCGATCCGTTTCGCGTCCTGTGGTTGGATAGCGCGACGTTGCTTGACGATCCGGCTCGCTTGGCCGACGGCACCAAAGCGCAATCGCTGACCGCCGGACAAATGGTGATGCGGGTCCGGGGCGCCACCGATGGCCTCGCGAAACTGTTCGACGACTACTTCGAATGGAGCGCCAAGGCCCGCAAACCCGGTGATGCGCTGGTCGTCCTCGAAGCCGGCGATCTTCCGGCGCGCTCACCGCTGCGCCGTCTGTTCCAGGACGCCCCCAACGGCGCAGCCATTGCCTGTTATGCCGACGAAGGCGACACGCTCGACAGCGTCATCGTCTCGACCCTCGGCGCCCACGGATTGAAAGCGGCGCCGGACGCGCTCGCCTATCTCGCCGACAGTTTGGGCGGCGACCGCCGGGCGACCCGTAGCGAATTGGAAAAGCTCGCCCTCTACATGGGGACCGGCGGCACCGTGAGCCTCGACGATGCCGAGGCGGCGGTGGGCGACAGCGCCCAAGCTTCGCTCGACGACGTGGTCTATGCCGCCGCCGATGGGGCCGCGCTCGATCTCGACCGCGCCTTGGATCGGGCCTTCGCCGAGGGCAACAATCCGGTAACGATCATCCGCGCCGCCCAGCGGCATTTTTCCCGGCTGCACCTCGCCGCCGGAGCCGTGGCCGAAGGCCGCAGTCCGGCCGATGCCGTGGCGGCTCTCAAGCCTCCGGTGATTTTCAAGCTTGTCGACCGGTTTCGGGGCGAACTCGGAGCCTGGTCGCCAACCGCGATCGCGACGGTACTGACGTCGCTCCTCGACGCCGAAGCCGAGTGCAAGTCGAGCGGCCGGCCCGCCGAGCTTCTCTGCCGCCGGGTCTTTGCCGAGATCGTCTCGCGGGCCCGGTCCGCGGCGCGCGGCCGACGCTAGCCAGCTTTTATCGCGGGCTCCCGCTCCCAAAAGCGCAACCGCCCGAGCTGTTTGATAAACCCGGCCACGTATTTGGGGCCGCGCAGGGCAATGGCTCCGTCGTCTAGACTGTCGGCAATTCCAGCCTTCTCGAACAGCGCGTCCACGGCTTCGGCGTGACCGATGAATTTGCAATGCGCGAACGCATCGGCGACGAAGTCGCGGGCGGTCGGAGACGTCGCGAGATCGCCAACACCATCCGCCGACGGCAGGATCGCGACGGCGTCATAGAGCACCGACGTGGCGCCATCGAGCATCTGGGTCGCCTCGATCCATTTCCCGTCGCTGCCCTTGGCGCCACCGACGGCGGGGGCGATGATCTCGAAATCCGCACCGTTGTCGGCGAGCGCCTTTTTCAGCGCGTTCAGAAGCGCCGCATCGGTGCCATCGGTCACCAGGATGCCCAGCTTGCGGCCTTCAAAGCGTTCCGGCCCGCTCTTGAGAATGCTCAAGGCCGGTGACGGCTTGAGATCCTGACGCGTCGGCACCGCCGGGGTCGCCGCTTTCGGCATGGCTTTCAAGCCCAGGGCCTCGCCGACGTTCGCAGCGAGCGTCTCGTCGATATTGATCAAATGCGACACCATCCGCTCGCGTATGACCGGCGTCTGAACCTTGCTGAGTTCGAAGGTCAGGGCCGCGGCGATATGGGCTTGTTCTTGCGGCGTCTGGCTGAGCAAGAACTGGCGCGCCTGGCTGTAATGATCGGCGAAGGTCGCCGAGCGGACACGCTGTTTCTGGCCGTCGACGACTTCGCCATGGGAGCGGAAGCCGCGCTCGGGCGATTCTCGCGGGCCTTGGCCCCAAGAATTCGGCTCGTAATTGACCCGACCGACCGGATTGCGCATCGCCATGTGCCCGTCCTGCTGAAAGTTGTGGAAGGGACATTTCGGCGCGTTGATCGGGATATGCGTGAAGTTCGGTCCACCCAGGCGTTTAATCTGGGTGTCGAGATACGAAAAGTTGCAGCCTTGGAGCAGAGGGTCGTTCGAAAAATCGACGCCCGGCGGGACGTTCTGGGTCATGAACGCGACCTGCCCGGTCTCGGCGAAGAAGTTGTCCGGCATCCGGTCCAGCACCAGACGGCCGACGGGCACGGGTCGCAGAACCTCTTCTGGAATCAGCTTGGTCGGATCGAGCACATCGAAGTCGAAAGCTGTCGGCGAACTTCTGATCGAACAATTGGAGCTGCAGCTCCCACTCCGGAAAATGTCCGGCCTGGATGGCGTTCCACAAGTCGCGGCGATGAAAATCGGGATCGGCGCCGTTGATTTTGACGGCTTCGTTCCAGACCACCGATTGAAGGCCAAGTTTCGGTTTCCAATGGAACTTGACGAAGGTCGATTCGCCGGCGGCGTTGAGCAGACGAAAGGTGTGAGCGCCGAAGCCTTCCATGAACCGGAACGACCGCGGGATGGCGCGATCCGACATCACCCACATGATCATGTGCATGCTCTCTGGCGTGAGCGAGATGAAGTCCCAAAAATTGTCTTGGGCCGACTGCGCTTGCGGAAAGCCGCGATCCGGCTCGGGCTTCACGGCGTGAATGATGTCGGGAAACTTGATGGCGTCCTGGATAAAGAATACCGGGATGTTGTTGCCGACGATGTCCCAGTTGCCCTCCCGGGTGTAGAGCTTCACGGCAAGCCGCGGACGTCGCTGGCCAAATCGGCGGAGCCTTTGCTGCCGGCAACGGCGGAGAACCGGACGAAGGCGGGCGTCCGCTCACCGGCCCGTTGGAACAGGTCGGCCCGCGCATACCGCGCCAACGATTTGTAGGTCTCAAAGAAGCCGTGGGCGCCATAGCCGCAAGCGTGGACGACGCGCTCGGGAATACGCTCGTGATCGAAGTGGAAGATCTTCTCGCAGAGATGAAAGTCTTCGAGGGCGGTAGGCCCGCGCGTCCCGATTTTCAGCGAGTTCTGATCGTCGGCGACGGGCGCGCCTTGGGCCGTCGTCAGGATCGGAAGATCGCCGCCGGCCACCTGATGGACTTCGCCGCCTTCGCCGCGGGCCACGGTCTGGTCGTGAAAGGTTCCGGACGGGCTTTTCGAACGCTTGGTGGATCGGGCCATGGACATCCTCTGGGCTGACGCATGCGGATTTTCGCGGGGCGCCAGAATGTCCTGATCCCTGCGGAATCCCGGCAGGGGCGTTCGGACGTAATCCTTTTTATTTCTATTCTAAAGAGCTATGGCCAAACGGAGCGACCCGCGCGAACGGCCATACAACGGGGAAGAGAGAAGCGCGGCGGCAAGCGCGGCGCTAGCGGCCGGTGCCGGACTCGTCGTCGGCAACGCCAAAGGGCGACGGGATCTCGTGAACATGCTTCAGGCGATTCAAGACGTCGTCGAGTTGCTCGAGCGTCTTGTAGTGAAGAGTCAGTGAACCAGCACCGTCTGAGTCCCGGATTTCGACCCGCAATCCGAGGATTGTCGAGAGGTCCAGCTCCAAGGCCACGGTGTCAGCGTCTTTGGCAACGGCAGCACGGCCACGACGGCCCAACTTGCCACGCTGCACGAGGCGTTCGGTCTGACGGACATTGAGGCCGCGCGCCACGACCATCTTGGCGAGCACACCCGGATCCTTGGCGCCGAGCAAGGCGCGGGCATGACCGGCGCTTAGCGCGCCCGATTCGAGCAGCGTCTTCACCGCTTGGGGCAGGGCGAGCAGCCGCATCATGTTGGCGACATGGCTGCGGCTTTTGCCAAGTACGCGCGCCAGATCTTCCTGGGTGTGCGCGAACTCGTCCATCAAGCGGCGATAGCCGTCGGCTTCTTCGAGCGGCGACAGATCCTGGCGCTGTAGGTTTTCGACCAGGGCGATTTCGAGAGCCTCGGTATCGGAGAGCTCGCGGACCAGAACCGGCACGTCGTGAATCTGCGCGGCTTGCGCGGCGCGCCAGCGGCGTTCGCCGGCGATGATCTCGTAGGCATTGGCGTCGGACGGATGACGACGCACCAGGATCGGCTGGAGAATGCCTTTCTCGCGGATCGACTGCGTCAGCTCTTCGAGGCTCGCGCCGCCGATGGTGTGGCGCGGCTGATATTTTCCCGGTCGCAGGAATTCGATCGGCAGGGTCGCCGGCGCGGTCGTCTTCTGCGGCTCGGCGACGACGTCGCCCAGCAACGCCGACAGACCGCGGCCCAGATTCTGACGCTTCGGTGCGTCGACCATTAGGCGAGGATGCGACGCTCGCGGCGCAGCACTTCGCCGGCGAGATGCAGATAGGCTTGCGAGCCGGAACAATTCACGTCGTAGACCAACACCGGCTTGCCGTGGGACGGCGCTTCGGAAATGCGGACGTTGCGCGGAATGATCGTCTCGTAAACCTTGTCGCCGAAAAATTCGCGCACGTCGGCAGCGACCATGTTCGACAAATTGTTCCGCTTGTCGAACATCGTGAGCACGATGCCTTGGATTTCGAGCCCCGGGTTGTAGGATTTCTTGATGCGCTCGATGGTGCGGACCAAGTGGCTGATGCCTTCGAGGGCGAAGAACTCGCACTGCAGCGGCACCAACACGGCGTGTGCCGCGACCAAGGCATTGAGCGTGAGCAGGCCGAGCGCCGGCGGACAATCGATCAGCACATAATCGAAATCGTCGGCGGCGCCGGCCAGCGCATCTTTCAGCCGCGTCTCGCGATGATCGAACGACACGAGTTCGATCTCGGCGCCGGTCAAATCGATTCCGGCGGGCACGACTTGAAGTCCGGGGATGACGGTCTTGGCGACGGCGTCGGCGAGCCGCGCTGATCCGATCAACAGTTGATAGGTGTCGGCGGTGACGGTCTTGCGATCGATGCCGAGACCGGTCGTCGCGTTACCCTGCGGATCGAGATCGACCATCAGGACTTTCTTGTCGACGGCGGCCAACGCCGTGGCGAGATTAATCGCCGTCGTCGTTTTTCCGACCCCGCCCTTTTGATTGGCGATAGCGATGATTCGCGGACGCTGCGTACGGACGGCGGGATTCTCGAGCATGACGGCGCATCACTTTCCGCAAGGCCAGAATCGTACCGGACGGATCGGATCGACTGGGCACCTTGCCGACCTCCATTGTCCAGGTTTTGGACGAGTCCGTCAATTCCTGGCTAACTCCTTGGCCTTTAAGAAAAAAACAGATCGTGGATGGCCTGATGAAGGGCTTGGCGATGCCTAAAAGACGCTCCAGCGGTGCCAAAGCGCGGGCCATGACGATATCTTTCGGCGCCGGTTTCATCGTTTCGATTCGCTCGTGCGCCACGGTGGCGCGAGCCTCCGTCGCATCGATTACGTCGCGCAAAAATTGAACGCGACGAGCGTTGGCTTCGGTCAGCGTCACGTCGAGATCGCGATCTTCAGCTCGCGCCAGGATCGCAACGACGAGTCCGGGAAATCCGGCGCCGCTGCCGAGATCGATCGCCGTCTTTGCATCCGACGGAAGAAGCGGAAAGAGTTGCGCCGAATCGAGGACGTGGCGGCGCCATACATCGACCAGGCTACTTTCCGAGACGAGGCTGGTAGTCACGCAACGGCTGCGCAAAAGATCGATGTAGATCTTCAGGCGCGCGAGCGCGTCGTCGCTGACGCCGTCCTCGGCCTGAAATTCTTCGGGCGTAAGGGGCGCCGGCCTAGGCCGGTCGTCCGCTGTGGATTGTTTCACGTGAAACCGCAGCCGGGGCGCGACGCCGGACATGAGCCAAGAGGGCGGTCAGCGCCGCTGGTGTAACGCCAGAGATTCGCCCAGCCGCCCCGAGGGTTGCCGGGCGGGTGGAGACCAACTTGGTCTTGATCTCGGTCGACAGGCTGGGGATCGCCCCATAGTCGAGATCGGCCGGAAGCTCGAGGGCTTCGTCGCGGCGGAAGGCCGCAACGTCGGCCGACTGGCGCTCGAGATAACCGCCATATTTCGCGTCGATTTCAACTTGTTCAGCTGCCGCCGGATCGATCGCCGCGAGCTCCGGCCACAGCGTCGCCAAACGGCGGACCGTGACCTCGGGAACTGCCAGAAGTTCGTGACCGTTGCGCCGGGCGCCGTCGCCGCCGATGGCGATGCCCATGGCGCGGAGCGGTGTCGGGGTCGCGGAGACGCCCGCCAGCAAGGCCCGGGCCGTCTCGATTTTTTCCAGCCGGGTCGCGAAAGCTTGGCGGCGCACCGGCCCGACGCAGCCGAGCTCCAAACCCTTGGGCGTCAGCCGCAGATCGGCGTTGTCGGTGCGCAGCGACAGGCGGTATTCGGCCCGCGACGTAAACATCCGATAAGGCTCTGTCGTGCCAAGGGTTACGAGGTCGTCGATGAGG
This sequence comes from Rhodospirillales bacterium, assembly GCA_009691105.1. Lineage (GTDB taxonomy): Bacteria > Pseudomonadota > Alphaproteobacteria > Rhodospirillales > SHVU01 > SHVU01. The sequence continues at coordinate 17,592 of SHVU01000001.1, forward strand.
ACACCGAGATAGCCGTCGGCCCGATCCAAGGTGAACGGCTCGGTCCGGCCCGATGCCTTGAGGGCCGCGTTCAAGCCGGCGATCAAGCCTTGGCCGGCGGCTTCTTCGTATCCGGTGGTCCCGTTGATCTGGCCGGCGAAGAAAAGCCCCGGAATCCTCTTGGTTTCCAGGCTCGGCCAGAGTTCGCGGGGATCGACATAGTCGTATTCGATGGCATAGCCCGGGCGGATCATGGTCGCGTCCTCAAGCCCCGGAATGGTCTTAAGAAGCGCCGCCTGGACCTCGGCCGGCAAGGACGTCGAGATGCCGTTGGGATAGACGGTGTCGTCGTCCAGGCCTTCTGGTTCCAAGAAAATCTGATGGCGGCTGCGGTCGGCAAAGCGCACGACCTTGTCCTCGATGGACGGGCAATAGCGTGGACCGGTGCTCTGGATCTGGCCGGAATACATCGGCGATCGCTGGAGGTTGGCGCGGATCAGATCGTGGCTAGCCGGCGTCGTGCCGGTGATATGGCAGACGATCTGGGGGACCCTGATCTTGTCGGTCAGGAAGGAAAACGGCGTTGGCGGGTCGTCGCCCTGCTGAACCTCGAGCCCGTCCCAACGGATGGTCCGGCCGTCGAGCCGCGGCGGCGTGCCGGTCTTGAGTCGCCCCATGGAAAAACCCGCGCCCAGCAAGGCGTTGGCGAGTCCGACGGTGGGGGCGTCGCCGAACCGTCCGGCCGGGGTTTTGACCTCGCCCAAGTGGATCAGGCCGCGCAGGAAGGTCCCGGCGGTGATAACCACGGAGCCGGCGTGGTCCTCGCCGCCATCGGCGGTGGTGACGCCGACAACCCGGCCGCCGGTCTCGACCCTAAGGCCCTCGACGGCCGAGGCGCGGACAACAATCCCAAGTTCAGCCAGCAGCCCTTGCATGGCCGCCTTGTAGAGCTTGCGATCGGCCTGGGCCCTGGGACCGCGGACCGCCGGACCTTTGCTTCGATTGAGCATTCGGAACTGGATGCCGGCCTGATCGATGGCCCGGCCCATGACCCCATCCAAGGCGTCGATCTCGCGGACCAGCTGGCCTTTGGCCAGGCCGCCGATGGCCGGATTGCAGGACATTTCCCCGACAGTGTCTAGGCGGTGAGTCAGCAGAAGGGTCCGGGCACCGAGGCGTGCCGAAGCGGCCGCCGCTTCACAGCCGGCGTGGCCTGCACCCACAACGATGACGTCCCAGCGCTCCATGGCGGCGAAATCTATGGTTCTCGTCGGGGGGAGTCAAACCGGGGCGATCGTTTCACGTGAAACATCCGGCTTATTTTCCAATGCAAAAGTCGCGGAAAATCACGTCGAGAAGATCTTCGACCCCGACCCGGCCGGTAATCCGACCCAGGGCCCGCGCCGCCAAGCGCAAGTCCTCGGCCATCAGCTCCACGGTGTTAGCGGCCAGGGCCCGTTCGAGACCGGCGCGGCAATCCTCCAAGGAAAGTCGGTGGCGTTCGCGGGTCAGGAGCGGTGACCCTGAAACTGTCAGGCGTTTCTCGGCCTCGGCGGTGAGGGCGGCGATCACCAAGTCCATCCCGAGACCGGTCAGGGCCGACACCGGAAAGGCATGGCGGCCGCCGATTTCGAGGGGCGGCTTCGGCGCAGACACGTCAGCTTTGTTCAAGACGACCACGGTGTCGTCGTCCACGAGCTCGGCCGCAGCTGGATCGATCTTCGGCCATTCGGTAGCGTCGAAGACGGCGATCTTGACGTCGGCGGTGGCGGCCCGGGCCCGGGCTCGGCGAATGCCTTCGCGCTCGATAGCGTCCGTGCTGTCGCGAAGGCCGGCGGTGTCGGCGATGACGAGAGGGTAGCCGCCGAGGTCCATATGGACCTCGATGACGTCGCGGGTGGTCCCGGCGACGGCCGCGACGATGGCCGCGTCACGTTTTGATAGACGATTGAGAAGACTAGATTTTCCAGAATTCGGCGGACCGATGATGGCGACGCTCAAGCCGTCGCGAAGCCTCTCGCCGCGATGGCCGTCGGCCAGATGCGCCGCGATGTCGCGGTCCAAAGCCGTGGCCTCGCGCTTCACCCGCTCCTCGATCCCGGCCGGAAGATCCTCGTCGGCGAAATCGATTGCCGCCTCGAGATGGGCCAGGGCGGCGACCAGGCGTTCCCGCCAGCCGTCGTAGAGCCGGCCCAGCTCGCCATCGAGCTGGCGCAGGGCTTGGCGCCGCTGGGCGGCAGTCTCGGCGTTCACAAGATCGGCAAGGCCTTCGGCCGCGGTCAGGTCGAGCTTGCCATTTTCGAACGATCGCCTGGCGAATTCGCCGGGTTCGGCAAGCCGCAAGCCCGGACAGGCGGCGAGGGCGGCCAGAATCCCGTCCACCGTCGCCCGGCCGCCATGGACGTGAAGCTCGGCCATGTCTTCGCCGGTTTCGGTATCGGGCTTCGGAAACCACACGACCAGGGCCCGATCGAGGACTTCGTCCGAGGCCGGATCGCGCAGGGCCACGTAGTGCATGCGGCGCGGCACGGGCTTTTCGAGGCGGCCAAGACGCGCCAAAACCGACGCGGCGTCTGGCCCCGACATCCGGATGACGGCGATTCCGGCCCGGCCGGGCCCGCTCGATACCGCGTATATCGTTTTATTGTTCAATATATCTCCTTTTTTTATCTTCTTGTGTTCTATTCTGGTCGGCCGATGAGCGCCGGTCGCACCCTATTCGCCTTTTTTCTTGTCACCCGTGGCTTGGGCCCAGAAGGCTTTCTGCAGGCCTTCAAACCCGCCCAGTCCTTGCGGCATCCAGGCTTTCATCAGCGTCTCGATATCCTGGGCCTGGAGCCCCTTGGTGAGACGCTCCTGAATCGCGTGAAGCGCTGCGTCCTGCATCGGTTTCACGTCGGGCAGCCCGAAAAAAGCCCTCGCTTCCTCCGGCGTGCAATCGATATCGACTTTGATTTTCATGATCGCGCTCCCTCGGCCAGCGAGCCGCGACGGAACGGCAAAAGGCGCTATCTGTGGCGGCGCGAGCCAAGGTAAGCTTGCGCCGAGCCCCGCGCAAGCAAGCCCCGGACTCCCGTGTTCATATGTCCGCCAACCTCCTCGCCCACGAGACGAGCCCTTATCTCCTGCAACACAAGGAGAACCCGGTGCATTGGCAGCCCTGGGGACCCGAGGCGTTGGAGCGGGCCAAGCGCGAAGACAAACCGATCCTGCTGTCGGTCGGCTACTCGGCCTGCCACTGGTGCCACGTGATGGCCCACGAGAGCTTCGAGAACGCCGAGATCGCGGCGGTGATGAACGAGCGCTTCATCAACATCAAAGTCGATCGCGAGGAGCGTCCGGATCTCGATTCGATCTATCAGCAGGCACTGGCGTTGCTGGGTCAGCAGGGCGGTTGGCCCCTGACCATGTTCCTGACGCCCGACGCGCATCCGTTCTGGGGCGGAACGTATTTTCCGCCGACCCGCCGCTACAGCCGTCCGGGATTCACGGACGTCCTCATCAGCATTTCCGGCACCTACAAGACCCAGCGTGAAAAAGTCGAGACCAGCGTCACAGCGTTGCGCGACGCGATCAACGACCTCGGCGTGACCAAGACCACGGAGACGCTCGATCCGCAAATGCTGGATCGTCTCGCCGTCGAAGCGTTGCGCCTGGTCGATCCCTTGAACGGCGGCACTCACGGCGCGCCCAAATTTCCGCAGCCGTCGTTCTTCCTGTTTTTGTGGAACGCGTATGTCCGCACCGGTGCACCGGCGTTTTCCGCGGCGGTGACGGTTACGCTCGATCGCATGTCCCACGGCGGGATCTACGATCACGTCGGCGGCGGCTTCGCGCGCTACTCGACGGACGAAGCCTGGCTCGTCCCGCATTTCGAGAAGATGCTCTACGACAACGCGCTTCTCATCGATCTGCTCACGGCGGCCTGGCAGCAGACGCGCAATCCGCTGTATGCGATCCGAGTCCGCGAGACCATCGCCTGGGTCTTGCGCGACATGACCGTCGGTGACGGCAAGGGCATTGCGTTCGCGAGCGCGTTCGACGCCGACAGCGAAGGCGAAGAAGGCCTCTACTACGTCTGGACCGAGGCCGACGTCGATCGTCTTCTCGGCGCCAAGTCCGCCGCCTTCAAGGATGCCTACGACGTCACCGCCCACGGGAACTGGGAAGGCAACGTCATCGTGAACCGCAGTCAGCGGCCGGAGCTCGGCGACGCTGCGGCCGAAGCCGGGCTCGAAGCGTCGCGTGCCGTCCTGCTCGCCGAACGCGTCAAGCGCGTCCCGCCGCTCCGTGACGACAAAGCTCTCGCCGATTGGAACGGCCTGATGATCGCGGCTCTCGCTAACGCCGGCTCCGTCTTTACCGAACCGGCCTGGATCAAGGCCGCCCGCGACGCTTTCGATTTCGTGGTGACCCGGATGCAAGAGGGCGGGCGGCTACGTCATTCGTGGAGAGTCGGCCAAGCCCGACACCCGGCGGTTCTGGACGATTACGCAAACATGGCCCGCGCCGCGATCGCGCTTTACGAAGCGACGGGCGACACCAAGTTTCTCGATCAAGCCAAGGCTTGGGTCGCCGTTGCCGACACGCATTATTGGGACGAGACGGGCGGGGGATATTTCCTCTCGGCCGACGACACCCGCGACGTCATCGTCCGCACCAAGACGGCTATGGACAACGCCCAGCCCTCCGGCAACGGCACCATCGCCGGTGTCCTGGCGCGCTTGCATCATCTGACCGGCGACGCTGCCTACCGCGACCGCGCCGAGTGCTTGCTGCGAACCTTCCTCGGCGCCGAAGCCAACCGTCTCATTCATTCGCCGGCGCTCCTCGACGGTTTCGCGCTGTTGGTCCGTCCCGTACAGATCGTCGTTGTCGGCCGCGCCGCCGATCCGGCGACGCAACGGCTGATCGATGCGGCCTTCGATGTTGCCGTGCCGACCCGCGTCGTCGCGCGCCTCGAGCCGGGCCAGAATTTGCTGGCCTCGCACCCGGCCTTCGGCAAAGGTGTGGTCGACGGTAAGCCCGCCGCCTATGTCTGCGTCGGAACCACCTGCAGTCTGCCGCTCACCGATCCGGCCAAGCTTCGCGACGGGCTCGCGGCGAAAGCTTGGGAGCGAACCCGATGACGCACCTGTCGATGGACAGTCCGCTCGGACCTCTGACGCTCATAGAGCACAACGGCCGTCTCGTCGCCATCGATTGGGAGCGCGCCCCCAAGGACGAGCTGTCTCCGTTGCTGATCCGGGCCCGGGCCGCGATGCAGGCGTACTTCGCCGGCAAGCGCGAGCCGTTCGACCTGCCGCTTGGGCTCGAGGGCTCGGACTTTCAGAAAAAAGCCTGGGCCGCCATCGCCGATATCCCGTGGGGCGAGGTCCGCACCTATGGCGAGGTCGCAGCCCGCATCGGATCGTCGGCCCGGGCCATGGGCGCGGCCTGCCGGACCAATCCGCTTCCGATTATCATCCCGTGCCATCGCGTCGTCGGGGCGAATGGCGCATTGACGGGCTATTCCGGCGGTGAGGGGCTATCGACCAAACAGGCGTTGCTGGCGCTTGAAGGCCCGCTCGAGCAGAGCGATCTCTTCCAGCCGAAGAAGCCATCGTGACCAGGGGAGGACGCGACAATGACCAAGGCCATCATCATTCACTCAACAGGCGGGCCCGAAGTTATGAAATGGGAAACCGTCGACGTCGGCCGGCCTGCCAAGGGCCAGGTCCGTATTCGCCAGACTGCCGTCGGGCTTAACTATATCGACGTCTACTATCGCTCGGGCTTCTATCCGATCACCAAATTTCCGAGCTCCATCGGCCTCGAAGCCGCCGGCGTCATCGAAGAGATCGGGCCCGGCGTCAAAGGCCTCAAGGTCGGAATGCGCGTCGCTTATTGCTCGCGGCCCAACGGCGCCTATGCCGAGACCCGGCTCTACGACGCCGCCAGCGTCGTGCCGCTGCCGAAATCGATCACCGACAAGACCGCCGCGGCGATGATGCTGAAAGGCCTCACCGCCGAATATCTCCTGCGCCGCACCTACAAGGTCGGCAAGGGCGACACCATCCTGGTCCACGCCGCCGCTGGCGGCGTCGGGCTCATCCTCTGCCAATGGGGCAAGCATCTCGGGGCGACGGTCATCGGCACCGTCGGCTCGGACGCCAAAGCCAAAGTCGCCAAGGCCAACGGCTGCCATCATCCGATCGTCTACACCCGCGAGAATTTCCGCGAGCGGGTTCGCGAGATCACCGGCGGCGAAGGCTGCGACGTCGTCTACGACTCGGTCGGCAAGACCACGTTTGCGGAATCGCTCGGCTGCTTGCGCCGCCGCGGCATGATGGTGACCTTCGGCAACGCCTCCGGTCCGGTGCTGCCGATCAGTCCGTTGCTGCTGTCGCAACACGGCTCGCTCTTTCTCACGCGGCCGTCGCTCGGTGATTACGTCGCGACGCGGCGCGAATTACTGACCGCCGCCGAGGCGCTCTTCGATGTCGTGAAGAAAAAGAAGGTCAAGATCCACGTCAACCAGACGTACCCGCTGCGCGACGCCGCGCAGGCTCACGCCGATCTTGCGGCGCGCAAGACGACGGGATCGACGGTTCTGATTCCGTAAGGTTGGTTTCTGTCCTCACCTGCCGCTTGGCGCGGCGGCGCCCTCTCCCGAAGAACGGGAGAGGGATCGGTGAGGGATCGTAGGCGCGAAGCCTATGTGTTCATCGATTCGAAGAATTCCTGATTGGTCTTGGTGCCGCGGAGCTTCTCGAGCAGGAACTCCATCGAGTCGACCACGCCCATCGGCAACAGGATGCGGCGCAGCACCCACATCTTCGACAGCGTGCCCTTGTCGACCAGCAGCTCTTCTTTGCGCGTTCCCGACTTGGTGATGTCGAGCGACGGCCAGGTGCGGCGATCGGTGAGCTTGCGATCGAGAATGATTTCCGAGTTACCGGTGCCCTTGAATTCTTCGAAGATGACTTCGTCCATCCGCGAGCCGGTATCGATCAGGGCGGTCGAGATGATGGTCAGCGACCCGCCTTCCTCGATGTTGCGCGCCGCGCCAAAGAAGCGCTTCGGACGCTGCAGGGCGTTGGCATCGACGCCGCCGGTCAGCACTTTGCCCGACGACGGCACCACGGTGTTGTAGGCTCGCGCCAGGCGCGTGATCGAGTCGAGTAGGATCACGACGTCGCGCTTGTGTTCGACCAGCCGCTTGGCTTTCTCGATCACCATTTCGGCAACCGCGACGTGACGCGACGCCGGCTCGTCGAAGGTCGAGCTCACGACCTCGCCCTTCACCGAGCGATCCATGTCGGTGACTTCCTCGGGCCGCTCGTCGATGAGCAGCACGATCAGGTAGCACTCGGGATGGTTGCTGGCGATGGCGTGGGCGATGTTCTGCAGCATCATCGTCTTGCCGGTGCGCGGCGGCGCGACGATCAACGCGCGCTGGCCTTTGCCGATCGGCGTGACGAGATCGAGAACCCGCAGAGTCGGATCCTTGCTGTCGTTCTTTTTGACTTCCATCTGCAAGCGCTCATCGGGATAGAGCGGCGTCAGGTTGTCGAAATTGATGCGGTGGCGGACCTTGTCGGGGTCCTCGAAGTTGATGTGGTTGACGCGGAGTAGCGAGAAATACCGCTCGCCGTCCTTGGGCGAACGGATCTGGCCTTCGACCGTGTCGCCGGTGCGCAGACCGAAGCGTCGCACTTGGCTCGGCGAGACGTAGATGTCGTCGGGCCCGGCAAGATAATTCGCTTCCGGCGAGCGGAGAAATCCGAAGCCGTCCTGCAAAACTTCCAACACGCCCGAGCCGAAGATCGGAACGTCGTTGACCGCGAGCTGTTTCAAGATCGCGAACATCATGTCCTGCTTGCGCAGGTTGCTCGCGTTCTCGACCTGAAGCTCTTCGGCGTAGCTGAGCAGATCAGCCGGGGATTTAGCCTTGAGTTCTTTGAGGTCCATGTATGGGCACCGAATCCTTAGGCCGCCGATTGCACGGCAGCTTCGAGGCGGGCCTTTATCCGCTTCGGACGTCCTGACGGGAACGTACTGGGGTCCAACGACAGGCCCGAAACAGCCCGCAACTCGACCAACAATGGGGGAAAAGAGAAGTCGCAGCGATCGTTAACGAACGCCGTCACCAGGATTGACCAAACCCGGCCTCAAAGTCAATTGATGTTTTGGGATAGAGGCCGGATCAGAACGGCTTCACGACCGCGAGGATGGCGATCACGACGACCAGCACTGTCGGAATTTCGTTGAGAAGGCGATAGACGCGAGCTGAGCGCGTGTTGCGATCGGCGGCGAAGGCTTTGCGACAGCCGGCGAGAAATCCATGCAAGCCGGCGAGCACCAACACCAAGCCAAGCTTGCCGTGCAGCCATCCGGCCCGACCAAGCTCGGGATGTTCCGCCAGCATCAAGCCGCCGAGCAGAAACACCGCAATCATCGCCGGGTTCATGATGCCGCGAAGCAAACGCCGCTCCATGATTTTGAACGTCTCGGCTTGGGGACCAGCGGGCGTCTCGGCGTGATAGACGAACAGCCGCGGCAAATACCAAAGCCCCGCCATCCACGCCATGACGGCGACGATGTGGAGCGCTTTGATGACGAGGTAAGCGTCGTGGCTCAGGCCAAGCATCGTCCTGCTTACGCCGATCCGGTCGTGATCGGCAAGGGACATGCGCGGCTCGAGCTCGGACAGATCCGCTTTCCGTCGCCGGCGACGATCATCGCGCCGCGTCCGTGGGCGGCGCGGACCAGCCGCGCCAGACCGGCAATAAACGCCGGTTCGGTTCCGACCGTGGGCACGCGCACGTAGGACGGCACGGTGTGGTCCTGGGCGCGCTTTCGGTATTCGATGTCGAGCTCGACCAAAGTTTCTGAATGCTCCGAGACGAAGGCGATGGGCACTACGACGACAGCGCGACCGTCGAGGCCGGCCCGCGCGATCTCGGACTCGGTCGAGGGCCCAATCCATTTCAGCGGGCCGACGCGGCTTTGGTAGCAGACGACGGACTCGACATCGCCGAGCCCAGACCGGATCGCGGCTGCAGTGCGTTCGACCTGGCCGGGATACGGATCGCCGCGTGCCACGATGCGCTCCGGCAAACCGTGCGCCGAGAACAGGATGCGCGGCGGCGCGTTCGCAGCGCGACGGGCTTGCTCGACGCCGGCGCGCGTCAACGTCGTGAGCGCGGCGATAAATCCAGCTTCGGTCGGGTAGCAGCAGATCGCACTGGTCGGCACGTCGAGGCCGGCACGGCGCGCGGCACGATGCCACTCGTCGAGCGACGAAGCCGTGGTCGTCGTCGAGTACTGCGGATAGAGCGGCAAAAGCACGATCGCATCGGGCGCATAGGCTTTCACGGCCTGCGCCGTGGCGTCGCTCATCGGATGCCAGTAGCGCATGGCGATGAAGGCTCGAACGTCTTCCCCAAGTTCGGCTTCGAGAGCCTTCGCCTGTTTTTCGGTCTCGGCCAGGATTGGCGAGCCGCCACCGAGCTCGGCATATATTTTCTGGGCGACGGCGGTGCGGCGTTTCGCGATCAGCCGCGCCAGCCATCCCCGGAACGGCGACGGCACGGCCAGGATCGCCGGATCGCTGAACAGATTGGTCAGGAACGGCTGCACGGCCTCCGGTCGATCGGGACCGCCGAGGTTGAACAGGACGACCGCGGTCTTGGCCACGCCCTCAGGCCTTCCAGGCCCGGACGAGCCCAACGAGTTCGGCGACATGCTCAGGCGGCGTTTCTGGCAGAACACCGTGGCCAAGGTTGAAGACGAACGGACCACGGCCGAGGGTGTCGAGGATGCGCGTGACTTCGGTTTTAAGCGCCGCGCCACCGGCAACCAGGGCCTGGTTGTCGAAGTTGCCTTGGACGGCGACCCGAGACTGCAATTCGTCGCGCGCCCAGGCGAGCGGCACCGTGCTGTCGAGGCCGACCGCATCAACGCCGGTCTTCGACGCGTAGTCGCGATAGAGCGCCCCGGCGCCGCGGGGAAATCCAATCACTGGGATCTCGGGATGCGCCGCTTTGAACCGGCGGACAACTTCGCGAGTCGGCGCGATGACCCAGCGTTCGAACTGGCTTTCCCCGAGAAGCCCGGCCCAGCTATCAAAAATCTGGACGGCATCGGCCCCGGCATCGGCCTGCTTCACGAGATGCTCGGCCGTCGCCGCGACCAAGGCCTGGATCAACCGCTCGAACGACGCCGAATCGCGCCAGGCCCAGCGCCTGGCCTTGGTGAACTCGCCGCCGCCCCGGCCCTCGACCATGTAGGCCGCGATGGTCCAGGGGGCTCCGGCAAACCCGATCACCGCGACATTGGCCGGCCGCGTCGCTTTCAAACCGGCGACAGCTTTCCACACCGGGGCTAGCCGGTCAGCCAGGCGTGCCGCTTCGAAGCTCGGAATATCGCGTTCGTCAGCGATCGGCTCCAAAACCGGCCCGACGCCTTCCCGAAACTCAACCTTCCGGCCGAGCGCATCTGGGATCACCATGATATCGCTGAAAATGATCGCCGCATCGAAGCCGAACCGTCGGATCGGTTGCATCGAGAGCTCGACACAGGTCTGGGGCTGGTAACACAGCTCCAGAAAGTTCTCGGACTTGCCGCGCAGCTCACGGTATTCCGGCAGATACCGCCCGGCCTGGCGCATCAGCCACAAGGGCGGCTTGGCCAACGTCTCGCCCTTGAGAGTACGCACCAGGGCAAGCGCCAAGTCGGTCATCCCGTGTTCTACTACTACTAAGATTCTTTATAAGAAGATTGTAGTGGTGGTAGTGAGGTGAAAATCGGGGATCATTGATAGTGCGTGGAACGCCTTGATGAAGCTGGGGATGAAATAAAAATCGAGCTTGGTCTGTGCGCAAGTCCCCGTCGACATCATCGGTTCGCTTATAGTGACGCGCCTTCTAACACAGTGAATCACGGGGACCGGATGCCGCTGCGAACCTCTATCTCTTTCGGAATATCCCGTTCGTCCAAGGTTGCACACACGAGGGTGATATCACTTTTGATTTGGGGCAAGGGGGAATGGAATCGCCAATTCGACGCGAACCGCCGATTATCCCCAAGTCATCCCCAGGATATGAACCGGTCGTCGTGACGAAGGAATTCAACCTGCATCTGGTCTCGGATTCGACCGGCGAAACCGTGATTACGGTGGCGCGGGCCGGCATCGCGCAGTTCGACGACATCCAAGCCAAGGAATACGTCTGGCCGCTGGTTCGGTCCCGCGAGATGGTGACCGAGGTCTTGGCGGCGATCGAGAAGAACCCCGGCATGGTGCTCTTCACCATGGTCAACACCGACGTCCGGAAAACCCTCGAGGCCGGCTGCTGCCGCCTCGGCATTCCCTGCATCTCGATCCTGGATCCGGTCTTCGCGGCGCTGGGCTTGTACCTCAAGGCCGAGGTCGGGCATCGCCCCGGCCGCCAGCACATGCTGGACGCGGAGTATTTCGAGCGGATCGCGGCGATGGAATACGCGCTGAGCCACGACGACGGCCAGGCGACCCGTGATCTGGAATCGGCCGACGTCCTGCTGCTCGGCGTATCGCGGACCTCGAAGTCGCCGACCTGCATTTATCTCGCCAACCGTGGCGTCCGGGCGGCGAACGTGCCGATCGTCGCTGGCGTGGAACTACCGCCCGAGGTTCTCGCTGCGAAAGGTCCCTTGAAGGTCGGTCTGACCAAGGATCCGCGCCGCCTTGTCCAGATCCGGCGCAACCGCCTCAAGTCGCTCGAGATCGACGAAGACACCGACTACATCGACTTCGACAAAGTCACCGGCGAAGTCACCGCCGCGCGGCGGCTGTTCGCCGAACAGGGCTGGCCGGTGATCGATGTGACGCGCCGCTCGGTCGAAGAAACCGCGGCCGCGATCATTCAGCTTTTGAAAACCCATCGGGAGCGAACCGCCTGACTCGTCCCGCCCGGCTCGTTCTCGCCTCGGCCAGTCCGATCCGCTGGAATCTGTTGAAGGCGGCGGGCCTTGACTGTCGCCGCGACCCGGCCGATCTAGACGAAGCCGCGATCCGTGATCGCCTCAAGGCGCGCGGCGCCGTCGTCGCAGCCCGGGCGCTCGCCAAAGCCAAGGCCGAAGCGGTCTCGAAGCGCCGCCCCGGCGCCACCGTCATCGGCGCCGACCAGATCCTGGTCCTGGGCGTGACGATGTTCGAGAAACCCAAAACCAAAGCCCGGGCCGCCGCCGATCTTCGGCGCTTGAGCGGCCGCAGCCATCGCTTGATCAGCGCCGTCGCCGTCGCCCGCGACGGCCGGGCTCTGTGGAGCCGCGTCGCCACGGCGAAACTCACCATGCGAACGATGAGCCGGGCCGAGATCGCCGCATATTTGGACGCCGCTGGCCCGGACGTTCTCGGATCGGTCGGGGCCTACCAGGTCGAAGGCCTCGGCATTCGGCTGTTCGAAAAGATCGACGGCGATTATTTCACCGTCCTGGGCCTGCCCTTGTTGCCGCTGCTTGGCTATTTGCGACGGGCCGGCTTGGGCTAGGATGGCGTCGGCTGAACGCCAGCGGGGACTCATCATGAAGCTCGGTTGCATCGTTCCGGAAAAAGCGAAACTCATCGGCCTGCTCGGACTTCCGTTGAGCGGCATTCTTTCACCCCGGTTGTTCGCCTATCTGCTCGGTCAGAAAGGCATCGACGGTGCGGTCGTCGTCATGGAGACCCAGCCCGAGGACCTCGGCTCGGTCCTCAAAACATTGCCCAAGATTGGCTTCGTCGGTTTCAGCGTCACCGCGCCCCACAAGCTCGAAGCGATGAAATACGTCGACGAGCTAGACCCGATGGCGAGGCGCCTGGGCGCGCTCAACTGCATCGTCGTAAAGCCCGACGGTCGCTTGATCGGAAAAAACATCGATACATACGGCTTCATCGAGCACTTGAAGGCAACGCTCGTTGGGTTTCCGTTTAAGAAAACCTCCACCGTTGTGGTCGGCGCCGGCGGCGCGGCGCGGTCGAGCTGCGCCGTCTTGCTCGACGAAGGCGTTCCCGAAATTCGTCTCGTCAATCGTTCGCTGGAGCGGGCGAGCGCTCTTGCGAAATTCATCGGCGGGCCGATCAAGGTCGTGCCGTGGGCGGATCGCGAGGCGGCTCTCGACGGCGCCGGGCTGCTGGTGAACACCACGACCCAAGGCATGACGCCGAACCCGCCGCTCGATTTGAAGCTCGATCGGTTGTCGCGAACTGCCGCTGTCTACGACATCGTCCGCACGCCCATCGATACGCCTTTGCTGAAAGCGGCGCGCAGCCGTGGGCACCCCATTGTCGACGGCGTCGGCATGGTGCTGCACCAGGCGAAGCTGTCCTGCACCGAATGGTTCGGATTCACGCCTGAGATCACTCCGGCGACTCGCACCTTCGTCGTCGAGGGCCGCCTTCCGTGACGGCCGCTGGGCCAGGCAGCGGGCCAAGCGGTCGGGCCCGCGTTGCTGGTGTGATCGGGTGGCCGACCGGCCATTCGTTGTCGCCGCGGCTTCACGGCTTTTGGCTTCGCGCCCACGGCGTCGACGGCGCGTATGTGCCGCTTCCGGTGCGGCCCGAAGATTTCGAAACCGCGATCCGGACGCTGGCCAAGCTCGGGTTCTCCGGCGCCAACATCACGGTGCCGCATAAGGAACGCGCGCTTCGGATTTGCGACGACGTCGAAGATCAGGCTCGCCGCATCGGCGCGGTGAACACGCTGGTCGTGCGCGACGGAAAGATTCTCGGCCGCAACACCGATGCCTACGGGTTCGTCGCCAATCTCAAAGCGGCACGACCGGCGCTGAATCTTCGCGCCGCTCCCGCCGCTGTTATCGGCGCCGGCGGCGCGGCCCGGGCCGTCGCCGCGGCGCTGATCGACGAAGGCGTTCCGGAATTGCGCATCGCCAATCGGACCGCCGAACGGGCCGAGGTTTTGGCCCGCGCTCTCGGCCCGAAACTCACGGTCGTTCCCTGGGACCAGCGCGCCGCGATGCTCGATGGCGCCGGGTTGCTGGTGAACACCACGACCCAAGGCATGACGCCGAACCCGCCCCTCGATCTGGCGCTCGACCGCTTGCCGAAGACCGCGGTCGTCAACGACCTCGTTTATGTGCCGATCGAAACGCCTCTGCTCGCCGCCGCCAAGGCGCGCGGCAATCCGACGGTCGATGGTCTTGGCATGCTTCTCTATCAAGCGAAGCCCGCGTTCGCGGCGTTCTTCGGCGTCGAGCCCGAGGTCACGCCGGAGCTTCGCGCCTTCGTTCTCGCCGGCCTCGCCACACGATGATCATTGTCGGGCTGACCGGCTCGATCGGCATGGGCAAGACGACGACGGCCGCGGCCTTTCGCCGGCTGGGGATTCCCGTTCACGACGCCGACCGCGTCGTGCATGGGTTGACCGCGCCCGGCGGAAAAATACTTCCCGTGATCGAAAAAGCGTTTCCGGGATCGGTGATCGCGGGTCGCCTAGATCGCGCCGGCCTCGGCAAGCGAGTCTTCGACGATCCGAAAGCGCTGGCCCGGCTGGAAGCGATCCTGCATCCCCAAGTCCGCGCCGCGAAACTCGACTTCCTCGACAACGCCGCCCGGCGTCGCGAGCCCATCGTCGTTCTCGATATCCCGCTGCTCTTCGAAAAAGGTTCCGACCGGTGGTGCGACGTGGTCGTCGTGGCCTCCGCGCCGCCAACGATTCAAGCCCGTCGCGTCCTTGCCCGTCCCGGCATGAGTGCGGCGAAGTTGGCCGCCGTTCTTGGTCGTCAGGTGAGCGACCGCGTCAAGCGCCGCCGTGCAGATTTCATCGTGGATACCGGCTTGGGCTTGAGTTATGCCTTCCGTCAGGTCCGCCGCATCGTCGTTCAGGTTCGGAAGCGACGCGGCACCAGCTGGCCCTTTCGTGGGCGCATGGGTCGGCAGCGTGCCGACGCGCGAACCGTCCGAGGCACATGACGCGCGAAATCATTCTCGATACAGAAACCACCGGACTCGATCACTCTACCGGCGATCGCATCGTCGAGATCGGCTGCGTCGAGCTCGACCATCATCGCCCGACCGGCCGGACCTTTCAGCGCTACCTCAATCCCGATCGCGACATGCCGGCCGGCGCCGTAGCCGTCCACGGACTGACCCGCGAATTCCTGTCGCGCCATCCGCGCTTCGCTCAAGTCGTCGACGATTTTCTGACGTTCATCGGCGACGCGCCGCTGGTCATCCACAATGCCGAATTCGACGTCGGCTTCATCAATGCGGAACTGACGCGGGCCGGCCGGCCGCTCATCTTGATCGAGCGTGCTGTCGATACCGTGACCATTGCCCGGCGACGTTTTCCCGGCGCTCCGGCCAGCCTCGACGCGCTCTGCCGTCGCTTCGCGATCGACGTCAGCCAGCGCACGCTGCACGGCGCCCTCAAGGACGCCGATCTACTGGCGAAGGTTTATTTCGAATTGATCGGTGGCCGCGAGCCGACCCTGGCGCTGGCCGCCGGCATTCAAGTGTCGTTGGGTCCGGTGGCGACGGGCCCGGTGCGGCCAAAGCGGCCTCACGCGCCGACTCCCGCCGAAATCGAAGCGCATACGCGCTTCGTCGATAAGCTTAAGAACCCGATTTGGCGGGGCTAGCCGGGGCTGCGTCTCCGGCTTTCGCGGCCTGCTGCGCCGCGAGCTTGCGCTCGCGATACATCTGCACGAAATCGACCGGCGAGATCAGCAGCGGCGGGAAGCCGCCGTCGCGGGTGATGTCGGCAACGATATGGCGGGCGAACGGGAACAACAGGCGCGGGCATTCGATCAGGAGGACGAGTTCCAACTGATCCTGCGGAACCTTCAAGGTGAAGGTGCCGCCGTAGACCAGCTCGAGGATGAACCCGACCGTCTCGCCGGATTTGCACTCCGAGTGGATGCGGATCACGACCTCGAAGACGTCGGGCTGCAGATTGGCGGCCCGAACGTCGATGGCGACGCTGATCTCGGGCGGGGTCTGCTGGAAATGCTGGAAGACGCGGGGCGCGCCGGGCGCCTCGAACGACAAGTCCTTGATGTATTGGACGTGCAGCGTAATCGGGGCGTCGCCCGCGGCGGCGGGTCCGCCGGCTGCGCCTGTCGCCGGCGCGGCTGCGGCGCTCGGCCCTTGGTTCTCGCTCATCGTCGATGCCCCCGTCAGTGGATTGCGGCTGGCTATCATGGATCGGCGATGCCGACAACCGGTGCGGCCCCGGAACGGACTATTCCGAAGGCGGCCGAAGGAGAGGGTCCATCGGGCTGGACCTGATGCGTGCGGACCGCTAACGTTATTGGTCGGGCCCAAGCGCGGCCTCGGAGACGGCATGGGCGACGGGTTCCAGTTCATCGATCTGATCTTCTTCGCGATGGTTGCCGCCTTTTTGGTGCTGCGCCTGCGTGGCGTCCTCGGTCGGCGTACCGGCACCAAGACCGGACATACGGATCCCTTCAAGAGCCGCCCCGCCGAGCCCGCGCCCGTCACCGACGCCAAGCCGGCCCGCGCCAAGGCGGAATCGCCGCTCGAAGCGACGCTGACCGAGATTGGCATCGCCGATCCCAAGTTCGATAAAAAGGAATTTCTGTCCGGCGCGCGGATGGCGTTCGAAATGATCCTGGGCGCTTTCGCTGGCGGCGACCGCGCCGCGCTGAAGCCGATGCTGAGCCCCGAGGTTTATTCCAACTTCTCGCAAGTCATTAGCGATCGCGAAAAGGCCGGCAACAAACTCGACCAGACGATTGTCGCGACCAAGGCCGCCGACATCGCCGACGCCAGCTTGGACGGATCGACCGCTCAGATCACCGTCAAATTCACGAGCGAGCAGATCAACGCGTTGCGTGATTCTGCCGGCACCGTCATCGAGGGCGATGCCAAGACCCCGACCACCGTTGTCGATTTCTGGATTTTTGCCCGCGATACCCGCTCGCGCGATCCCAATTGGACGCTCATTGGAACGCAGAGCCTGGAGTAAAGCGGCGGCCGTCGCCCTTCTCGTCGCGGCCTGCGTCCCTAATCCGCCGCCGTCACCACCCGGCCCGGTCGCGCCTCCGCAACCCGCCGGCCTTCGCCTCGAAACAATAACCTTCGGCGCGCTCCCCGGTTGGCGAAGCGACACGCACGCCGACGCGATCCCGGCGTTGCGGCGCAGCTGTCCGGTTCTCGAAACGAAAGGTCCCGCCCCCGCCGTGGCGAAGCTGGCCGGCGGTCTCGCCGACTGGCGTCCGATTTGCGCTGCCGTCGCCCAGGTCGCGCCCGGGCCCGACGCGGCACGGCGTTTCTTCGAAGATTGGTTCCGGCCTTTTGCGGCGACCGACACCGCCCGATCGGATCTGATCACCGGATACTACGAACCGGACCTGTCGGGCTCGCGGACCCGGGGCGGTCCGTACCAAGTGCCGCTCTACGCCCCGCCCGCCGATCTTGCCAGCCGTCAGCCCTATTTCACCCGCGCCGAAATTAATCGCGGCGAGCTCGCCGGCCGTAACCTCGAAATTCTTTGGCTCGCCGATCCGGTCGATGCGTTCTTTCTGCACGTTCAAGGCTCGGGACGAGTCGCATTGCCCGATGGCCGGACGCTGCGCGTCGGCTTCGCCGGTGCGAACAACCACGCCTATGTCGCCATCGGTCGCGAGTTGGTGCGCGACGGCGCCATTCCCGAAGGCGAGGTTACGGCGCCGCGGATTCGGGAATGGCTTGCCGCCAATCCCACGCGCCGCGCCGAAATGTTGGCGCGCAATCCGCGCTACATTTTTTTTCGGATCGTCGAGGGCGACGGGCCGGTCGGCGCCCAAGGCGTTGCCCTGACGCCGGGACGAAGCTTGGCTGTCGATCCAACCCATCTGCCGCTCGGGATTCCGATCTGGCTCGACGCCGTCGATCCGCTGACGCGTTTGGCGATGCGCCGCCTCGTCGTCGCCCAGGATACCGGCAACGCCATCCGGGGCGCCGTGCGGGCCGATCTCTTTCTCGGCGCCGGACAGGACGCCGAAACCCGCGCCGGGGCCATGCGCGATCGTGGCCGGCTGTATCTGCTGATTCCGAAAACCGTTCCGGCCGCCGCCGGAAGCTAGTCCGGCGGCCCTGTGCCGCCGGCCCTTGCCAAGTCCGGCCGGCCGTTCCACCATTCCGGTCATGGCCGAAACCTCACCCGATGTCGCGTTGTTCGCGACCTGTCTTGTCGATGCGTTTCGGCCGTCGGTCGGCTTCGCAGCTGCGAAGCTTGTGGAAGAATCTGGCAGCCGCGTCGTCGTTCCCGAGGCCCAGACCTGCTGCGGGCAACCGGCCTACAACTCTGGCGACCGGGCGACCGCGACGAAAATCGCCAAGCAGGTCGTCGATACCTTCGCGCCGTTTGCCGCCGTCGTCGTGCCGTCGGGATCCTGCGCCGGCATGATCAAGCAGCATTATCCAGCCCTGCTCGCCGACGATCCGGCTTACGCCGCCAAAGCCAAAGCGCTGGCCGCTAAGACCCACGAGCTGCTCGCGTACCTTGTCGACGTTCGCAAGATGACCCGCTGTGCGGCCCGGTGTTCGCGGACCGCGACCTATCATGATTCCTGTTCGGGTTTGCGCGAGCTCGGCGTCAAAGCCCAGCCCCGGACTCTGCTGAAGTCCGTCGACGGGCTGGCATTGATCGAAGCCCCAAACGCCGAAACCTGTTGCGGCTTTGGCGGCACTTTCTGCGTCAAATATCCCGAAGTTTCGACCCGCATCGTCGACGCCAAAATCACCGACGCCATCGCGACGGGAGCCGATCTGGTGCTGGGTGGCGATCTCGGCTGCCTCATGACCATCGCCGGGCGCTTGTCGCGCCAAGGCTCGACGGTCGAAGTTCGCCACGTCGCCGAAGTGCTGGCTGGTCTCGACGACCGTCCGGCGATAGGCGTCGCCAAAACGCCGCCGCAAGGCTGAGGCGAACGCCATGGACGCCACCAGCCACACATTTTCGGCGAACGCGCGGACGGCCCTCGCCGACGTCAAACTGCAACGCGCCCTCGATCGCTTGGCCGAAGGTTTCCCGGCGCGACGCCGTGACGCCGTGGCCCGACTTCCGGAGTTCGATGCGCTGCGCGACGCCGCGGTCGCCATCAAGGATCACACGATCCTGAATCTCGATCGCTATCTCGAACGCTTCGAGGCGAAAGTCCTCGAAGCCGGCGGGCGCGTTCATTGGTGCCGGGACGCCGCCGAAGCCCGGGCGACGATCCTTTCGATCTGCACCCGAGCCAAAGCGAAGTCGGTGACCAAGGGCAAGACCATGGTCGGCGAGGAAATCGCCATCAACGATCACTTGGCCGCCAACGGCCTCGATGTCGTCGAAACCGATCTCGGCGAATACATCATCCAGCTGCGCGGCGAACCGCCGAGCCACATCATCGCCCCGGCGATTCATCTGTCCAAAGACCAGGTCGCGGACACCTTCCGCAAAGCCCACGGCACCTTGCCGCCGGCCCGGCCCCTGACCGAGTCGCGCGCGCTGCTCGAAGAAGCCCGCACGGTTCTGCGCAGCCGTTTTCTCGGCGCCGATGTCGGCATTACCGGCGCGAATTTTCTGATCGCCGAAACCGGCTCGACGGTGACGGTCACCAACGAGGGCAACGCCGAACTCACCATGACGTTGCCCCGCGTCCATATTGTGCTCGCCAGCATCGAGAAGGTCGTGCCGACCCTCGAAGACGCGGCGACGATGCTGCGCGTCTTGGCGCGCTCGGCCACGGGCCAAGACGTCTCGGTCTACACCAGCTTCGCGACTGGGCCGCGCCGGCCCGGCGATCTCGATGGGCCGGAAGAATTCAACGTCGTGCTGTTGGACAACGGGCGCAGCGCCATGCTCGAAGGCGAGCTGCGCGAGATGCTGCGCTGTATCCGCTGCGGGGCTTGCTTGAATCACTGTCCGGTCTACGCCGCGGTTGGCGGGCATGCTTACGGCTGGGTCTATTCAGGCCCCATGGGCGCGGTGCTGACCCCGGCTTTGATCGGCCTCGATCCCGCCAAGCACTTGCCCGAAGCCTCGACGCTTTGCGGACGCTGCGAAGAAGTCTGCCCGATGCGGATTCCGATTCCGAAAATGCTCCGCCATTGGCGCGAGCGCAGCTGGCAACGCGGTCCGAGCGCGACGCGTAGCCGCTTCGGGCTTGCGGTCTGGGCGTTCGTCGCGGCCCGGCCCCGGCTCTATCGCTGGGCGACGGGCGCGGTCGCGGCGTTGCTGGCGCGGCTCGCCACGCGGGGCCGTTTCGCGTGGTTGCCGTTCGCGAGCGCCTGGACCGGGACGCGCGATTTCCCGGCGCCCGAAGGTCGCGGCTTCGTTGCTTCTTGGAATCGCGGAGAGCGCCGATGAGCGTCGCCCGCGCCGCCGTGCTGTCGTCCGTGCGTCGCGCCCTCGGGGCTCGCCCATCGGCAAGCGGCGTCGAAGCCCGGCTGACCGAGCCTCCGCCGGGAGTCATCCCGGCGCGGGGCCGCAACGACAGCGTCGCGATGTTTCTGGAAGGCGCGGCCCGGGTCGGAACGACCGTGGATCGCGCCGCGTCGGCCGCCGAAGTTCCGGCGCGCATCGCCGCGTATCTCGCCGAACGAAACCTGTCGACCGCGATCAAGCTGGCGCCCGATCCGGATCTTCGTGATCTGCCGTGGGCCGAGGCCCAGCTCCAGACCCGCGAAGGGCGCGGCGAGGACCACGACACGGTCAGTGTCGTGCAAGCCTTCGCCGCCGTCGCCGAAACCGGAACGCTGGTGATGATCTCAGGCGCGGAGAGCCCGACGACGCTCAATTGTCTTCCCGACACGCATATCGTCGTCGTCCATAGCCGCGATCTGGTCGGCGCCTATGACGATGCCTGGGCGCGGCTTCGGGCTCGGGGCGCCTTGCCGCGTCTCGTCACCTGGATCACCGGGCCTTCGCGGACCGCCGACATCGAACAGGAAATCCTGGTCGGCATTCACGGACCACGCCGCCTTCACGTCGTGATGATCGATGACGGACAAGCGTAGAAAAAACCGCACCTGGGTGGACGACGCGATGGCCTGGGAACGCGTCGCTGAAACCGTGAAGCCGTTGAAGCCGGGCGCGCGGCGGGCGCTCGAAACCCCGGTGCCGGTGCGGCCCGAACCGGTCCGCCTTGCCGCGCCGCGCAAAGCCCCGGTGGGTGCCGAAGTGCCGCGACCGCAAGCGCCCGAGCCGACCGCCACGGCCGATCCGAAAATGCTGCGCCGTCTGCGGCGTGGCGAATACGTCATCGACGCCACTCTCGATCTGCATCACCAGACCTTGGATCAGGCCCATCGCTCGCTCCGGCGCTTTATAGACGTCGCCTATCAAACCGGGCGCCGCACTATTCTGGTGATTACCGGCCGTGGCCTTGGGCCGAACGGTGCCACCGGTAAGATCCGCGCCGCCGTGCCGCGCTGGCTGGACGAGCCCGGCTTTCGCGAGCGCATCCTCGGCGTCACCCCGGCGCAACCCCGCGACGGCGGGGCCGGAGCGCTTTATGTTCTGATCCGGCGCAAACGATGAAACAACCCAAACCACAGCGACGCAGTTTTCCCGGGATGACGCCGTTCGGTGCCAAGGTGCGTGCTTTGCGCAACGGTCGCGGCGTTACCCAGAAAGCCATGGCCTCGGCGCTTGGCGTGTCGGCGGCGTACTTGTCGGCGCTCGAACACGGCCAGCGTGGTCGGCCATCGCCCGCCATGGTCCGCCAGATCTGCGCCTATTTCGGATTGATGTGGGACGACGCCGATCAGCTCAAGCGGCTCGCCCAGATTTCGCACCCGCGCATCGTCGTCGACACCGGCGGGCTCTCGCCCAAAGCCACCGAGCTCGCCAACTTGTTGGCTGAGCGCATCGGCACCCTCGACGACGAGACGGTCGACTGGCTGTTGTCGGAAATCATGTCGGCGGGCGGGCGCAAATCCGAAGGCCCGACGCACTAACCGCGCGTGACCCGTCCGCGAGGCTGATCGCGTGCCGCGAGCGAGAGCCGCGCGTTAGAGAATGAACTTCCGGAGATCGACGTTCTTGGCGAGGACGCCGACGTTTTTCTGAACCAAAGCGGCGTCGATGACGAGCGACTCGCCGGCCTTCTCGGAGGCCGAGAAGCTGATCTCTTCCAGAAGCTTTTCCATCACCGTGTGCAGGCGTCGCGCTCCGATGTTTTCGACGCCGGAGTTGATCTCGGCGGCGATGTTGGCGATTTCGCGGACGCCGTCCTCGGTGAAATTGAGGGTCACGTTCTCGACCCCCATCAAGGCCGTGTACTGCTTGACGAGGCTCGCTTCGGGCTCGGTCAGGATGCGGATGAAATCGTCCCTGGTCAGGGCTTTCAGCTCGACCCGGATCGGCAGGCGGCCTTGCAATTCGGGCAGCATGTCGGACGGCTTCGACATGTGGAACGCGCCCGACGCAATGAACAGAATGTGATCGGTCTGGACCTGGCCGTGCTTGGTCGCGACCGCGGTCCCCTCGATCAGCGGCAACAGATCGCGCTGCACGCCTTCGCGGCTGACGTCAGGTCCGCGCAGCTCGGACCGCGCCGTGATCTTGTCGATCTCGTCGATGAAGACGATGCCGTTGTTCTGGGTGACGTCGATGGCCTCTTTGATGACTTTGTCTTCGTCGAGAAGCTTGTCGGCTTCCTGGCGCAGCAACACGGCATGGGCGTCGGCGACGCTCATCCGCTTCGGCTTGGTGCGCGAGCCGAAGGCCCTGCCGAGCATCTCGTTCAAATTGACCATGCCCATCTGGGCGCCGGGCATGCCGGGGATTTCCATCGTCGGCATGCCGCCGGTGTCGGCGACCTGGATGTCGATCTCGCGATCGTTGAGCTTGTTCTCGCGCAGCATGACGCGGAACTTCTCGCGCGTCTCTTTGCTCGAGCCCTCGCCGACCAGTGCGTCGAGGACGCGTTCCTCGGCTAACAGCTCGGCCTTGGCCTGAACCTGCTTGCGCATTTTTTCGCGGCTCATCTGGATGGCGATTTCCAATAGATCGCGAACGATCTGCTCGACGTCGCGGCCGACGTAGCCGACTTCGGTGAATTTCGTCGCTTCGACTTTGACGAAAGGCGCCTGGGCGAGCCGCGCCAAACGCCGGGCGATCTCGGTCTTGCCGACGCCGGTCGGGCCGATCATCAGGATGTTCTTGGGTAGGACTTCCTGGCGCAGCCCGGTGTCGAGCTGCTGGCGCCGCCAGCGATTGCGCAGCGCAATGGCGACGGCGCGCTTGGCGTCGTGCTGGCCGACGATGAAGCGGTCGAGTTCGGAGACGATCTCGCGGGGCGTGAAGCTGGTCACGGCGGTCACAGCGCTTCGATGCTGACGTTGCGGTTGGTGTAGACGCAGATGTCGGCGGCGATATCGAGGGACTTCCGGGCAATGGCCTCGGCGTCCAGGTTCGAACCGGCGAGCAAGGCGCGGGCCGCGGCCAGCGCGTAGTTGCCGCCCGAGCCGATGCCGACCAGGCCGTCGTCGGGTTCCAAGACGTCGCCGGTGCCGGTCAGGACCAACGACACGTCCTTGTCGGCGACGATCATCATGGCTTCGAGACGGCGCAAATAGCGGTCGGTCCGCCAGTCCTTGGCGAGCTCAACGCAGGCCCGGGTCAATTGGCCGCGATACTGCTCGAGCTTGCCTTCCAGGCGCTCGAACAGCGTGAACGCGTCGGCGGTCGCCCCGGCAAAACCGCCGATAACCTGGCCGTCGGCAAGCCTGCGGACCTTGCGGGCGTTGGCTTTGACCACGGTGGCGCCGATCGACACTTGGCCGTCGCCGGCGATGACGACGCGGCCGTTGCGTCGGACCGAGATGATGGTCGTGCCGTGCATGGTGGCGGATGACATGGGGTGGCGGGTGCCCTTTCGATGCAGCGCGTGCGGATAATGTGCGCTGGTCGAGCCCCATCTTCAAGGGCAGGGCCGGCAAGGGCACGGCTGGCGGATCGCCCGGCTTCCTGGTAGTAAAGCGCCGTCATGAAACGTCCCGCCGCCAAATCCGCCTCGCCCCGCGCCGCCGCCGCGAAAGGCCGTCGTGCCTCGGTCGAGCGCATCACCAAGGAAACGTCGATCCGGGTGTCGATCAATCTCGACGGCACCGGCAAAGCTAAGATCGCGACCGGCGTCGGCTTCCTCGATCACATGCTCGACCAGATTGCCCGTCACGGGCTGATCGATCTCGAGGTCTATT
Source organism: Rhodospirillales bacterium (assembly GCA_009691105.1). Lineage (GTDB taxonomy): Bacteria > Pseudomonadota > Alphaproteobacteria > Rhodospirillales > SHVU01 > SHVU01. The sequence goes on from SHVU01000001.1 coordinate 41,725, forward strand.
GCAAGGGCGACACCCATATCGACTTGCACCACACGACTGAAGACACCGGCCTCGCCATCGGCCAAGCGGTCAGTCAGGCGCTCGGCGATCGCAAGGGCATCGCCCGCTTCGGCTGGGCGCTGACGCCGCTCGATGAAGCTTTGACCCGCGTCGTCATCGATGCGTCGAACCGTCCGTTCCTGGTGTGGAACGTCAACTTCACGCGCCCGAAGCTCGGCGAAATGGATACCGAGCTCTTCAAAGAGTGGTTCAAAGCTTTCGCCCAGACCGGCGGCTTCACGCTGCATGTCGAAAATCTCTACGGCGAGAACAACCACCACATCGTCGAGACTTGCTACAAGGCGCTGGCCCGTGCGCTGCGCCAAGCGGTGTCGCTGGATCCGCGGCAAGCCGGCGTCATCCCTTCGACCAAGGGCGCGCTCTAACCTCGTTTAATTTTTGATGTGTTGCCGGCGCCGAAGTTCGGCGCCGTAGAGTCGACGCGTGATTAGCGCGTGACGTCCGGCGGCAACGGCAACAGCCCGTCGGGAACGGCGCCGAGACGCTCCAGCAAAATCCGCGACCAGCGCAGCTGACCGTCGACATGGCGCGTTCAACGCACGTCTTTTGGATCCTGAAAGCCAACGGTCACGACAACGCGTCCATCCTCGCTGGCGGCCACGGCGTACAAGGCGAAGGCGCGCACCGATATTCTGGCCACCGACGACGACGTCCGCAAAGGCAGCGGCCGCGCCACCTTCATCGATACCCGCATTGCCGGTCAGTACCTCGGCATCAACAAGATTTCGGGCGTCACCCGCTACGGCACGATTCCGGGTTCGCGGAATTTGTCGTACTCGTGGCTCACCGACGACTCCGGTGTCCAGCTTCACGGCAAAGCCGGGCTTCTGGCGTCCTTTGTCTGGTTCGCGAGCTATGAGATTCTGGGCAACAAAGCGACCCGCCTTTATGACGCCAGCATGAGCGAATGGTCCCTCGCCCAGGCCAATCCGGTGGAGCGCCACATCGCCGTCGACTAAGTCACGCCAAGCGGCCGGCCGCGGCCGTTTTGCCTTGAAAAATCACCGGGTGTAGGATCGCGGAGCGAACAGGAACCTCCGCGATATGCGCCTCTATACCGTTCATTTGCGCCGCCAAGGCCTCGATTCGGACCGCGACCTCGCTTTGGTCAAGGAAGGGTTCGCCTGGCCGGCGTTCTTTTTCACGGTGCTCTGGGCGTTCACGCGCAGACTTTGGGTGGCCGGGTGCGCCCTCCTCGCTGTCGAACTGGCGGCGGGGTTCGGCCTGACCACGATCGGCGCCGATTCCGTGACCCAAGCCGTGGCGAGCTTTGCCATCGCCGCGCTCGCCGGATTTTTCGGCAATGACTGGGTCCGCGCCAAGCTTGCCCGCCAAGGCTTCGTCGAGACCGCCGTCGTCACGGGCAACGGCGAAGACGTCGCGCTGCAACGATTCCTCGATGTCCGGCCGACCGTCGCCGAAGGCCTTTTGACCTGACCATGATGGACGTTGCGATCGTCGACTATGGCTCGGGCAATCTGCGCTCGGCGGCCAAGGCCTTCGAGCGGACCATCGCCGAGGCCAATGCCGGTGGCCGCACCACTGTCACCTCGGACCCCGCGGCGATCCGCAGCGCCAGCCACATCGTTTTGCCCGGCGTTGGCGCTTTCGCCGATTGTAAGCAAGGCTTGGAGGCGATTCCCGGCATGATCGAGGCTCTGGCCGAAGCAGCGCTAAAAAATGCCAAACCGTTCCTCGGGATCTGCGTCGGCATGCAACTTTTGGCGAGCCGTGGCCTCGAACACGGCGTGCACGACGGTCTCGGTTGGATCGAGGGCGATGTCGTCGCCATCCAACCCAAGGACGACGCGCTCAAGATTCCGCACATGGGCTGGAACGATCTCCGCGTCGCTCAGCCGCATCCCCTGATGGCCGGGATCGACGCCGGGGCGCACGCCTATTTCGTTCACAGCTATCAGTTTACGCCGAAAGACCGCGCCGCGATCTTCGCGACCGTCGATTACGGCGGCGAGGTCGTGGCCCTGGTCGGCCGCGACAATCTCGCCGGCACGCAATTCCATCCGGAAAAAAGTCAGGCGACGGGACTGGCTCTCATCGCCAATTTTTTGAAGTGGCGCCCCTAAAATGATCCTGTACCCCGCCATCGATCTGAAAGCCGGCCAATGCGTGCGGCTCTATCGCGGCGCGCTCGACCAGGCCACCGTCTTCAACGACGACCCGGCTGGTCAGGCGCGCGTCTTCGCCGCCGCCGGCGCCGAATGGATTCACGTCGTCGATCTCGACGGTGCGGTCAGCGGCAAATCCGCCAACGGCGAAGCCGTCGAGAAGATCTTGCGGGCCGTCGACGTGCCGATCCAACTCGGTGGCGGCATCCGTCACCCCGACGCCATCCAGGCTTGGCTCGACAAAGGCGTGTCGCGGGTCGTGCTCGGCACCATGGCGTTGCGCCATCCCGACGTCGTCACCGATTGCTGCCGCTTGTATCCGGGCCGCATCGCCGTCGCCATCGATGCCAAGGACGGCAAGGTCGCGGCCGGCGGTTGGGTCGAAGTGTCGGAAGTGCTCGCCACCGATCTCGCCAAGAAATTCCAGGATGCGGGCGTCGCCGCCATCGTCTTCACCGACATCGGCCGCGACGGCACGCTCGAAGGACCAAACGTCGAAGCGACGCTGGCTCTCGCCCGCGCCGTGTCGCGTCCGGTCATCGCCTCGGGCGGTATCCGGTCGCTCGACGATCTGCGCGAGTTAAAGGCCAGCGGTAGCGACCGCATCGCCGGCGTCATTTGCGGCCGGGCTCTCTACGAAGGCCTGATTGATCTGCCGGCGGCCATTCGTCTTCTAAAGGACTAGTCCGTGCTCAAGGCCCGCGTCATCCCCTGCCTCGACGTCAAGGCCGGGCGCGTCGTCAAAGGCGTCAGCTTCGTGGATTTGCGAGACGCCGGCGATCCGGTCGAGCAAGCCCGCATCTATGACAAGGCCGGCGCCGACGAGCTTTGCTTTCTCGATATCACCGCGAGCGTCGAGGATCGCTCACCCCTCTATGACATTGTCGGCCGTACTGCCGAGGCCTGCTTCATGCCGTTGACCGTCGGCGGCGGGGTTCGGGCGCTGGAAGATATTCGCAAGCTGTTGCTCGCCGGGGCCGACAAGGTTTCGATCAACACCGCCGCCGTCGCCGATCCGCCGCTGGTCGCCGCGGCCGCCGAAAAATTCGGTCGCCAATGCATCGTCGTCGCCATCGACGCCAAGACGACGGCCAACGGCTTCGAGGTCTTCACCCACGGCGGCCGCCGCGCCACCGGGCTCGACGCCGTCACCTGGGCGAAGCGCATGACCGCCAGCGGCGCCGGTGAAATTCTCCTGACGTCGATCGATCGCGACGGGACGAAAATCGGATTCGACTTGGCGTTGACACGCGCCGTCGCCGATGCGGTGTCGGTGCCGGTGATCGCGTCGGGCGGTGTCGGCACGCTCGATCACATGGCCGACGGGATCGTCAAAGGCCACGCCTCGGCGGTGCTCGCCGCCTCGATCTTTCACTTCGGAACCTTTACCATCGCTGAGGTCAAGGCGCGGATGCGCGACGCCGGAATTCCCGTTCGCGACGCGCCGGCGCGCTAGGAACTCGGATGGCCCGACAAAAATCCGGAAGCGACGTTCTCGATCGCGTCTTTGCGGTGATCCAAAGCCGCAAGGGCGGCGACACGCGCACGTCCCACACGGCGCGGCTGCTCGCCAGCGGCAAGGCCGGTGTCGCCCACAAGCTGGGCGAGGAAGCGCTCGAGACTATCGCCGCGGCGCTGACCGAACCCAAGAGCCGGATCGTGTCGGAAAGCGCCGATCTGCTCTTTCATCTTCTCGTGCTGTGGGCGGCGAGCGGGCTTCGCCCGGAACAGATCTGGGCGGAACTGGCGCGCCGCGAAGGCACGTCCGGCATTGCCGAAAAAGCTTCGCGCTCAGCGGCGAAGCCAAAGTCCGCCAAGCCGAAGGGAGCCCGTCGTGGCCTACGACACAAATAATATCTTCGCGAAAATTCTGCGCGGCGAAATCCCTTGCAAGAAAGTTCACGAGGACGAGTTCGCCCTCGCCTTCCACGACATCAATCCTCAGGCCCCGATCCACGTCCTGGTGATTCCGAAGGGCCCGTACGAATCCATGGCCGATTTTTCGGCCAAGGCCACCGAGGCCGAAATCGCCGGGTTCATCCGCGCCGTCGGCACCGTCGGCCGCCAACTCGGCATCGAAACCAACGGCTATCGCATCCTTGCCAACCACGGCCACGATTCGCGCCAGGAAGTTCCGCACTTCCACATCCACGTTTTCGGCGGCCGCGATCTCGGCTCGATGCTCGGCAAGCCGCGCGCTTGAGATAACGCCGAAGCCCACTACCGAAAACGTTCGGCACGTTGCCTTCGCGAGTGATGCCGTGGCCGACATCGTGACGTTCGCTCCTTAAAGCCAACTATTCGCTTATCCGGCGACTAGGGCTCGCCCCGGCGCGACGCGCCGAAAGGCGAGCGCCTAGGCGACATGCAAGCTGCCGACCGCGGCTGTGCCTTCGAGATCGGCGATGGTCCGCGCGACGCGCAGGATCCGGTGATAGCCCCGCGCCGATAAACGCATGTGCTCGGACGCTGCGGCGAGCAGCGCCGATCCGGCGACGTCGGGCCGGGCGACCCGTTCTAACAGCTGTCCATCGGCTTCGGCGTTGGTGCGGATGACGCTTTCACCCGCGGCGCTCGCGTAGCGCTCGGCTTGCCGGGCTCGGGCTCGGGCTCGGGCTCGGGCCTGGGCGATGCGCGGCGCGATCACGGCGGCGGTGTGGCTGGTGACGTTCCTGGATCGGCGCAGCACGGTCGTCCGTGCCGGCGAAAACCGCGGCAAGACTCTGGTCAATCGCCGCGTCGTCATGGCGGCCGAGCCGGTCGGCGAATGGAACGGAACAGCGAGGACGTTCGACGTCCCGGTGACCTTGGCCGATGGCGAAGGCTGCGCCGTGATCGTGCAAAGCCGCGCTCCCGGCCCGGTGCTTGGGGCCGCGGTCTGTCCGAAGACCGGTTCCTAGAATTTCGTCAGGCGCGAGCGCGCCACCAATAGACGTAGGTGACGCGACCGGGTTTCAGTGCTTCGAGAGCGTGGCCCGCCGCTGCGACCAACGGATACACAGGCCCGTAGACGGCGTCGTCAAATCGCTTGTGTAACCGTTGCGGCGCCATGGCGATGCGGCCGAAGGCCTCATAGCCGGCGTCGCGCGATAGGGGGCCGAGGTCGCGCCAGCTGTCGGCGAGCCCCGCCTTGTCGACGATCTGCACGCCGAGCACCAATCCGCGCGGTTTTAATTTCGGCCGGAACGCTTTCAGGAAGCCGAGATGAAACGCCGCGTCGGGCGAGCGCGAGAACGGATAGAACTCGCGGGCATGAATCACATCGAAGGTCGCGGCGGCAAACGAGTCGAGCTTGTCGACCGAACCGGCGCGAAACTCGCAAGCCGGATAACGCTGGGCGGCGACGCGAACTCCGGCCTCGGACATATCCATTCCGACGACACGGATGCCGGATTGTCCGGTGGCGCGCAGGGCTTCGCTGATGGTGCCGATGCCCGATCCGGCATCGAGAATGGTGCCGGCCAGGTCTGCATTCAAGCGCTGGCGCAACAAGCCTCCCAAATTCGCCGCGTAGAGCCGGGCATAGGCGTCATCGATGATGGCATAGCGTTGAAGCTGGCTGCCGTCGCCCTTGGCTTCGAAGTCGCGATAGGCGCCCCAGACACCGACGCCGTCGCGTTCGAGTTCCGCCATTTTCTCGGGGCGGTACCAATGTTCGCTTTGAGCCATGGGTCGCTCGCGTCAGGCCGATGCGCTAGCCACGGTTCGTCGCGACCCGCTTTTCGATGGCGTCCCAAATATCGGATTCGATGGCGACGCCGTCGAAGCGATCGATCTCCTGAATGCCGGTCGGCGAGGTCACGTTGATCTCTGTGATGAAACCACCGATCACGTCGATGCCGACAAAGACCAAGCCGAGCCGCGCCAGCTCCGGTCCGATGGCGGCGCAAATCTCTTTGTCGCGGGCGGTGAGCGCGATGCGCTCCGGCCTCGCGCCGACGTGCATGTTGGCCCGGGCCTCGCCTTTGGGCGGGACGCGATTGACCGCGCCCTTGGCGATACCGTCGACCAGGATGATGCGCTTGTCGCCCTGCCGCACCGCCGGCACATAAGCCTGGACGACGATCGGCTCGCGCGACATCGCCGTGAACATTTCGAGCAGGGCGTTGAAGTTCTCGTCCTCGGGCCCGACGTGAAAGACGCCGGCGCCGCCGTTGCCGAACAGCGGTTTGATGATGACGTCGCGGTGCTGGGCGCGAAACTCGGCGGCCTGGGTGCGATCGGCGGTGATCAAGGTCGGCGGCATGAACTCGGCGAAACGCGTCACGAACAATTTTTCGGGTGCGTTGCGTACCGCGACTGGATCGTTGACGACCAGGGTCTTCGGATGGACGTGTTCCAGAATATGCGTCGCCGTGATGTAAGCCATGTCGAACGGCGGGTCCTGGCGCATTAGGACGACGTCGACGTCGGCGAGATCGAGTGTCGTGAACGCGCCGAGCGTGTAGTGGTCGCCGGCCTTGCGCCGAACCTCCAGAGTCCGGGCCCGGGCTTTGACGCGCCCGGCCGAGAACGACAAATACTGCGGCAGATAATGCTGCAACGTATGGCCGCGTTTTTGCGCTTCCAGCGCCAGGACGAAGGTCGAATCGGCGTCGATGTTGATCGACTCGATCGGATCCATCTGGATGGCGACTTTCAAGATCTTGGCACTCATGCGAGACGCTCGTTCAGTTCGCGCACCAAAACCCAGGTACGGGGTCGCTCCGGCGAATCGCGATCGATGCCGAGCCAGCGCTCCAAGGCCCGCACCGCGGTCTTGAGATCGCCCAGGGCGAGGGCGAGCAAACCACATTCGCGCCACGGCTGGGCGACGGCGGGTGCGATCAAGGTCAGGGATTCGAGCAGCACCAGCTTGGCGCGTTCGCTCTCGTCGAGTTCGGTTTGGCGAGCCCTGGTCAGCGTCATCAAGATGTCGCGCGCGCTCAAGGTCGCAAAGTCGGTAAGCATCAAGGCACGATCATCGCCGCGCGTCGTCCGGACCAGTTCACGCAGCGCCGGTGCCGCGACGGTTTTTCCCGTCGTCGGATCGAGCAACAAGCGTGCGGCCCCGGCTTCGAGGCGAACCAGGGTGCGCGCCGGAAAATTGACAGCGGTCGCCGTCCAGCCTTGAGCCCGCGCCGCATCGATATACAGAATGGCTAAAGCCACGGCCGGGCCGCCGCGCCGATCGATCGTCAAAGCGACGTCGGCCGACGCGTCCTCCGTCGCGACGGTGTAGCCGTAGCGCCGGGCCAAAACCTGCACGAGGCTTTCGGCCCGCCGCTCCAAATCCTCGCCAGCCCATTGTCCGGCATAAGCGCCGACCTCGGTGGCCAGGGCTCGGATATGACGGTGATAGGCAGAGGGTTCGATTCCCGGCCGGATCGCCGCGGCCAACAGAACGGCAGTTTCGGCGAGCGGCAGATTCGAATCCTCGACGTCGCCGAGGGCGCCCAGCGCCGCCATCACATCGGGATCCGGCGTCACGTCTTGCCCTTGACGCGGACGTGAGGGGCGACGCGGCGCACGTATTCGAGGGAGCGGGCGTGGGCGACGACGCGATCGAGTTCGGATTGGCTTTGGGCGACGCCGATCAAATAGACCGTGCCGTTCACCGTCTCGACGGAATAGTTCACGGCCAGGACCTCGCGATCGAGCGTGATTCGAGATTTCAGCTGCGTCGTAATCCAGCCGTCGCGCGCGAAGTCGGAGGCGCTTTGATCGATCGGCTGCATTTCGTTGATGACGTCTTTCACGCCGTCGACCGTCCAGGCCAAGCGCACCACGTCGGCGCGGACCTGCGCGTCCGGGATAGTGCCGGTCAGCAGGGCGCGGCCCTCGTGAACCTCAAGGCCGATCTTTGCCGGCAAGGCGTGCTTGTGCTGGAACCAGGCCTCGAGGATGCGGGTATGGATCCGCAAATCTCGGGCGACGCCATCGACGCCGCGTTCGTCATAGGCGGCCATGCCGACGGCAGCGCCGGCGCCGAAGATGACGCCGCAGCCGCTGACGCCGCCGAGCAACGCAACCAGGGCCAGACTTTGGACAAGGGTTTTGAGGGTTCTGCGCAAGGTGTTCATGCGGGCATCTTAATGCGCCGCCGCCGCGCCCAAAAGGGGTGACGCGTTTAGAGCCCGTCCTCGCGAAGGGCGCCACGGAGGTGAACCGGACGTCGCCAGGGGGCCACCAGGACGACATCGAAGCGGACATCGTGACCGGCGAGCCCCGGCCGACTTTGCAGAAACGCCTGGGTCGCCCGAGCGATTCGCTGGCGCTGATGCGGGCCGAGGGCATAGGGCGCGTCGTCGGCTCGACCGCGAGCTTTGACCTCGACGATAAGAAGAAGCCGTCCCCGTTTCGCGATGATGTAGATCTCGCCGACCGCGCAAGCGAAGCGCCGCGCCAGGATGCGAAACCCTTTGCAGCGGAGATAGACGGCGGCGACGGTTTCGGCGAAACGTCAGAATCCCTGGGCACGGCGTTTGGCGTCGAGGCCGGATCTGGCCTCCGCGCTCATTCAGGGTCGGTGGGTTTGGCTGTATCGGTCGGTTTGCCGAGGGCGAGGGCTCGGGCATAGACGACGCGACGCGGCGTTTGGGTCGCGGCGGCGACCAGGGCCACGGCGTCCTTGAGCGAACCCTGGGTCATGGCGTTACGCAGCGCCGCGTCGAGGTCGGCCTCGGCGGTCGGGGCGGCCTCGCCGGGTGGGGCGATGACAATGGCGATCTCACCCTTCGGCGCGCCGGCCTCGGCGTAGTGGCGGGCCAGTTCGTCGAGGGATCCGCTGCGGACTTCTTCGAACATTTTGGTGAGCTCGCGGGTCACCGCGGCCGGTCGCGGCCCAAGACCGGCGGCGAGATCGGCGAGTGTCGCGGCCAAGCGCTTCGCCGATTCCATCAGAACCAGGCTCGCCCGAACCTCGGCAATTTCGGCGATGGCGCGTTGCCGGGCCAACAAGTGCGGCGGCAAAAATCCCGCAAACAGAAAACGGTCTGTCGGCAGGCCAGACACGACCAGAGCCGTCAGGACCGCTGAAGGGCCCGGGACAGCCGTGACCGAAATCCCAGCCGCGATCACGTCGCGGACCAGCTTGTAGCCGGGATCGGAGACCAGTGGCGTTCCGGCGTCGGAGACCAACGCCACGCTTTCGCCACCTTTCAAGCGCTCGATCAGGCGTGGGCGGACGGTCTCGGCGTTGTGATCGTGATAGGTCGTCAGTCGCGCCCGAAGGCCGTGAATCGCCAAAAGTTTCATAGTCATGCGGGTGTCTTCGCAAGCGACGAGATTGGCGCGGGCGAGAACGTCGAGGGCGCGCAACGTGATGTCGGAAGCGTTGCCGATGGGCGTTGCGACAATATAAAGCCCGGGCGGAAGTGGCCCGGTGCCGGATTTACCGGGACGCGGCCGCGATGTAGGCTCGGCGGCCCGCGTAGAGGGCGAAGGATCGTCGCGAGATGAACTGGATCGGGCCACGACGGTTCGCTTGGCTCCTGGTGGCCCTAGCGTTGGCCGCCTGCGATAGTTCCCAAACCGGTGGGTTGTTGCAAGCCATCGGCCGGCCGCAGCCCGCGGCCCCGCCGCCGGCTCAGTCGCGCCCGGCGGATGGAACGACCGCAACGGCTCCTACCGAATCGGGATCGCGGACTCCCACCGTTCAACAGTCGACACTGCCGCCGCCGACGGCGCAAGGCCCGTCGCTGGGCCCGCTTCTTGAAGGCCGTCCCGGCCTGACTCCGCCTGGTCCTGGTGATCCACCAGGCCCTCCGGGCCGCGATCCCTCGACACCGCGCGTCGCGCTGCTGCTGCCGTTATCGGGTGGCGCCGCCGAAGTCGGAAACGACATGCTCAACGCGGCGCAGCTCGCGCTCTTTGATTTCGCGCCCTCGGAATTCGAACTTTTGATTCACGACGATCGCGGCACGCCCGACGGCGCCGCCGAAGCCGTGCGTCTTGCCATCGTCGACGGCGCGCAGCTCATCGTCGGTCCGTTGCTCGCCGCCTCGGCTCGCGCGGTTGCTCCAGCGGCGCGCGCTGCCGGTGTGAACGTCGTCGCGTTTTCGACAGACCGTTCGATTGTCGGCGACGGCGTCTATACGCTCGGATTTTTGCCGGCGGCCGAAGTCGAAAGCGTCATTGCGCACGCGCGGTCGCGGGGCATTAGTCGCATTGCCGTCCTTGCGCCCGACGATGCCTACGGCGCCGCCGTTGTCGAAGCGGCACGCCGCGTCGTTCCGGGAGCCGGTCTCGCCAAGATCCAACTCTACGATCCGGCGACCAGCGATTTCTCCGAGCCGATCAAGCAGCTCTCGAATTTCCAACAGCGTCGCGGCCAATTGATGCAACAGAAGGCCGAGCTCGCGACCCGCACCGATGAAATCGCCAAGCAAGCTTTGGCGCGTCTCGAAAAACTGCAAGCCATCGGCGATCTGCCGTTCGACGCGCTGTTGATTGCCGACGGCGGCAAGCGGCTGCAATCGATCGCGGCTCTGCTGCCGTTCTACGATGTCGATCCGTCGAAGATTCGGATTCTCGGCACGGGCCAGTGGGATGAGCCCGGCACCGGCGCCGAGCCGGCCTTGGTCGGCGGCTGGTACGCCGCGCCCTCGCCGGACACCCGCGCCGAGTTCGAAGTGCAGTTCAAGCAGGCCTTCGGCACGACGCCGCGCCGGCTGGCGACGCTTGCCTACGATGCCGTGGCGCTGGCCGCAGTTCTCGCCCAAGCCGAAGGCGGGGCGCATTTCGATGCGGCGGCTTTGACGCAAGCGAGTGGGTTCACGGGACGCGACGGACTGTTCCGGCTGTTGCCCTCGGGGCTTGCCGAACGCCGTCTGGCGATTCTGGAAGTTGAGCCCAAGGGCGCCAAAATCATCGCCAAGCCCCGCGAAACCTTCGAAGCGGCGGTTCGCTAAAAGGCTTACGTCAGCAGCGCCTTCGTCACGGCGTTCAAGCGCAGCCGACCGGCCGGCGTCGTTCGCAGTCCGACATCGTCGGCGATCAGAAAACCCAAATCGACAAGACGTTCGATCGCGCCCGCTTGGACGACATCCTCGATGGTGACGCCGGTGAGGACGCGGAAAAGATCGCGCTCGAGACCGCGGTCCAGGCGCAATCCCATCATCACGACTTCCTCACGCCTGGCCTCGACGCTCAAGGCTTCGCGCGCCGCCGTGGCGTGACCTTTGGATTCGACCATGGCGAGCCAGCGTGCCGGATCTGGCGTCTGTCGCGTCGCCACGGTCGTCGCATGGGAAATGCGGCCGTGAGCGCCGGGACCGATCCCGACGTAATCGCCGCCGCGCCAATAGGTAAGATTGTGCCGGCCTTCGTCGCCGGGCCGGGCGTGGTTCGAGACTTCGTAGGCCGGCAAGCCGGCGCGTTCCAAAATTTCCTGGGTGGCATCGAACAGCGCCGTGGCGCGATCGTCGTCGGCGGCCGGAACATGGGCTTTGGCGAAGGCCGTGCCGGGCTCGATGGTAAGCTGATAGACCGAGAGATGACCGGCGGCGAGCGCCAGGGCTTGTGCCAGTTCAGTTCGCCACGCCGCCGCGTCTTGTCCGGGACGGGCGTAGATCAAATCGAAGGAAAATCGCGGAAAGGTTTTCGCCGCAAGCTCGACGGCGCGCAGGGCTTCACGGACGCCGTGAAGGCGCCCCAAAAACCGCAGCGCGTCGTCGTCGAGAGATTGCACACCCAAGGACACCCGGTTCACTCCGGCGTCGCGATAGCCGCGGAACCGTCCGGCCTCCACCGACGACGGATTCGCTTCCAAGGTGATCTCGACATCATCCGCGACCGTCCAATGGCGGCGAACGGCGTCGATCAGCGCGGCGATGGTCGCGGGCTCGGCCAGCGACGGGGTCCCGCCGCCGAAAAAAATGCTGGTCGCGGTGCGGCCTTGGGTTTCGGCGGCGTAGTGACCGAGTTCGGTGAGGAGCGCCTGGCGCCACCGACCGTGATCGATTCCCTCCGCAACGTGACTGTTGAAGTCGCAGTAGGGACACTTGGCCAGGCAGAACGGCCAATGAATATAGATGCCGAAGCCGGGGTGGGGCGGACGAGCCTCCATGCCGTAAGTCTACGCCGCGAAGTACGCCGCGACGAGTTTGCGGAAGGCGTCGGCCCGATGGCTGATGGCGTGCTTGGCGTCGGGGTCCATCTCGGCGAAGGTTTCGCGGGCGCCCTCGGCGACGAACATCGGGTCGTAGCCGAAGCCTTTGTCGCCGCGCGGCGGCCAGACGATCGTGCCGTCGACGGTGCCCTCGAAGGTCTCGCAAAAACCATCGGGCCAGGCGAGCGACAGCGCGCAGACGAATTGGGCGCGCCGGTCTTTGGCCGCGCCAAGCTCGCGCTGCACGCGTTCCATGGCGAGATTGAAGTCCTTGGCAGCCCCACCCCAACGTGCCGAATAAATCCCGGGCGCTCCCTTCAAGGCGCGCACCGCGAGACCCGAATCGTCGGCGAGAGCTGGAAGCTTCGCCGCCGTCGCCGCGGCTACGGCTTTCAGCTCGGCGTTGGCGCGAAAGGTCGTTCCGGTTTCTTCGGGTTCGGGCAGGCCAAGCGCTGCGGCGGACACGACCGCGACGCCGAAGGGCGCCAGCAGGGTTTCGATTTCGCGGACTTTTCCGGAATTGTGGCTGGCGATGACAAGGCGGTCCGGCTTCGGCCGCCGGCCGGGTTTTGGCGTCAAAGTCCCAAGGCCTTTTTCTGGGCCTGGAACAGTTCAGCGACGCCGCTTCGCGCCAGATTCAGCATGGCGACCAATTGGGCCTCGCTGAACGGCTTGCCCTCGGCGGTGCCTTGCACCTCGACGATGCCGCCGGTGCCCGTGATGACGAAATTGGCGTCGGTTTCGGCGTCCGAATCCTCGGCGTAGTCGAGATCGAGAACCGGCTCGCCTTTGCAAATGCCACAGGAAATGCCGGCGACTTGGTCGAGAAGCGGGATCTTGGCGAGAATCCCAAGGCCGACGACGCGGCCAAGGGCTCGGTAGAGCGCCACATAGCTGCCGGTGATCGCCGCCGTCCGCGTCCCGCCATCGGCCTGGATGACGTCGCAATCGAGCGTGATCTGCATTTCGCCGAGCGCCTTCAGGTCGGTAATGGCCCGCAGGCTACGGCCGATCAGGCGCTGAATTTCCTGGGTGCGGCCCGACGGGCGGCCCCGCGTCGCCTCGCGATCGGTGCGAGTATTGGTTGAGCGCGGCAGCATGCCGTACTCGGCCGTGACCCAGCCGCGCCCCGAATCGCGCAGCCAGCCGGGCACGCGTTGCTCGACGGAGGCGGTGCAAAGAACGTGGGTATCCCCGAAACGTGCCAGGCACGAGCCTTCGGCGTGCTTGCTGACATCGGCTTCAAGGACGATGGTGCGGAGTTGGTCGGGTCGGCGGCGGGATGGGCGCATGGCCGGAAGCTAACCCGCGGCTAGGCGCCGGTCCACCGTTCCCGGGGGTTGCGTTGACGTTCCCCAGGGTCGTTACTAGATTTCAACCGATGTCGATGACGCCGCCATGAACACAATTCGCGAACTCAACGACCGGTCGCGGGAAATTTTCCGGCTGATCGTCGACGCCTTTATGGAGTCGGGCGAGCCGATCGGCTCGCGGACCCTTGCCCGCCGCCTCGACCTGGGGCTGTCGCCGGCGACTATCCGCAACGTCATGTCCGATCTTGAGGAGGCCGGGCTGCTCTTCGCGCCCCATACCTCGGCCGGGCGGCTGCCGACCGAAGCTGGGCTGCGCCTGTTCGTCGACGGCCTGGTCGAGATCGGCAATGTCACCGAGAACGAGCGTCAGGAGCTCGAATCTCATTGCGTCGCGTCCGGCAAGACCCTCGACGAATTGCTCGACCGGGCGACGACGACGCTGTCGGGCCTCTCGCATCTGACCGGCGTCGTCTATGCGCCGAAGGTCGAATCGCCGCTGCGCCACATCGAATTCGTCTACCTGAGCCCGGGCCGGGCCCTGGTCGTCATCGTCACCGAGAACGGCGCCGTCGAGAACCGCGTCCTGGAATTGCCGCGCGATCTTCCGGCCTCGACCCTGGTCGAAGCCAGCAACTACTTAAGCGCGCGCCTGGTCGGCCGGACGCTCGCCCAAGCCCTCGACGACATCCGCATCGAGCTCAAGGAGCACCGCGCCCAGCTCGACACTTTGGCCGAGCGCGTCATCGAAGCCGGCCTCGCGACCTGGACCGAAGGCGATTCGAAAGGCTCGCTCATCGTCCGCGGCCAGGCCAATCTTCTCGACAACGTTGCCGCCGTGACCGATCTCGAACGCATCCGCTCGCTGTTTTCTGCGCTCGAGACCAAAGAAACGATGCTGAAAATGTTGACGCTTACCGATACGGCAAAAGGCGTCCGGATCTTCATCGGTTCCGACAACGATCTTTTCCGCGTCGCCGGCTGCGCCATGATCGTGGCGCCGTTTCGCAACGCCCGTGAACACATCCTGGGCGCCATCGGCGTGGTCGGTCCCACGCGGATGAACTATGCCCGGATCATTCCGATGGTCGACTATACCGCCAAGATGGTCGGCCGAATTTTAGGCTAAAGGATACAAGGCTATGACGACCCAGAACGAGCCCGAACCGCAGGACGCGCCCGAGACCGCGTCACCGGAATCGACGCTGCCCGCCGATGCGGCAACGCCCGATCGCGCCGCTGCGCTCGAAGCCGAACTCGCGGCGACGAAAGACAAATGGCTGCGCGCCATGGCCGAGGCCGAGAACATTCGCAAGCGCGCCGAGCGCGACCGCGACGATGCCCGACGTTATGCCGTCGGCAACTTCGCCAGCGATATGCTGACGGTGGCCGACAATCTGCGTCGCGCCGTCGCCGCTGTCGCGCCCGCTGCGCGCGCCGCCGATCCGGCTCTGGAGACTTTGGTCACCGGCGTCGAGATGACCGAGAAAGCGATGGTCACCGGACTTGAGCGAGTGGGCATCCGCGCCATCGACGCCATCGGCCAGAAGTACGACGCCAATCGCCACGAAGCGCTATACGAGGTCGAGGATGCGACGAAACCGTCCGGCACCGTCGTTCAGGAAGTCGAAAAGGGCTACATGATTCACGATCGGCTGTTGCGGCCGTCGCGGGTCGGAATTTCCAAAGGCGGCGCGGCCGCGTCGGCGGTGCCAACGCCCGGCGCGCCCACCGAGCCGGTCAAAGAAGCCAAAGCTTACGAAAAGCCGACCGACGCCAGCGGCACGAAGTTCGACGAGAAGCTTTAGACGTTACGGCGCGCCGATCCGCCTCTCCGATTTTGGCGAGGACGGCGGAATCAGAAATTCACCGTTTGGGTCGTGGGCTGCGAGCCGGCGTTTCGCCGTGTCGTGGTTTGCGACTGCGTAGCAATAGACGCAGCCGTGCGCGCAACTGTCGTAGGCGCCGATGTCGCGCGACTGGACGCAGGCGCATCCGTCGCGATGCGGTTTGGCGGCGGCGGTGATCAATCGTCCAGCGACGTCGCTCAAACGTCCGGCGTCGATGCAGCGGGCGTCACCGACTCCGGGACGCAAGTACGGTCTCTGACCACACAGACTGAAAGCCATGCCGTGTTCGGCGGCGATCGCCGCGAAGCGGTCGAGGATCGTCGCTTTCTCGGTGTCGTCGGGATCTTGGCGGACGAAGCCATGCCGCGCCGCCGCCTCGGCGAGATTGCGGCGAGTCTTCCGGTAATCGTGCACGAAGGACACCACGACTTCGTCGACGGCACCGGCTAAGGCCTTCGCCAGGCCTGCAAAATTTTGGATATGCCAGTCGACGGGCGTCGCGGTGGTGACGACGATCGGGTCATAGCGCCACACCGCTGTCCGCCGGCCGAACCGCGCGGCAAGCGTGAGAACTTGAGAGATAGTCGCGGGCGAATCGATGGTGGCCCGATCCAAGGCCCGCGGGTAGCCGGTGATGGTGAACTGGACCATGAACGGGATGCCTAGGCCCCGGACCTGGTCCAAGCGGGGCAAAAAGGGCCCGACGTTTCGCGTCCAAAAGACGAATCCGTCGACCGCCTCGGGGCTCAAAGCCACCTCGGATGGGGGACCGCCATACGGATTGGCGACCCGGACCCGGCCGGCCGCAAGCCTCCGGCCGAACCAGTCGCCATAAAACGCCGGAATATCCGTTCGATAGCTGGCCGAGATGATCATTCGACGGACCGTGTCGTTTCGGGCTTGCGCCGCGGCCCATCCGGTTGCACGGTCAGGACGACCGCCCTATATAACCGTCGGCCTTCGCATTGCGGGGTCAACAGGTTAGCCACAAGGGGGGCGGGCGGTGCCATAGCGGGCCGCTTATCGCTCTCGCAGACGTAGGAAGCGAACCATGAGCAAAGTCATCGGCATCGATCTCGGCACCACCAATTCTTGCGTTGCCATTATGGAAGGCAAGGACGCAAAGGTGATCGAGAATTCTGAAGGTATGCGGACCACGCCGTCGATCGTCGCGTTTGCCGCCTCCGAGGAACGCCTCGTCGGTCAGGCCGCGAAACGGCAGGCGGTCACCAATCCCGAGAAAACTTTTTTCGCCATCAAGCGCCTGATCGGCCGGCGGTTTGAAGATCCGCTGACCAAGAAGGACATGGGCCTCGTCCCCTACAAGATCGTCAAAGCGAAGAACGGCGACGCCTGGGTCGAGGCCGACGGCAAGCAATACAGCCCCAGCCAGATCTCGGCCTTCATCCTGCAAAAGATGAAAGAGACGGCCGAACGCCATTTGGGCGAGACGGTCACGCAGGCCGTGATCACGGTTCCGGCCTACTTCAACGATTCCCAGCGCCAAGCCACGAAGGACGCCGGCAAAATCGCCGGCCTCGAAGTGCTGCGCATCATCAACGAGCCGACGGCGGCGGCGCTCGCCTACGGTCTTGAAAAGAAAAAGACCGGCACGATCGCGGTCTACGATCTCGGCGGCGGCACGTTCGACGTCTCGGTTCTCGAGATCGGCGATGGCGTCTTCGAGGTCAAGTCGACCAACGGCGACACGTTCCTGGGCGGTGAAGACTTCGACCAGCGAATCCTCGATTACCTCGCCGAAGAGTTCAAAAAGGAAAGCGGCATCGATCTGCGCAAGGATCGGCTTGCCCTCCAGCGCCTGAAAGAGGCGGCGGAGAAGGCGAAGATCGAGCTCTCCAGCGCCGTGCAGACCGAGGTCAATCTGCCGTTCATCACGGCCGATCAGACCGGTCCGAAGCATCTCAACATCAAGCTGACCCGCGCCAAGCTCGAAGCGCTCGTCGATGAATTGATCCAGCGGACGATCGCGCCCTGCAAGGCGGCGTTGAAAGACGCCGGGCTCACGGCGGGCGAGATCGAGGAAGTCGTCTTGGTCGGCGGCATGACCCGCATGCCCAAGGTTGTCGAGGCCGTGAAGAATTTCTTCGGCCGCGATCCGCATCAAGGCGTCAACCCCGACGAAGTCGTCGCGGTCGGCGCGGCCATCCAGGGCGGCGTGCTGAAGGGCGAGGTCAAGGACGTCCTCCTTCTCGACGTGACGCCGTTGTCGCTCGGCATCGAAACGCTGGGCGGTGTGTTCACGCGCCTGATCGATCGCAACACGACGATCCCGACGCGCAAGAGCCAGGTGTTCTCCACGGCCGAAGACGGACAGAACGCGGTCACGATCCGCGTCTTCCAAGGCGAACGTCAGATGGCGGCCGACAACAAGATTCTCGGCCAATTCGATCTGATGGGAATTCCGCCGGCGCCGCGCGGCGTGCCGCAAGTCGAAGTCACCTTCGACATCGACGCCAACGGCATCGTCAACGTCTCGGCGAAGGACAAGGCCACCGGCAAGGAACAGCAGGTCCGCATCCAGGCGTCGGGCGGTTTGTCCGACGACGAAGTGAAGCGGATGGTGCGCGAGGCCGAGGAGCACAAGGAAGACGACAAGAAGCGCGTCGAACTCGTCGATGCCCGCAACCACGCGGAATCTCTCGTCAACGCCACCGAGAAGAGCCTGAAGGAGCACGGCGATAAGATTTCGGAGGCCGAAAAGACGGCCCTTGAATCGGCGATCGCCGAGCTGAAAGAAGCGGCTAAGGGCGACGATGGCGACGCCATCAAGGCGAAGACCGAGCAGGTCATGCAGGCGTCGATGAAGCTTGGCGAAGCTGTCTACAAGGCGAGCCAGGAAAAGGCCCAGACCACCGAAGGCGGGCCGACGCCGGAACAGCCGGCGGCGGATGCCGGCCAAACGTCGGGCGGTAACAACGGCTCGACGGTCGTCGATGCCGATTTCGAAGAGGTCAAGCCGGACGACGAATCCGGCGAGGCCCGCAAGAAGAAAAAGGGATAACCGTCTATAGTCTGAGCCATGACGCTAGGGGCCGTCATCGCTGATCTGCGCGCACCGGCTTGGGCCGGTGAGGACGCGCGCGTGTAATGGCCAAGGAAGATTTCTATACGCTGCTCGGCGTCCAAAAAGGCGCCGGGCTCGAAGACGTTAAGAAGGCGTATCGCAAGCTCGCCATGAAGTATCACCCGGATCGAAATCCGGGCGACAAATTGGCCGAGCGTAAATTCAAAGACATCAACGAAGCCTACGACGTCCTCAAGGACGACACAAAGCGCGCCGCCTATGACCGCTTCGGCCACGCCGCGTTCGAGCAGGGCGGGCCGGGCGGTGCGCAACATGCCGGCGGGTTCGAGGCCGGCTTCGCGTCGGGCTTTGCCAATATCTTCGACGAGATGTTCGACGATTTCTCGCAGCGCCAGCGCGGTGGTGGCGGGACAGGTCGCGGCGCCGATCTTCGCTACAACATGGACATCACGCTCGAGGAAGCCTACGGCGGCAAAAAGGCCTCGGTGCGGGTTCCGACGACGGTGGCGTGCACGACCTGTCGCGGCTCGGGCGCGGCGCAAGGCTCGACGCCGAGCGCGTGCACGACCTGTCGCGGCGCCGGTCGCGTCCGCTCGCAATCGGGATTCTTCACGGTAGAGCGAACCTGTCCGGCCTGCGGCGGCGCCGGCCAAGTCATCCGCAACCCCTGCAAGAGTTGCAACGGCGCCGGACGCGTCCAAAAAGAAAAGACGCTATCGGTCAGCATTCCGCCGGGGGTCGAGGACGGAACCCGGATTCGCTTGGCGGGCGAAGGCGCGGCCGGCTTGCGCGCCGCGCCGCCGGGGGATTTGTATATTTTCCTCGGCATCCAGCCGCACCGGTTATTCCGGCGCGACGGTCCCAACATTCATTGCCGCGTTCCGATCCCGATGACGGTCGCCGCCGTCGGCGGCGCCATCGATGTTCCAGCAGTCGACGGGACCCGGGCCCGGATCACGATCCCGGCCGGAACCCAAAGCGGGCACCAGTTCCGCCTGCGCGGCAAAGGCATGCAGGTCTTGCGCTCGACGGCGCGGGGCGACATGTTCATCGAGGCGATGGTCGAGACGCCGGTCAATCTCACCAAGCGCCAGAAGGAACTCTTGCGGGAGTTCGAAAACGAAAGCCCGCGCGAGCGTCAAAGTCCGGAATCTCACGGCTTCTTCACGAAGGTCCGCGAGATCTGGGAAGACTTGAAAGAGTAAACGCACGCCGCGGGCGGGCGTCACGGGGGGAGACGACGCATTGAGGATCGGGGTCTTCGGCGCCGCCGGAGCGACGGGCAAAGAAGTGGTCCGCCGCATCCTTTCGACTCCCGGCCTCGTGCTCTCCGGGGGCACGGGTCGTCCGAAAAGTGCCGACATCGGCAAGGATATTGCCGCCGCCGCCGGTTTGAAGCCGATCGGCTTGCCGATCTTGGCCGATCCGGCCGCCGTCTTCGCCATCTCCGACGTGGTCATCGACTTCGCGCTGTCATCGGCGACCATTCAGCATTTGAAGCTTGCCGCCAAAGCCAAGGTCCCGATCGTTCTCGGGGTCACCGGGTTCAAGGCGGCGCATCGCACGGCGATCGCGCAAGCCGCCAAAAAGACCGCCGTCGTCGAAGCCCCGAACACGGCCTACGCCGTCAATCTCGCCATGGTCTACATCGAGCGTGTTGCCCGTGTTCTCGCCGGCGATTTCGACATCGAGATCGTCACCGTCGGCGATCGCAAGCTGCCGTTCGCGCCATCGGGCACCGCGTTGCAGCTGGTCGATGCGGCGGCGCGCGGCCTCGGCGTCAAACGCGACAATGCTCTCGTCAAAGTCCGTGACGGCGACATCGGGGTTCGCAAGCCGACGGCGATCGGGCTCCATAACATTCGCGGCGGTATTCGCCCCGGCAATTCCCAGCGCGGCATTTTCTTCGGCGATTCCGAAGTCATCGAGATCGCCGGCATCACCTCGTCGCCCGGGGTCTATGCCGACGGCGCGGTCATTGCGGCGCAGTGGGTTAAAGGCAAGCGCCCCGGCCATTACGGCATGCGGGAGGTCTTCGACCTTGGTTGAGAAGCGCCCCTTGAAAGTCGGCGTCGTCGGCTGCGCCGGCCGTATGGGCCGGATGCTGGTCGCCGAGATCGTCGCGACGCCGGGCTTGGCGCTCGGCGGCGGAACCGAGATCGCCGGAAATCCTGTCCTTGGCAGCGACGTCGCGCAGCAAGCCGGATTGCCGGCGGCGGGCCTCGTCGTCGGCAGCGATCCGCGGGCGCTGTTCAAGGCCTGTGACGCCGTCGTCGATTTCACGTTGCCGGCCGCCACCGCCATCCACGCCGATCTTGCCGCCGAGGCCAAAAAAATTCTGATCGCCGGGACGACGGGTCTGACCCCGGCCCAGCAAGAAATCGTCACCATGGCGGCGACGCGGACCGCCATCGTCCAGAGCGCCAACATGAGCGTCGGCGTCAACATTCTGCTCGGGCTTGCCGAAGATGCGGCGCGGCGCCTGACTGAGACCTACGACATCGAGATCGTCGAAATGCATCATCGCCACAAAGTCGATTCGCCGTCGGGAACGGCCTTGGCTTTGGGCCGGGCTGCTGCCAAAGGCCGTGGCGTCGATCTCGACAGCGTCAAGAAAATAGATCGCGATGGGGCGCGGCGCACCGGCGACATCGGGTTCGCGGTGTTGCGCGGCGGCGATGTCGCCGGCGATCACTCGTTGATCTTCGCCGCCGACGGCGTTCGCTTCGAACTCACCCACCGCGCCGGATCGCGGCGCATCTTCGCCAAGGGTGCGGCCCGGGCGTTGCTCTGGTCGCGGGGCCGGAAGCCTGGCCTCTATTCGATGCGCGACGTCTTGGGCCTCGGCTAGGCCCCGCCGTTCACGGCTGAACGGCGGCGAGAGCCTGACGAAGGTCGCCGGCAATGCGCAACCGTTCCTCGGCCGTCAAAAAACTGGCGATGCGGACCGACCGTCCGTGACTTCGCAGGACGAGCGGCGGATCGTCGTCGACGGATCCGGCCATCACGACCTTCAACCAATACGGCTGAAACGAATGATTGAGCCGCCGTCCCCAGGGATCGATCCTGCGAATTTGCAGCTCGCGGGCCGTAAGCGGGATCGTTTCGCTCCGCCGTCCGCCGCGCAAGTTGAGGCGCAGCGCTACGGCCAGGAGAATCACGTCGAGGCCGAGAAAACCGGAGACCGGCCAAGCTCCGATCGCCATGAACACCGCGCCGACGCCGCTGACCGCGAGCGCCAGGGTCGCGACCACGACATTGAGCCCGAGCAGGGTCGCGCTCCGATGAGGCCGAAGCACCGTGCGATAGAGGACCGGATCGTTCGCCATGACCGCCGCCGTGCCTCGACGCCTTCAGAGTTCGCTCATTATTATCAGCCTGTCGAGGGAAGAAAAGACGAGCTCCTCCGGCCATGAAGCCTGACGCGATCGAGACCTTCTATTCCCGGTTCCAGCAACGCGACCGCGTTCCGAAAGGCGAGCTCGTCTACGTCGATCCCTATACGTTGCTGGTGGCGGTGGTGCTGTCGGCTCAGGCCACCGACACCTCGGTCAACAAGGCGACCGCGGAGCTGTTCAAGGTCGCGACAACGCCCCAGGCCATGATCGCCTTGGGCGAGGAAAAGCTTCGCGGATACATCAAGACCATCGGGCTCTTCAACACCAAGGCGAAGAACGTCATCGCACTAAGCCAGCTGTTGCTCAGCGAGCACGGCGGCCAAGTCCCGACGAACCGCGAGGCTTTGGAGCGCTTACCGGGGGTCGGGCGCAAGACCGCCAACGTCGTCATGAACATCGCTTTCGGCGCACCGACCATCGCCGTCGATACTCATGTCTTTCGGGTGTCGAACCGCACCGGGCTCGCGCCTGGCAAAACGGTTCTTGATGTCGAGGAAAAGCTCGAGCGCGTGACGCCCGCTGCCTACAAGACCCACGCCCATCATTGGTTGATTTTGCACGGCCGCTACGTCTGCACGGCGCGGGGTCCGAAATGCCCGACGTGCTTGGTGCGTGATCTTTGCGCGTGGCCGGAAAAAACCTCCGCCGAAGGCGGAGGCGTCAGTCCGAAGTCTTCGGCTTCGCCGTCGCGACCAGGGTCCGCCAACAACCGTCGACGTCAACCCGGGCGACGCTCCGGCCCCGCATCTCGACGTGGGTGACGCGCGCACCGTTCGCGTCCTTGTGAAGAAATATATCGAGGACGCAGGTTTCGCCCCGGTACTGCCAAAGCTCGGACGGACCGTCGCGGCGCAAAAATCCTGGCTCGCCCAATAGCGCGGTGACTTCGAGCGGCGGCAATCCGACCAAGCGGTCGGGCCGGCCGAGGTTGGCCGGCATGGAAACGGCGCTGACCGGCGACAACAACGTCGGCGCCGGCGGCACGGCGGCCGACGGTCCGGGTGTCGCGCTGAGCGGCGTGATGACTTTGGATACGACCGGGGCCCTCGGCGCCGAGGGCGCGCCGCAGGCAGCGACGGTCATCACTAAGAGGGCGGCGAAGACGCCGCCGGTGGTGCGGCTCACGATGTTTTGTCGGTCCCTATTCTGGATCCCGACAGGCCGCCCTCGCGTTTCTGTCCCGGACGATCGGTGGCCGGCAAAGCCTGCATGTCGCCGGCAACGACGCCGCCCGATTCGACGATGATGCGGCCGTAGCGTACCGAGCCGCTGATCTTGCCTTGGTTACGGACGATCAGCTTGTCGCGGGCAATGAGTTCGCCTTCGAAGTGGCCACTGATGTCGGCTTCTTCGACTTCGGCGTTGCCTTTGAAATGTCCGGTCGGCGTCACTTCGAGGGTGCGTGCGTCAACCAACGAGGCCTCGACATAGCCTTCGACGACAATACGCGAGCACGCCGAAATTTCGCCTTTGAGGCGGATGTCGCGGCCGACGATCAGCTTGCTGCTGTCGCCTTGCACGGGACGCGAGCGATTGCCGCGCATCCCGATGTCGGAGATCTGACGCGGGACGTCGGTGCGACCGCCGCCTTCGCTCGCCGCGCCGGCGACACCCTGGGCGCCACGTCGCGAAAACGGTTTCAACGGAGGCGCTCCGGATTTGTCTTCAGCTTCGCGGCCGACCTCAGCCGAATCCTCGCCGTCTTCAGAATCGCCGCGCTTGAAAATCATCCAACCTTTCCTCGGCGTGGCCGCCACGCTTCTACGGCCCGCACCATGACGATCGTCGCAAACACCGGTGCCGCAAGATTGATTACCGGCAACGTGTGCGCGAAGGCGATCGCAATCCCGAGGAGGAAAATCCGGCCTCGGTTGGCGAGTTTCAGCGCCATGACCCCATCGCGGTCCAGCCGGCGCATCGCCGCCATTTCAAAATACTCGCGGCCGAGAAGATAGCCGTTCGCGCCATAGAAGACAAAAGGGAAAACCGGCGGGATGAAGAGCGCCAAGAGGACCAGGAAATTGACCCCGAGACTGACGACCAGGAAGCGAATCGCCAGGCCCATGGCGGCCAGGGTCGAGGTCGGCTGATCGGGGGGCGTGCCATTGCGTTCGATGGCCTGGGCGATGTTTTCCTGGATCAGGCTGACCCCGACGCCGGCAAAGGCCGGGAACAGCATGGCGGTCAGGACGATGGCCGCGGCCCCGCCCAAAATGTCGATAACGGCTTCGATCCAGGGGGTGTCGAAGGCCGTGGTTTGGACCAGGGCCCAGCCGGCGCCGATCCAGACCAAAACCATGATTCCGGCCGCCCCGATCCCCGCCTTGAACAGCAGGGTACGGATGCGCGGGTCAAACAGGTCGTTGAGGGCGCGAACCAGGATGGTGATCATGGGGGCAAGCCTACCTCGGTTTTCGTCCGCCCGCCGGGGTGCGATTGCACTGGCCGCGGATTTCGCCGATATAGTCGCATTATGAGCGAAATTCACCATGACGCCGTCGGCATCGGCAACGCCATCGTCGACGTCATCGCCAACGCCGACGAGGCGTTCCTGATCCGCCACGGCCTCGCCAAGGGGGGCATGACCCTGATCGACGAGGCCCGGGCCGAAAGCCTCTACGCGGCCATGGCGGCAGGGATCGAATCCTCGGGCGGCTCGGCGGCCAATACCATCGCGGCGCTGGCCTCGCTGGGCGGTACCGGCGGGTTCATCGGCAAGGTCCGCGATGACACCCTTGGCAAGGTCTTCGCCCACGACATCCGCGCCGGCGGCATCGCTTATGTGACCGCGCCGGCGACGGACGGCAAAGCCACGGCGCGCTGTTTGATTTTCGTGACGCCCGATGCCCAGCGTACCATGCAGACGTTTTTGGGCGCGTCCATCGATCTCGGCCCCGACGACATCCAGCCCGAGATGATCGCGCAAGCCAGCTACACGTATCTCGAGGGTTATCTCTGGGACCCGCCGGAGTGCAAGAAGGCCTTCCTGAAAGCCGCCAAAATCGCCCACGACGCCGGCCGCAAAGTCGCGCTCAGTTTGTCGGATGCGTTTTGCGTCGAGCGCCACCGCGCCGATTTTCTCGATCTCGTCACCGATCACGTCGACGTCCTGTTCGCCAACGAAGCCGAAATCACGTCGTTATTCCAAGCCCCGAATTTCGACGAAGCCTTGCAGAAGGTGCGCGGCCGAGTCGGGCTCGCGGCGCTGACACGCAGCGAAAAAGGCTCGGTCATCGTCGCCGGTGACGACGTCCATGTCGTCGATGCCATTCGCCAGGATCGCTTGGTTGACACGACCGGCGCCGGAGACGCCTACGCGGCGGGATTCCTGTTCGGTCTGGCCCGGGGTCGGACCGTGGTCGAATCGGCCCGGATCGGCGGGCTTGCCGCCGCCGAGGTCATCAGCCATTTCGGGGCCCGGCCGAAGACGCCGCTGCGTGATCTTCTGGCCCGCCACCCGGTCTAGGGATCCATCTGCCATGGCGGCTTCTCAGCGCCGTCGCGGCCCGGTACTTTGAACCATGGTGCGATGAACACGCCGATCATGCCGGATGACGACGCCTGGTTCGACGCCAGCGCCACGCCGGGCCATCGTTTCGCCGTCGGGCGATTCTGGCGGGCGATGCCCTCGGGCATGCCGCGCCGCTGGTGGATGTTCCGCCCCTTCGATCTCGTGGCGCGCCATTGGCCCATAGGCAAACGTCGACGCGGCGTTCTCGTCGTCCGCATGGACGGCATCGGCGACATGGTGCTGTTCCGCCGCACCCTCGATCGTTACGCGGAAATTTTCGGCGTCGAGCGGTCCGATATCATCGTGCTCGGATGTCGGAGTTGGGCGAGCGTCAAGGACGGGATCTTCGCCGGCTATCGCGTCCACGCCATCGACGAGCATGCATTCGCGCGGTTTCCGCTCTATCGATTCAAAGTTTCGATGTGGGTGCGGCGTTTGGCGCCGGCTGTCGCTGTCTGTGATTCCTTTTTCCGCCGACCGCTCATGGCCGACTCGCTGGTGCTGGTGTCGGGCGCGCCGCGCCAAATTTTGTCGCTGCCACATATCAGCGAACGGACGCGGCCGCTGTTCACGTATTACCTGTCGCAAGCCACCGACATCGTCAATACCGGCCTCTATCCGACCCACGAGGCCGTGCGCCATGCCCGGTTCGTCTCGGCGCTCGCCGGGCGTCCCATCGCCGCCGAGCCGCCGGCCATCGCCTGGCGCGACGGACCGAACCCGGCGCGCGGCGCGCCGTACATCGTCCTCAATCCGGGTAGCAACGAGCCTGGCCGGCGTTGGCCGATCGCGTCTTATGCCGCGATCGCCAAACGGCTGCGGGCCGCTGGTCGCCGTGTTGTGCTGGTCGGCTCGGCCGAAGAAAAAATCCCGTCACCGGCTTTGGCGGCGTTGCGAAATGACGTTGGCATTCTCGATCTCACCGGCCGCACCAGCCTGCCGGAATTGATGGATGTGATGAAAGGCGCGGCTGCGGTCCTCAGCAACGATTCCGGACCGGCCCATCTTGCCATCGCGCTCGGGACGCCGACCGTCGTTGTCGTGGGCGGTGGGCACTTCGGAAGTTTCTTTCCGTACCCGGAAGGCGTGCGTCCGGACAACGCCCGTTTCGTCTTCCAAGAGATGGAGTGCTACCACTGCTTCTGGAGCTGTCATAAGCGGAAGACCAAGTACGACGTCTTTCCGTGCATCAGCGCCATCGACGAAGACCGTGT
This sequence comes from Rhodospirillales bacterium, assembly GCA_009691105.1. Lineage (GTDB taxonomy): Bacteria > Pseudomonadota > Alphaproteobacteria > Rhodospirillales > SHVU01 > SHVU01. The sequence continues at coordinate 68,330 of SHVU01000001.1, forward strand.
CTGGCGCGAGCTCGACGGACTTCTGGCGCGGCCGGCGGCGCTTCGCGAGCCCTTACACGCTGGATGATGAGCGGCTTTCGTCTCAACAATCTCGTCGATAGGTGGTTGGCGCGACAAGCGCGCCCGGATCGGCCGGGCCGCGGCGTTCTCGTCGTGTCGAGCGGAGGCCTCGGCGACACGATTTTGTTCTCGCTCGCCTTCCCGCGCTTCCGCGCCCTCGCCCGCGCTGGCGAGCCGGTGCATCTCGTTCTGCGCCGCGACACCGCCAAGGCGGCGTTTCTGTTTCCGCCCGACGTCAATGTTATCGCCATCGACTATCGGCGCTTCGCCCGCAATCCGCTCTATCGCCTCCGCGAAGGGCGCCGCTTGCGCGACCTCGGGGTGCGCGTCGCGATCTCGGCCGATCATTTGCGCCTTCCGACCGTAGACGACGTTTTGGTCATGGCGACTGGCGCGGCGGAACGTTACGCGCTTGAGCCGCGGTCCTGGCCTAAGCACGATGCCCGGCTTCGTCGGAATCGTGGCTGGTACACGGACTGGGTGCCGGTCGCGCCGGGCATGGCCCACAAGATGCGGCGCTGGGTTGATCTCGCCAACGGCCTCGCCCAACGCGCCGATCCACTTCCTGTTGTTCGCATCGCGCCCGAGCGCTTGCCGGCGCCGGCCGCACTCGACGCTCCGACCGTCGTCATTCATCCGTTCTCGGCGGTCGCGGGCAAACAGCATTCGGTCGATCTGTGGCGGCGCATCCTGACGGCGCTGCCGGCGTCGTTCGAGGTCGTGGTTTCGGCTGGGCCCCGCGATCTCGCTGCGCATCCGGAATTCTCGACGCTGCTGGCGATGCCCCGGGTCCGGCTCGACGGCGGCGATCTTCGCTCGACCGCGGCGTTGATCCGCGCGGCGCGATTCGTCGTCTCGGTGGATTCGTCGATCCTGCATCTCGCCGCCGGCACCGGAACGCCGACTTTAGCTTTGGCGAGCGCCGCTCACGTCGTCGACGCGGTGCCGTACGATCCGGCGATGACGCCCGCGAACGTCGAGGTCCTTTATCACGACATGCCGTGCCGCGGCTGCTGCGGCCAATGCATCTATCCACCCGAAGACGGGCGCTATCCTTGCGTCGCACGGCTAGACCGGGACGTCGTCTTGGCGCGGGTTCAGGCGTTCGTGGAGAAAGCGGGGCAGTCTTAACCCTAGGACAAGCTTCCTGCGGCGGCTGGCCGTGCTAGACTTCTGGCGATAGGCGATCTCGGCCAGGAGGGGCTCCATGGCGTTGTCGTCTCGTGTATCCAAAATTAGTGCAGCACTGGCGCCGATCATCGCGATCGTCATCGGCGTGTCGGCATCGGCGCAAGACTTCTGGAATTATCCCGTGGTCGAAGCGATCATTGCCAACGATACGGCTGCTGTAACCAAATTTCTGGCCGACGGTCTCGATCCCAACCGCGATTACGAGTTCGAACATCCGCGCTGGAACGATGGCAAGCCGACCAAGATGTGGCTGCCGATGGTCGCGGGCATGTTCGGCCGCCTCGACATTTTGAAAGGGCTGTACGCGCATCCGCAATTCAAGACGACCAAAGAGAAGAACACCTATCCCCTGTGCATGACGATTTCCCATCGCCATCCGGAGGTGGCGTTGTTCCTCCTCACCAAAGACGTTTACGTCGATCCGCCGGGCGGTTGTTCGGGATGGTTCTCTCCGATGGCGCGCGCCAAAGAACAGGAACTGGACGTCGTCGTCGCGGCGCTTCGCAAGGCCGGTGCGCCATGACGATACGCGCAACGGTTCTTCTGGCCCTGCTGATCGTCGTCGGCTCCATCCCGGCTCGGTCCGCCGACCCGCTCGTCATCGAGCCCAACGGTGCCGCGGTGCCGTCGGGCGTGATTGCTCCGCAAGCCACGGACGAGGTGGCAACGCCCGGGCCCCAGCCGGAAGCCGACGACTTCGTGATCGGCAGGCGGACGCGCCGGTTCTGGTCTACGAGTACTCGTCCTATTTCTGCACCGACTGCCGGCGGTATCGACACGGCCAGGCATCCGCGCGTTCTGAAACGTCTCGTCGACACCGGTGCCGTCCGATTCGTCCATCGCGACATGCCGCTATCGCCGCTTGCCTTCAAGGCCGCGGTTTTGACCCTCTGCGCCGCGCCGGATCAGCGCGATCGGGTCGCGGCTTGCCTGGACGACGACGCGGCGACCCCGGCGGTGCCGACGAATTCGCCGCCGGCCAAGCTCTGTTTCGCGTCGTCAAACTGCCGACGTTCTTTTTCGTCAAGGGCGACGCCGTGGCGCGCCTTGAAGGCGTCCCGACGCTCGAAGATTTCCAAGGTGTCATTGCCGCGCTCGACAAAGCCTCTCGTCCCTAAAACCGCGAGGAGACCGTCATGAACGGACCGCGCCTTTTCGGATGCCTTCTCGCCATCGGCGTCCTTATGGCTCCGACCCTCGTTGCCGCGGCCGGCGGCTGCAGCTTCTACGACAACAACGAACGGCACGCCAAAGCGCCGATCGGGGAAACGGCATAGGCCCTGGAAGCGGAGCGCGCGGTTCGGCAAACGGCTCGGCGGCGGGCGGCGGTGGCGGTCAGGACAAGAAAGACGGCTAGGTCCTGGGGCGGATCGGCATGCCGATCGGCGATAGCACCAAATATATCGACTACGTGTTGACCACACCGCCGGACGTGACCCGCGAGGGCCGCGCCATGGTCGATGCGTTTCGCGGCAACCTCGGTCGCCAGAACTTCGATCAACGCGTCGTCGATCGTCAGATCACGGTCGCCAAGCCCATCGGCGGAACGACGCTCGGCTCCGGCATCGTCGCGCAGGTCTACACGGGCCGCCGCTAGTAGGGCTTGTAGGACTTTTCTTCCTGGAATTCGGAACCGAGCAGCGCATTCAATTCACGCTTCAGCTCGGCGCGTCGGTCGTTGGTGCGATAGACGGCGCGAGCATGGCGGATGAAGCTCGGCCCGAAATTGCCGCGGCGCTCGCAATCGCGGATCGCGTCTTCGGTCGTCCATAACGTCGCGTTGGCGGCCCGCAAGCGTCCGACCAAACGTTTCGCCGCCGCCGACAAACGGAAACCCCGCTTGCGGACTTTCTCTAGCGCCGCGAGTTCGATACGGACGTTCTTCAGCTTGGCGGCGTCGCCGATCCGCTTCGCCTTGATCTCGAGAATGGTGATCTTGTCCAGAAGCTCGCCGGGCGAGATCGGGATCAGAACGGATACGCCGGATGGTTTTTTCGCCATGGGGCCATGCCCTTATCGCGCCCTCGCGCCGGATGCAAGCGATCAGCGCGCCGTCGCGTCGGGCAATCCACCGAGTGCCGCGACCCACGGCAGGCGCGAGCCTGTCCAAAGCTGGGCGTGCGGCGCCAAAGCGTCGCGCTGACGAACCGTCCCGACCCGGATCGAATAGATCGTGGGCGTTCCTTCGGCGCCAGTCGCGTAGAGCGCCGCGCCGCACTTCGGACAGAACGCCTGAGCCCGTTTCGCGCCGCTCTCGGCGGTCTTTACGTAAATGTTGGGGGTCCCGGAGAGGATTCGGAACGTGGCTGCCGGAACCGGAACGTTGATCCGAAATGCTGAACCGGACAGCGTTTGGCAGTCGGTGCAATGGCAGATCGCGGTCTTTTCGGGATCGGCCTCGGCCTCGTAGGTGATGAAGCCGCAGTGGCAGGCGCCGTCGATTTTCATGGCTCGTCTCCTTTCCCCGATCATGATCCGGCCGGCACCGGCTTGCCAGGGAATCAGCCGGGCGGTAAGGATCGCGCCATGACGGTTCCGGGGCTTCGGCCGTGACCACCTGGGGCGAATCGGCCAAGGTCTATCTCGACCGCAGGGTCATCGCCGTTCTTGCGCTCGGGTTTTCGAGCGGGCTGCCGCTTCTTCTCGTCTATTCGACGTTGTCGGCCCGCCTTCAGGAAGCCGGCGTCTCGCTGACCGCGATCGGACTCTTCAGTTGGGCGAGCACGGCGTACGCCATCAAGTTTCTCTGGGCGCCGCTTGTCGATCGTTTGCCGATTCCGTGGCTGACGCGGCGGCTCGGCCGGCGGCGTTCGTGGTTGATTGTCGCGCAGCTGGCGGTCGCGGCTACCATGCTCGGCCTTGGCTCGACTGACCCTGCCCAGAATTTAGTCCCTGTCGCCGCCTGGGCGGTGGCCCTGGCATTCGCGTCGGCAACGCAAGACATCGCCATCGACGCCTTTCGTATCGAGATCCTCGACGAGCGCAGCCAAGGTGCCGGCGCCGCCAACGTCGTCCTTGGATATCGCTTCGGCATGTTTGCAGCCGGAGCCGGCGCGCTGATCATTGCCGATCTCTATGGATGGTTCTCCGCCTACGCTGTGATGGCGGTGCTGATGGTCGTCGGCATCGTCGCGACGTTGGGGACGCCCGAGCCGGAGCATGCCGAGGGTGCGTCGGCCGAACCGACAACGGCGGCGGCCTGGCTTGGCCGTGCCGTGGTCGCGCCGTTTGCGGATTTCGCGGCCCGTCCCGGCTGGATGGCAATTCTCGCCTTCGTGCTGTTGTACAAATACGGCGACGCTTTGCTCGGCGTGATGGCAAATCCGTTTTATCTCGCCATCGGCTTTTCGCTCACTGAGATCGGCGTCGTCAGCAAAGGCTACGGCCTTGCCATGACTTTGGTCGGCGGGATCGGCGGCGGCCTTCTGGTGGCGCGCCTCGGCATCCTGCCGGCGCTCCTCGTCTGTGGAATTCTGCAAGCCGTGTCGAACGTCGTCTTCGCCATTCAAGCGATGGTCGGCTATTCGCTGCCGATGCTGAGCGTCACCATCGCCGTCGAGAACTTGACCGGCGGCGCGGCGACAGCGGCCTTCGTCGCCTATCTCTCCAGTCTTTGCGCGCCCAGCCACGCCGCGACGCAATACGCGTTGCTGTCGTCCTTCGCGGCGGCGGCACGGACGGTGCTCGCCTCGGGCGGCGGCTGGCTCGCCGAGGAATTGGGTTGGGTTCTGTTCTTTCTGGTGACGACGGCTGCGGCCGTGCCCGGCCTCGCGCTTCTTCTTTGGCTGATGCGCCGCGCCTCTAGCGTCCCGCCGCACCGCTAGCCACTGCCGCGTCGACAGCGTCGGCGACCGGGTTCAACGGAATCCAATGCAACTCGCGTCCGCCGAAATCTTGGGCGCGGATGATGGTCAGTCGATCGGTCATCGGCACGAACTTCCCGGGCTGAGTGACGCCGTAGAGGACGACGAGCGGCGCCCCGCCGATCGCCATCATGTGGGCGGCGCCGGAATCGTTGGCGGCGGCGGCGGCGACATGGCCGGCCAGGGCGATGGTCAGGAGCGGCGAATAGCAATGCGTCGTGCTGATCGCGTCGCTCTGCAAGGGAAACACCGCTTCGGGGACCGCGGCGCGAATCCGCGGCAACCAATCCAGCTCCATCGGACCGATGATGAAGGCCGGAGTCCGGCCGCGCGCCACTTGGATCCGGGCGAGCCCGAGGAAATTATCCAACGGCCAACATTTCGGCGGGCCGCCCGAGCCGGGCGCGATCGCAACATAGGTCGGACCCGGCGGCAGAAGTTGTGCGGCGAGCGCCGCCAGTTCGGGCGATGGGCGAAGATCGATCCGATCCGGTGTCGGGAATTTTTGTCCGCTCGCCAACTCGAGAAGATCGAGCATCTGGCGGATCATACTGCGCGGCTTGGGATGATTGGGCGGCGGCCGCCGCGACGACAGCAAGAACTTCGCGGCCGGCGAAATGAACAGCTTGTGCGGGATGCGCCGCAGCGACAGCGTCGCCCAGACGATCTTCTGCGTATCGATGATGACGTCGAAGCGACGGCCGGGCAGAGCGCGACGTTTGAGGAATTCGATAGGACGCTGGCCGATGCCGGCGCTCTCGATGACTTCGTCGAGCAGGCCTACCACTGTCGGAGCCATCCGCCCGGCGTAGAGGCTGGTGTCCTTGCCGGCGACCCACGTGATGCGCGCTTCTGGGTACGCCGCGCGCAGGCTGAGGACAAACGGCAGCTTCAGAAGCGAATCGCCGATCCGGTCGAGGCCGACATGGACCATGACGGACCCCGGCTTTTCTTTCACGGCCGACACATCTTGCTAGATTTTTGCCATGGTGTTGGTGCAGCCTCCAGTCGCCGTAAGTAGCATGGCCGGCCAGCCGTTGCCAAATCAGGGGCCGGCCGCGGGGGAAGCGTGATGAAGCTTTTCGGACGCGAGGCGATCAGTGTCGCCGCGCTCGCCGTCGCCTTCGGCGTCGCGAGCACCGCGATGGCTGCGTCCGCGCCGGAACCCTCCATCCTTTTTCCCGACGATTGGGGAACCCGGCTTCCGGGCTTGCCTGAACAACCAAGCCGGGAGGTCGCTACCTGGATCGCCGGCTGGACCGGCGATGTGACCATCGAATACGCCATCGCCCCCCAAGGCTGGGGCCCGCAGACCCCGCGCGTCGCCCGGCTCTACTCGTTTTTTCAGAAACAACTCGTCTTTAGCCAAAGCTTTCCGAGTGAAATGGCCCTGCGCGAATCCGAGGACTTGCGCCGGGTCCGCGCCGCCACCAGTCCCGCCGCCGGATCGGGGTTGCTATTTCTCTATCCGATCGAAACGGGTCGTCCGATTCAGGATTCGTTCGCGCGGCTCGCCAAAGCCAGCAGCCCGCCCACGGTGGCGATCCGTGGACGGATCGAGACCCGGACCTTGTTCGATCAGGGTCGATCCAGCGTCTTCGGTCCCAACTACATTCTGTTCAGTCCCGATGGCGAGGTCCTCGCCGACACGGTGTTTGTCGAGACCTTCAGTCGCCCGACCACGGTGGCTGCACGCCGTAGCGCCGGCGAATTTCTGAGACCGGAGCGATGGAAAAACGTCCAGGCGGTCGGGCTGGCCTTCTCGTTCTATCCCTTGCCTGATGGAACGTTGCTCGGCGTCGATGGCGAACGACGCGTCGTCGCCCGATTCGACGCCCGACTCAGCTCGCCCTTTTTTTCCCGCGATGGATCGCTGGCCGCCATCGACGGCGCACGGTTTCGCGAATGGATCGAAGAGGCCCGGACCAAGGCCGCGCCGCGTGGCCAGTTGCCGGACGCCGATGCCGTCGATCGCTATCTCGCCCGGCAGATCATTGCCGCCGGCCAAACTCGCAAATAGCATGGCCGCCGCCCCCACACGAATGAGCGTGATCGAGGGCGACATTACGCGCCTTCGCCTCGATGCCATCGTCAACGCCGCGAATTTGGCGCTTCTCGGCGGCGGCGGTCTCGACGGCACCATTCATCGCGCCGCCGGTCCGCAACTGCTGGATGAATGCCGGAAGCTCGGCGGCTGTCCGACCGGCGATGCCAAGATCACGAGGGGCTACCGGCTTCCCGCCAAACACGTCATCCATACCGTCGGTCCGGTGTGGACAGGCGGCGCGGCGGGCGAGGATCAGTTGCTCGCCAGCTGCTATCGCCGCTCGCTCGACGTCGCGGTTCGCAACCGATTGTCGTCCATCGCCTTTCCAACGATCTCGACCGGCGTCTATCGCTTTCCGGCCGATCGGGCGTCGAAAATCGCCGTCGGCGCGGTCGCGACATATCTCCGCACCGACACGACGCTCGTTACCGTGACCTTCTGTTGCTTCAGCAGCGACTCGGCCAATCTGCGCCGCGCCGAGATTGCGAAGCTCGATTTGGGCTAGACTTCATACATGGCACTGGAGGAGGGGTCGGATGTACCGTGCGAAAGCGGTTCGTTGGGCTGCTCGTGTCGTCAGCGATGTATCGATAGCGCACCGGATCGTCACCATTGGGCTGCTGTTGGGCCTCGCCTTGAACGGCCCGGCGCGTGCCGATGTCGAGCGTCTATCCCTTGAACGGATGATCGGTCCCTACACGATCCGCATCTACGATATATACGGCAAGGCCACTGATTGGAGTCCCTATGAACAGGCGCTCCGAATCCTCCGCGACGGCCAAGTGTTGGCCACTGTCCAGAATCATCGCCTGCGCATCGAACCCTTCACGGGTGGCGAGCCGGCGGGCTATACAACGCCGCCGGTGGGTATGAACGTTACGGGCGGATCGGAGCCCAATCTCATCGTCTACCAATACACGGGCGGCGCGCATTGCTGCGACGAGGTCGATGTCTTCGAAATCGGCGCCACGGTCCGCAAATTGGGCAGCATCTCCAGCAACGACGCGGCAGTCCTGTTTCAGGATATCGACGGAGATGGCACGATTGAGGTGATGCTGAAAGACAGCATCTTCGCCTATTGGCGCGTTAGTTTCTCCGAGTCGCCGTTGATTCGGGTCTGCGAGCGCTATGATCGGCAAGCCGGAAGCTTCGAATTCTCATCCGATCTGATGCGCAAGCTTGGTCCGTCTCCCCACGATATTCCCAAAGTCGCCTAACCCCTGCGTGCCAGCAATGATTGGGTGCTATCCGGCAAGCTGAGGGTTACACCGGAGCTCTGGGCGACCATGCTGGATTACATCTATTCCGGACAGATGCCGGCGTAGCGCCAGCTTATGGACCTGGCTTGGCCGGCCGGTCTTGATGGCAAGGAGGAGTTCTACGATGAACTCACGAAATGCCAACTTCGCCATAGCCGGTACTATTCTGATATTGCGGCCTTGAACGGTCTGCCAGACGCGGAGCCCGAAGGCGACTGTCCCGGTCCGCAATGAAACAGGCGGCTCGGTTCTAGCCGTCGCGCGGCGTTCAAACGGCCCGTCGGCTCATGTTAGGGTCGGCCCATGTCGAGCCCTGATTCTGAAGCCCCGGCGCCCGCCGCGCCTTTGATTCCGGCACCGGCCGACGAAGCGGCGGTGACGCCGATGATGGCGCAATTCCTTGCCATGAAGCGGGCCCATCCCGAGGGGCTTCTCTTCTATCGGATGGGCGATTTCTACGAGCTCTTCTTCGACGACGCGGTACAGGCCGCGAGGGCTCTCGATATAGCGCTGACCAAACGCGGCAAGCATCTCGGCGCCGACATCCCGATGTGCGGCGTGCCGGCCCATTCCTACGAAGCCTATTTGGCGCGGCTCATTCGCAAAGGCTTCAAGGTCGTGATCTGCGATCAGGTCGAGGACCCGGCCGAGGCCAAGAAGCGCGGCGCCAAATCCGTTGTGAAGCGCGACGTGGTGCGGGTCGTGACCGCCGGCACGCTCACCGAAGATTCGCTGCTCGAGGCGCGCCGCCACAATTATCTCGCCGCGATTGCCGAGGCTGAGCGCGAATTGGGGCTCGCCTGGATCGACGTCTCGACTGGGGATTTCCAGACGCAGCCGGTTAAGCCCGGCGAGTTGGGCCCCGCCTTGGCTCGGCTCGATCCCGGAGAAATTCTGATCGCCGAGCCGGTGCTGGCGCGCCCGGCGTTGTTCGAAACCTGGGCCGACTGGAAAAGCCGCCTCACACCGTTACCCGGAGCGCGGTTCGACAGCGCCAACGGCCGGCGCCGGGTCGAGACACTGTTCAACGTGGCGACGCTCGATTCCTTCGGCGCGTTTACGCGAGCTGAGATGGCCGCGGCCGGCGCCCTGGTCGACTACGTCGATCTCACTCAGAAGGGCCGGGTGCCGCGCCTTAACACGCCGCGCCGCATCCAGCCCGGATCGTTCATGGAGATCGACGCCGCGACCCGGCGCAATCTCGAACTGGTCGAAGGCGCGAACGGCGGGCGCGACGGAAGTTTGCTCGCCGTTATCGATCGCACCGAGACCGCCGGCGGGGCGCGTCTGTTGGCCGCACATCTCGCAACGCCGGTGACCGACATCGCCGTCATCGATCGTCGGCTCGACATGGTCCAGTTCTTCGTCGATGCCACCGATGCGCGCGTCGATCTTCGCCAGATTCTTCGCCGCACCCCCGATCTCGAACGCGGTTTGGCGCGACTGACGTTGGGGCGCGGCGGGCCGCGCGATCTCGCCGCCTTGCGCGACGGGCTCGGTCTGACCGCCGACATCCGCGCCCGGCTCGCGGCGCCGCCGACGCTGGCCCCGCTGAGCGGCGTCGACGCCGCGGTACGCGGCCTCGGCCATCACGGCCCGCTCGTCGAACGCCTGGGTCGCGCTTTGGCGCCCGAACTGCCGTTGCTGGTGCGCGACGGCGGATTCATCGCGCCGGGCTACACGCCGGAACTCGACGAGCTGCGCACGCTTCGCGACGAAGGCCGGCGCCTGGTCGCCGATCTGCAGGCGCGTTACGCCGAACTGACCGGAGTCTCGGTCCTCAAGATCCGGTACAACAACGTGCTCGGCTACTATGTCGAAGTTCCCGCCAAGCAAGCGTCGCGCATCCCAACCGGTGGCGATGGCCCGTTCATTCATCGCCAGACCATGGCAGGTGCGGTCCGGTATTCCTCGGTCGAACTTGGCGATCTCGAGAGCCGCATTCTCAAGGCGACCGATCGCGCCCTGGCGCTCGAGCTGCAGTTGTTCGAAGACCTGGTGACGGACGTTCGCGGCCAGGCTGACCACATCGCCGAAGCCGCCAGGGCGCTTGCCGCGCTCGACGTCGCCGCGGCCTTGGCCGAAATCGCCGACGAGCGAAATTACGTGCGTCCGGTGCTGATCCCGGAGCCGATCTTCGAGATCGAAGGCGGCCGTCATCCCGTCGTCGAAGCGGCCTTGGCCGCCGCTGGTTCCGGCAGTTTTGTCGCCAACGATTGCCGGATGTCGGAGGCGAGCCGGCTTTGGCTCATCACCGGCCCGAACATGGCCGGTAAAAGCACGTTCCTGCGCCAGAACGCTTTGATCGCGGTGCTGGCCCAAGCCGGATCGTTCGTTCCGGCGGCGCGCGCCAAGCTTGGCGTCGTCGACAAATTGTTTTCACGTGTCGGCGCGGCCGACGATCTCGCTCGGGGTCGCTCGACGTTCATGGTCGAAATGGTCGAAACCGCGGCGATCTTGAATCAAGCCGGACCCGGGGCGCTGGTCATTCTCGACGAGATCGGTCGCGGCACCGCGACCTTCGACGGCCTATCGATTGCCTGGGCGGTCGTCGAGCATTTGCACGAGGTCAACCGTTCGCGGGCGTTGTTCGCGACCCACTTCCATGAGCTGACGTCGTTGCGCCATCGCTTGCCGGCTCTCGCCTGCCACACCATGCGGGTCAAGGAATGGCGGGGCAAAGTCGTCTTCCTCCACGAAGTCGGGGCCGGCGTCGCCGATCGGTCCTACGGCATTCATGTCGGCGAGCTTGCCGGCTTGCCCAAGGCCGTGGTCGAACGCGCCCAGGCCGTCCTTGCCAGTCTCGAAACCGGCGAGCAATCCTCGGCTCTGACCAATCTTGCCGATGATTTGCCTTTGTTCGCGGCCCATCAGCCATCGAAGCCGGCCGAACCGTCGGCCGTGGAAACGGCGCTTCGCGACTCGAACCCAGACCAGCTTTCGCCCAAAGACGCGCTCGAGTTTCTCTATCGGCTGAAGGCGCTTCTCGACGGCGCGGGATAGCGGTCTACCGGACTATGTCCAAACAACCGGTGCGCGGTCCGGATCGCCCCGGTAAACTTGCGTCGCGCGGCCTTGGAGGCCCGAAACTTGAATAGCGTCGCTGAACAACCGGTCGCCGTCGACCGCGCCAAGCTTGCCCAGGCGCTGGCGGCGCTCGCCTCCGAAGACGGCTCGATCCGCGCTGACGACGCGCGGCCGCTCGCCATTCTGAAGGCGGTGCTGGACGACGGCCGGGCGTCGATCCGCCAACGTTTTGAGACTGGCGAAGCCAACGGCACGATGACGGCGCGGGCGACGTCGGTGTTGCTCGACGCGATCGTCGGCGAGTTGTTCGCATTCGCGTCGGCCCGGGCCTATCCGCTGGGCCGCCCGACCACTGGCGACAAATTGGCGGTCGTCGCCACCGGCGGCTTCGGTCGCGGCGAGCTTGCGCCCTATTCCGATCTCGATCTGATGTTTCTGTTTCCCTACAAGCTGACGCCGCGCAGCGAGCAGCTTGTCGAATACGGGCTCTACCGGCTGTGGGATCTCGGCCTCAAGGTCGGGCCGGCGACGCGATCGGTCGACGAAGCGATCCGTCTGGCCAAGGACGACATCACGGTTCGTACCAGTCTTCTCGAGACCCGTTTCGTGGTCGGCGAGCTGGATCTATACACGCGCTTCCGCGACCGGTTCGTTGCCGATGTCGTTACCGGCTCCGGTCCCGATTTCGTTCGCGCCAAACTCGCCGAACGCGATCGCCGTCACGCCAGCCTTGGCGATACGCGCTATCTGCTCGAGCCCAACATCAAGGAAGGCAAAGGCGGCTTGCGCGATCTGCAGACGCTCTTTTGGATCGCGAAATATCTCTATCGCGTCGGCGATGCGGCCTCCCTTGTCGATCTCGGCGTGTTTACGCGCGCCGACGCCCGGCGCTTCGCCAAGGCCGAGAATTTTCTCTGGGCGGTGCGCATTTTTCTCCACTACCTCGCCGAGCGGCCGGAAGAACGGCTGACCTTCGATTCGCAGATCGGACTGGCGCCGCGCCTCGGCTATACCGATCACGCCGGCACCAAAGGCGTGCAGCGCTTCATGAAGCACTACTATCTGGTGGCGAAAGACGTCGGCGATCTGACCCGTAATCTCTGCGCGGTTCTCGAAGCTTGCCACGTCGCCGAACCGATGCAGGCCGAGCAAGCGACAGCAGTGCGGCCCGAACCACCGTTTCGCCTCGAAGGCGGCCGGCTCGCGGTCGAGACGAACGACGCCTTTTCCGACGATCCGGTGCGTCTGATCCGCCTCTATCACGAGGCCGACCGTCTCGGCGTCGCCATTCATCCGCGGACCATTCGCCTGGTCATCCAGAATCTCGATCGCGTCGACGGCGAACTGCGCGCCAACCCAGACGCCAACCAGTTCTTCGTCGATCTGCTGACCTCAAGCCGCTCGCCCGACACCGCGTTGAAGCGCATGAACGAATCTGGTGTGCTCGGCCGGTTCATCCCGCCCTTCGGCCGCGTCGTCGCCCAGATGCAGTACGACATGTTCCACGTCTACACCGTCGACGAGCACACGATCCGCGCCATCGGCCACTTGAGCCAGATCGAAAAAGGTCTGTTGAAGGATGAGCTGCCGGTGTCGACGGCGGCGGCACGCGAGGTCCGTTCGCGCCGCGCGTTATATCTGGCTCTTCTTCTGCACGATGTCGCCAAGGGCCGGGGCGGCGAACATTCCAGCCTCGGCGCCGAGATCGGCGAGCGCATGGCCCGGCGGCTCGGTCTCGATGATTGGGAAGCCGACACGGTCAGCTGGCTGGTGCGCCATCACCTGGTGATGACCGCCACAGCCTTCAAACGCGACATCGACGATCCGAAAACCATCGCCGACTTCGTCGCCTTGGTCCAATCGCCGGAGCGCCTGCGATTGCTGCTGCTTCTGACCGTGGCCGATGTCCGCGCCGTCGGGCCGGGGATTTGGAACAACTGGAAAGCGACATTGCTGCGCGAGCTGTTCCATCGCTCCTTGGAAGCGATGGCCGGTGAAAGCCACGAGGCCGGTCGCGCCGGACGCGTCGACACCGCGAAGCAGGCCTTGGCGGCGCGGCTCGCCGATTGGCCGAGCCCAGACATCGTGACGCATCTCGATCGCGGCACGCCCGCCTATTGGCTGGGCTTCGACGTCGGGGCCCTGGAACGCCACGCCCGCTTCATCCGTTCGGCCGGCGACGGCACGCAGCTCGCTCGGGTCGAGACGCGGCCGGAGCCCGAACGCGGCGTGACCGAAGTCGTCGTCTACGCGCCCGACCGCGCCGGCCTCTTTGCTGAGATTGCCGGCGCCATCTCGCTCTCCGACGCCTCGATCGTCGATGCCAAGATCACGACCTTGGCCAACGGCATGGCCCTCAACAGCTTCTCGGTTCAAGGCGCGCAAGGCGGCGCGTTCGAATCCGCGGACCGTCTCGCCAAGCTGGCGCGCCGTATCGAAGCGACCCTCGGTGGCGGCCTCGCCATTGCCCGCGAAGTCGCGGCGGTGCGGCGCCGCTGGCTGGCAGCGCCGTCGCGGGCCTTCCGCATCACGCCGGTGGTGCTGATCGACAACGGCGCCAGCGCCGAATCGACGGTGATCGAGGTCCAGGGTCGGGACCGTCCGGGCTTTCTCCACGACGTCACCGCGGCCCTAACCGCCCTCGGCCTCCATATCTCCTCGGCTCACATCTCGACGTATGGCGGTCACGTCGTCGACGTTTTCTATGTGCGCGACGTCTTCGGCTTGAAGATCGAATCGCCGGATCGGTTGGAACGGGTGCGCGAACGGCTTCTCGCCGCGGTCGACGCTGCGACCGATACGGCCTCGGCGGCAACGGTGGCGTAACGCATGCGCGCAATACTCACGTCCCGCGACGCTCGTCGCAAATGGATAGCGGTGGCTAGCGGTCGATCATGAGTCTGGTTCGCTCGGTTATGACGGTCGGCAGCTTGACGCTTGGCAGCCGCGTCTTCGGATTCGTCCGCGACATCTTGATCGCGGCGGGACTCGGCGCCGGTCCCTTGGCGGACGCGTTCTTCGTCGCCTTCCGCCTGCCCAATATGTTCCGCCGGCTGTTTGCCGAGGGCGCTTTCGCTGCTGCCTTCGTGCCGTTGTTCAACCGCTTGGCCGAGACCGAGGGTCGTGACGCCGCCGAACGGTTTGCCGAAGATGCGTTGAGCGTCTTGTTGTGGACGCTCGTTGCCGCGATCGTCCTTGGCCAGATTGCTATGCCGGGTCTGATGATGGTTTTCGCGCCGGGATTCCTGGCTGAACCCGAGACCTTCGCCGTCGCCGTCGAGCTCAGTCGGATCACGTTTCCATACTTGCTCTTTATCTCGCTGGTCTCGCTTTTGGGCGGCGTTCTGAATTCGCTCGGCCGGTTTGCCGCCGCCGCCGCCTCGCCGATCCTTTTAAACTTGGTGTTGATCGGCGCGATCCTGGTCGCCGCACCGTTCTTTCCAAGCCCGGCGCATGCTCTGGCCTGGGGCGTTGCGGTTGCCGGTGTCGTGCAGTTTGTCGGTCTTGTCGTTTCCTGCCGCTCTGCCGGATTGCCGCTGCGCCTGCGTCCGCCGCGGTTTGACGCCCATATCAAGCTGCTTCTGCGCCGCATTCTGCCGCTTGCCGTCGGCGCCGGCGTTTATCAGATCAATCTCATGATCGATGTCATCCTCGGCTCGTTCCTGCCGGCTGGTGCGATCTCGTTCCTGTATTTCGCCGACCGCGTGAACCAACTGCCCCTCGGTGTCGTCGGCGTCGCCATCGGCACGGCGTTGTTGCCGCAGCTCAGCCGCGAGATTCGCGCCGGGCGCGACGGCCACCACAGCCAAAACCGCGCCATGGAGCTGTCACTTCTTTTGGCCCTGCCGTCGTCGGTGGCGCTGGCGTTGCTCGCCCATCCGATCATTTCGATTTTGTTCGAGCGCGGCCTGTTTGGCGCTACCGAGGCGTCATTGACCGCCGATGCGCTCGCCGCATTCGCCTGGGGCCTGCCCGCCTACGTTCTCGTGAAGACGTTGTCGGCGGGATTTTTCGCCCGCGAGGACACATCGACGCCGGTCAAGATCGCGGGCGTGGCGTTGGTTGGGAATGTTGCCTTGAACCTTGCGCTGATCGGTCCGTTCCAACACGTCGGCATTGCGGCGGCGACGGCGGCCTCCGGTTGGATCAATGCGAGTCTTCTCGGATGGATTTTGTATCGCCGCGGCCACCTGGTCTTCGACAGCCAGCTGATCGCCAGACTGCCGCGCATTGTCGCCGCGACCGTCGGCATGGCGGTGATCGTCGTCGGACTTCGTTGCGGGTTCGAAGGGATCATGGTGGGTGGGACCATAAGCCGCGCCATCGGACTTGCCGCAATCATCGCCGCCGGTGGCTTCGGCTATGTCGGCCTGGCCTTTCTCTTCAAGGCGGCGACCCGCAATGACTTCCGAAGCCTGGGCCGACGGAAAAGCGCGACGCCGATCGCCTGACGCGGCGCGCACCTCGATCGACCCGCCGCGCGGCTACTGACCTGTCGGTCTCCACATTTGGGCCTGCAGTTCGCCCTGGGCGATTTCGGCTCGGCTCATACTGCGGGCGATTCGGTCGCGGGCTTCGGCGGCCCTGGGCTCGTTTTGCCGAGCCGCTAAGGTGAACCACATATAGGCGGCTACCTTGTCGACCTGGCCGCGTTCGTGAAGAAGTCCTACGGCGACCTGGGCAACGGAATCACCGGCATTGGCAAGAGGCTGCCATTCGCGCAACGTGGCCGCATAGTCGCCACGGTTATACGCAGCCTCGCCGGTTTTGACGTCGGCGTTGGTTATGGATGGCGAAATGAGGGAAACGGAGATAACGGCAGCGACAAGCAGGCGTCTCATCATGGAATGAGCTCCGGCGTCGGTCCGTCGACTATTATATCGACGTCCACGTGTTCCGCTATGGACGGTTGAGGCGGATTTTCGTCGTCTTGATCTCTGAACGCCGCGCGTGGCATAGTCGCTCAAAATAAGCCGTTGGCGAATAACGCGACGGCATGGAAACGTCGGACCATGCGAACGCACGCGATAACTCGTTGTATGGCCCCATTGGCCCAGGACGGCTGCGACGACGGGTGGGCGTCGTGAGCGGCGTCGACGCGCGCGTGCTGGCGCTGGCCGATGGCCATGCAAAGGCTGCGGTCGATTTCCTGTTGGAACTCGTCCGCGCCGTCGAGCACGGCGAAGACCGGGTCCAGGACTTGGTTGCCAAGCGCCTCGCGGCCGCCGGCTGCACCATCGAGAATCAGCGCTACAACCCGAAGACGGTCGTTCTCAAAGACGAATTCGCCGACGCTCAAGTTGTCGCCGACGGCGACCGCGTCAATGTCATCGGCCGGCTTGCCGGCACTGGTGGCGGCCGCAGCTTGATTCTGTTCGCCCATCCCGACGGCGAGCCGATCCAGCGCCTCGAAACCTGGTCCAAGCCGCCCTTCAAGGGCGTTCAGGAAAATGGCCGCCTCTATGGTTGGGGCGTTGCTGACGATCTCGCCGGCGTCGCCTCCGGCGTCATTGCAATTGAGTTGTTGGTCAAAGCTGGCCTGAAGCCGAAGGGCGAAGTGCTGATGGCAAGCTCGCCCAGCAAGCGTCATGCCCGCGGCGTCGTCGCGTTGCTCCAACACGGCTACAACGCCGACGGCGCGGTGTATCTACACCCGGCCGAATCCGGCGCCGGCATGCGCGATATCAAGGCGTTTTGCTCCGGCCAGGCCGAATTCCACATCGCCATCGACGGCCAGCTGCCCGACACCAACGAGCCCAACCACACTGTCTTCTATCACCGCTCGGTCAACCCCATCGACAAAGCGATGGTGATCCATCGGGCCTTGGTGGAGCTCGGCGAAGCACGCGCCAAGCGCGTTCATCATCCGCTGCTCGAAGCCGCCGTCGGCCGGTCGACGAATATCCAGGTGTCGCGAATTCGCTGCGGCGAGATGTCACGCTATGCGCGTCTTCAGCCGAACTGCGAGATGGGCGGCGCTGTGAGCTTTCCGGCCGGCGAACGCCCGGAGGCGGTTCGGGCCGAGATCGAGGCCGCCGTGGCCGCCGCCGCCAAGGCCGATCCGTGGTTGCGCGACCATCCGCCGCGCCTCAAGTGGCTGTCGTCGATCATCGGCGCTGAAGTTTCGCTCGATCACCCGCTCTACAAGATCGTCGAGAGTGCGGTTATCGCCTGCACCGGAACCGAGCCCCACGTGAATGCGCTTCACACGATTTCCGATATTCGCAATCCGATCATTCAGAAAGGCATCCCGACCGTTGCCTTCGGGTGCAAATCCGGCGACCTCACCCAAGCCGGGCAAGTCAACGAGTGGATCGACGTCGATGACTACGTCCGCATGATCAAAGTAACGGCCGCGACCATCGCCGGATGGTGCGGCCTCGATGCGTCGCGCACGTAAACCTGTCCGTCGCGATCGGTTCGGCTGAGGCTCGTCCGACCAGCCCCTTTTGTCGCTACGCTTGACCCACGAGGTCTTGCGCGTCATAAAGCCGCCCGCTTTCGCGACCGGCCCCCTGGGGGTCCAAACCCAAGGAAACCGCGCTCATGAACCGTATCTTTTCGGGCGTCCAGCCGACCGGCAATCTGCATCTCGGTAATTATCTTGGCGCGATCCGCAATTGGGTCCGTCTGCAGCGCGACTACGAGTGCCTGTATTGTGTCGTCGACATGCACGCCATCACGGTCTGGCAGGACCCGGCGGCGTTGCGCGCCAGCACCCGCGAAGTCACGGCCGGCCTCGTTGCCGCCGGCCTCGATCCGGCGAAGAACATTCTGTTCAATCAAAGCCAAGTGTCGGGGCACGCCGAACTCGCCTGGATTTTCAATTGCGTGGCGCGGCTCGGCTGGCTGAACCGCATGACCCAGTTCAAGGAGAAGGCGGGCAAGCAGCGCGAGAACGCTTCGGCCGGCCTCTACGTCTATCCGAACCTCATGGCTGCCGACATTCTTCTCTACAAGGCGACGCATGTTCCGGTCGGCGAGGACCAGAAGCAGCATCTCGAGCTGGCCCGCGACATCGCCCAGAAATTCAATGGCGATTTCGGCGTCGAATTCTTTCCGCTGATCGAGCCGTTGATTCTCGGCGCCGCGACCCGGGTCATGAGCCTGCGCGACGGCACCAAGAAGATGAGCAAATCGGATGCTTCCGATTACTCGCGGATCAATCTGACCGACGACGCCGATGCGATCGCGCTCAAGATCCGCAAGGCCAAGACCGATTCCGGTGTGTTGCCCGAGACCCCCGCCGGTCTCGAGGCGCGGCCAGAGGCCGACAATTTGCTGGGGATTTACGGGGCGCTTGCCGACAAAAGCCTCGAGGACGCGTGTCGCGAATTCGCCGGCGCATCATTCTCGGTCTTCAAGGAAAAGCTCGTCGAACGCGCCGTCGCCGAACTGCAACCGATTCAAACGGAAATGAAGCGTCTTCTCGCCGATCCCGCTTCGATCGATTCTATTTTACGGAGCGGCGCGGAGCGGGCCCGCGCTATTGCCGAGCCGATTCTGAAAGAAGTCCAAGCGATCGTTGGCTTTTTGAGACCGTAACCCCATCTATCCATTCGGCGATATCGCGGGTGGCGTCACAGTCTTGCCACAAGATTCCTCGATTTTCGCCACACCGTAGCAATTCACTGGTTTTCATCGGAGCCGGTCGGGTAAAATTTACGTGCCGGCCAACGGCTCCGACGCAATCAGGGAACTACCCACCACAAAGGGGGGATCATGGCGTCGGGCGAACCTATTTCGAGGATTGTGTCATCCCAGTCGGCTTCGGCCGGTCTGGCCAAAGGTCCGTATGCTGCCGGCGTTCTGGTCGGCGGTGTTTTGTCGTCGTTGATCGGCACCGTCATGCTCGATCCGCCGACATGGCCATCACGGACAGAATCCATTCCGTCGGTTGCGACCCAGTCGATCCCAAGCTTTGCGGCTTCGCCGTTCAAGCTGATGGAAGCACTGGAAGCGGCGAAGCTCCATGCGGGGCCGATCGAATCCGTGACCGCGGTCAGTCTGCGGCCCGACACGGAGGAGCCGGCTTCCATTGCCGAACGCAAAGCCGCGTTCGTCGCCGTAGTCTTGCCATTGGTGATCGCGGTCAACGAGGAAATCCTCGCCGACCGGCGTCGTCTGTGGCGGCTGCATTATGAGACCTCCACCGCCGAAAAACTCAATGCGGCGGATCGGTTGTGGCTCACCGTGCAATCGGAGCGCTACGGCGTCGCGCCCACCGAGACCTTGGATTTGCTGGCGCGGATGGACATGATTCCACCGTCGTTGGCGCTGGCCCAAGCCGCCGAGGAAAGCGGGTGGGGGACGTCGCGGTTTCTGACCGTGGGCAACGCGCTGTTCGGGCAGTGGGTCTTTGCCGAAGGGCACTTGGTGCCGCTGGAGCGCGACTCTGATAAGACGCACAGTGTGCGGGCATTCGGGACGCTGATGGAATCGGTGGGGTCGTATGCGCTGAATCTGAACACGCATGACGCCTACAAATCGTTTCGCAAGGTCCGCTCTCAGCTCCGTCACCAGGGCAAGCCGCTTGCCGGCACGACCTTGGCGCGCGAACTGCATCGCTATTCGGAGCGCGGGCCGGCCTACGTCCAATCGATCCGTTCGATCATTACGGCGAACGGGTTGTCGTGGCTGGACGATCCGACCTATTGGCCGAGCTTCGTGCGGGTCGCCGGCGCGAGCTAGTCGCGCCGTCCGGCGCTACGGCCGGACGTAATACTGCCAGCCGGTCCACTGCCAGCGCCCGCCGGACGTTGGCGCCGTACAGTTGAGACGGCTGCGGCCCTTGGGCAGCGGGCGCTTTAGGCGAATTTCGAAACGCTTGTCGCCCAAGCGTTCGATTTTCGCCAAGCCCTCGTTCGACGAATAGCATTGCAGGCGATCAAGACTGACGACGTTGTCGGCGACGGTGAAGCCGATGGCTGGTGGATTGTTCGTCGTGATGTACGGATCGAGCGGCGTGACATCGCGCACCGTCAGCGGCACCGCTGTGGCAGCACGCTTGAAACGATCGATATCGCCGAAGGATTCGTTCAACGCGAAGCGCGGCAGATACAACAGGTCCTCGACGCTTCCGGCGACGCCGGAATGCTGGCCCAACGCGAAACGAAATCCGGCTTCGCGAACGGGCGCATAATTGGCGAGACTCGCTTCGCCGTACGGATACGCGAAAATCGTCGGCGTTACGCCAAGCTCGGCCTGGATGCGGGCGTTGGATTTCGTCAGTTCAGCCCGCACGCCATCGGCCGACATCTGGGCCATATGCGGATGCGACGCCGTCTGGCTGCCGATCGTGACGCCGCCCTTCACCAATTCGCGGATCTGATCCCAGCTCATGTAGTCCGGCGTCTTGCCGTCGACGGGATCGGTCGCGATGAACAGCGTGAATGGCAAGCCGGCGGCTTTCAGTCGCGGCCAGGCCTCGGCGTACGCCGACACATGGGCGTCGTCGACGGTGAGGGCGACGGCTTTATCGGGCAGCGGCTTCTTAGCCTGGATCGCTTCGAGAATTTCGGCCAACGGCAGAACGGCGTATCCACCGCTTTTCAGTTCGCGGATATGGGCCTCGAACTGCGGCAGATCGATACTCGTCGACGGATAGCGGCTTTCGCCAAAGCGGTGATACAGAAAAACCGCAGCGCCATCGGTGGCGGTGGCCGAACCGGCCATCAGACCCGCCGCGAGGC
>SHVU01000002.1 GCA_009691105.1 Rhodospirillales bacterium
GCTACGCAGCCGGCGCCCACCATGGCCTCCTCCACTCTCGACGCCATCCGCAAGAGCGGCGTCGTGCAATGCGGCGTGAACACCGGTTTGGCCGGGTTCTCGATCGCCGACTCGACCGGCAAGTGGACCGGCCTCGATGTCGATATCTGCCGGGCCATTGCCGCGGCGGTATTCGGCGATGCCGAAAAGGTGAAGTACACGCCGCTCAACGCGCAACAGCGGTTTACAGCGTTGCAGTCGGGCCAGGTCGATATCCTGTCGCGTAATACGACGTTGACGCTGACCCGCGATGCGTCGCTGGGTCTGCATTTCGTCGGCGTCACCTATTATGACGGCCAAGGCTTCATCGTGCCGAAGTCGGTCAACGTGAAGAGCGTCAAAGAACTCGGCGGCGCGGAGATCTGCGTTCAGACCGGCACGACGACCGAACTGAACCTCGCCGACTACTTCCGGGCCAACAATCTGCAATTCAAGCCGGTGGTCTTCGAGTCGTTCGAAGAATCCAAGAAGGCATTCTTCGCCGGCCGTTGCCAGGCCTATACGACGGACGCTTCTGGCCTTGCGGCGATCCGTGCCGCCGACGCCGCGAAGCCGGATGACTATGTCATCTTGCCGGAGATCATCTCGAAGGAGCCCCTCGGGCCTGCCGTTCGCCGTGGCGACGACCAGTGGTTCGCCATTTCGAAGTGGGTCATCCACGCTCTTAAAGAGGCTGAAGAACTAGGTATCACCTCCGCCACCGCCGACAGCATGAAGCAGAGCAAAGACCCGACCGTGCAGCGCCTCCTCGGCGTCAGCGGCGAAATGGGTGCGAAGCTCGGGCTGTCGAACGAGTGGAGCTACAACGCCATCAAACAGGTCGGCAACTACGGCGAAATCTTCGACCGCAACGTCGGTCCGAAGACCGTTCTCCGTCTTGAGCGCGGCTTGAACGCCCAATGGAACAAGGGCGGGCTGATGTACGGGATGCCGGCCCGATAAACCAAATAGCCGCCGCCGGCGTCAAAACCGGCGGCGGTTTTGTTTTCGGCTCTGCCGCAGCGGAGATCGGCATGACCAGCCAGGAACGTGATCGTGGCTGAGCCAACGCCGTCCTTGGCGCCAGCTCGGCCGCCGACCGGCCCCCGGGTGTGGAACAACCCGCGCGCCCGCGCCATCATCTATCAAGTCCTGGTCCTGGGCGGCGTCATCGGGGCCGCCGCCTATCTCATCGACAACACGCTGACCAATCTTGCCGAGCGCTCGATCCGCAGCGGCTTCAGTTTCATCTGGCATGAAGCGGGCTTCGCGATTAGCGAAGCCTTGATCGACTACCAACCCAATCATTCGTACGTCCGGGCTTTCATTGCCGGACTTCTCAACACGCTCAAAGTCGGTCTGCTCGGGATCGTGTTGGTGACGATCCTCGGCATCATCATCGGCATTGCGCGTCTGTCGACGAACTGGCTCGTCGCGCGGCTTGCGTCTGTCTACGTCGAGACATTCCGGAACGTTCCGCTCCTGCTGCAACTGTATCTTTGGTACTCGCTTCTCACCGAAATGTTGCCGGGCGGCCGCGACGCGTTGAGCCTCTTCACCGCGTTCTACCTCAACAAAAGCGGCTTGATGTATCCGGTGCCCGTCTATGACGGGATCCATCCGTTCATGATCGTGGCGTTTCTGATTGGCTGCGTAGGCGCCTATGCCTGGGGCCGCTATGCGACGCGTCGCCACGAGGCAACCGGCGTGCCGACACCGCGGTTCTGGCCCTCGGTCGGTTTCGTTCTCGGCTTGCCGTTGGTGGTGTGGTTGATCGGTGGGGCGCCGACCGCCATCGATGTCCCGCAAATGGAGCGCTTCCGCTTCGTCGGCGGATGGCACGTCTCGATCGAGTTCATCGCGCTGTTGCTCGGCCTCGTCGTCTATACGGGCGCCTTCGTCGCCGAGACGGTGCGCGCCGGTATTCTCTCGGTCAGTCGCGGCCAAACCGAGGCGGCGTTGTCGCTCGGCCTGCGTCGCGGTCTCGTGCTGCGGCTGGTCCTGCTGCCGCAGGCGTTGCGCGTCATCATGCCGCCGCTGACCAGCCAGTATCTGAATTTGATGAAGAACAGCTCGCTGGCGGTTGCCATCGGCTATCCGGATCTGGTCGCGGTCGCCAACACCACCTTGAATCAGACCGGGCAGGCGATCGAAGCCATCGCCGTGATCATGGCGGTGTATTTGACGATCAGCCTGGCGATCTCGGGCTTCATGAATTGGTACAACAAGCGCGTCGCGCTCGTGGAGCGATGACGATGGCCCCCGTATCCTCCGTCGTCGCTGGATCAGCGCCGCGCCCGCCGGCCGATAGCATTGGCGTACTGGGATGGCTTCGGACCCGGCTGTTCTCGAGCGTCCTGAACAGCATCCTGACGATCCTCTGCATCGGGCTCTTGGTCTGGATCGTCCCGCCGCTGATCGACTGGATGATTCTCGACGCGGTGTGGAGCGCGGCGCCACCCGAAGTCTGCCGCGCTGCCGAAGGTGCCTGCTGGGCGCTTCTCCACGAGAAGGCCCGCTTGATCCTGTTCGGCCGCTATCCTTACGTCGAGCAGTGGCGACCGCTGCTCGCCATGACCGTGTTGATAGTCGCGATCGCGCTGAGCTGCAACCGCAACTTCTGGCGGCCCTGGCTGGCGGGCGTGTGGGCGGGAACGCTCGCGCTCTTCGGCCTTCTGATGTGGGGCGGCGTTCTCGGCATGACCTATGTCGAGAACACGCTCTGGGGCGGACTGCCGCTGACCATGATCCTCTCGGTCTTCGGAATGGTCGGATCGTTTCCGCTTGCCGTGGCCTTGGCCCTCGGTCGGCGCTCGCGCATGCCGATCATTCACGCACTCTCGGTCGGCTACATCGAACTGATCCGCGGCGTGCCGTTGATCAGCGTCCTGTTCATGGCGTCCTTCATGTTCCCGCTGTTCCTGCCGAGCGGCGTCAAAGTCGACGAACTCCTACGCGCCCAAGTCGCGATCATTCTGTTCACGGCGGCGTATTTGGCCGAAGTGATCCGTGGCGGCCTGCAGTCCATTCCGCGTGGGCAGGATGAATCCGCGAAGTCGCTCGGCCTCAATTATTGGCAGACCACGACGATGATCGTTCTGCCGCAAGCCTTGCGCGCCGTGATCCCGCCGATCGTCAACACCTTCATCAGCCTCTTCAAGGACACCTCCTTGGTTGCGATCGTCAGTTTGTTCGATCTGCTCGGCTCGCTCCGGCTCGCCCTGGCCGATCCACTCTGGCGAAATTACTTCATCGAGGGCTACGTCTTCGTCGCGCTCATCTATTTCTTCTTCTGCTTCTTTATGTCCAAGTACAGCCAGTACCTGGAATCCCAGCTCCAAACCGGCCACCGCCCCTAGGATGGACGCCATGATCAATCTCGCGGAACGCCGCGCCGCTTCCGGTCCAGTCATTCAAATGGCGGGGGTCAACAAGTGGTACGGCGAGTTCCATGTCCTCAAGAACATCAACCTTGAGGTTCGCTCGGGCGAGCGCGTCGTGGTCTGCGGCCCGTCGGGTTCGGGCAAGTCGACCATGATCCGCTGCATCAACCGTCTTGAGGAACATCAGAAAGGCCGGATCGTCGTCGATGGCATCGAACTGATTGCCGACTTAAAGCAGATCGACGCCGTGCGTCGAGAGATCGGCATGGTGTTCCAGCATTTCAATCTCTTTCCGCACATGACCGTGCTCGAGAACCTGACGCTTGCGCCGATGTGGGTGCGGAACACGCCCCGCAAGGAAGCCGAGGACGCGGCTATGGCTTATCTCGAGCGGGTCAAGATTCCGGAGCAGGCCCACAAGTTCCCCGGCCAGCTCTCGGGCGGTCAACAACAGCGCGTCGCGATTGCCAGATCGCTCTGCATGAAGCCGAAGATCATGCTGTTCGACGAGCCGACCTCGGCGCTGGATCCGGAAATGATCAAGGAAGTCCTCGACGTCATGATCGAGCTCGCCCAAGGCGGCATGACCATGATCTGCGTGACTCACGAAATGGGGTTTGCGCGCACCGTCGCCGACTCGATGGTGTTTATGGACGGCGGCGAGATCGTCGAGAAGGCGCCGCCCACCGAGTTCTTCAAAAACCCGAAGAGCGAGCGGACCAAGCTGTTCCTAAGCCAGATCCTGCATTAAGCCGTCGGCCGGAGCGGCGACTTCTACCGCTCCACCGGCGTGTCGTCGCGATTGCCCCATTCAGCCCAGCTGCCGTCGTAGACGGCGGCCTTGTCCTGACCGAGCAGATAGAGCCCGAACGCCAAGACCGAGGCGGTGACGCCAGAGCCGCAACTCGCGACGACGGGGTTCGTCGCGTCGAGACCGGCGTCCGCAAAAGCTTTGGCGATCTCGGCATCGGATCGAAAGACGAAATTATGAGTGGGATCGAGAAGCGCTCCCGCCGGTACGTTGCGGCTTCCCGGAATATGACCCGCCTTCTTTGCGGGGCGCGGCTCGGGATCGGTTCCGGCAAAGCGGCCGTGGCTTCGCGCGTCGACGACCTGGTCCCGGCGCGACCCGACGTTGGCGATCATGTGTTCGACAGAGCGCACTAGTTCAGGCCTGAACGTCGCACGAAACATCGCCGGTCGCGGTGCCGCGGGACCAGCTTCTGTCGGGCGTCCTTCGGCGAGCCATTTCGGCAGGCCGCCATCCAAGACCGAAACGCAGTCATGGCCGAAGACCCGGAACGTCCACCACACCCGCGCCGCCGCCTGAGTACCGCCGAGCGCGTCATAAACGACAACCTCGTCGTTGTTACTGATGCCGAGAGCGCCGACGGCGCTCCCGAAATTCTCGGGGCGCGGCAGCATATGGGGCAGGAATGTCGTGCGATCGGAGATCGCGTCGATGTCGAAGAACACCGCGCCGGGAATGCGCCGCGTCTCGAACTCGGCCCGGGCGTCGCGTTTTTGGAACGGCAGGAAGAAACTTGCGTCGATGACGCGCACATTCGGAGCGGTAAGCCGGCCAGCCAGGCGGTCGGTCGAGGTCAGGGCCGAAGCCCGGACCGCGCCGCTCATCGCTTCGTCTTGCCGTCCAGCCACGGCGGCACCGGCAAGTTCTTGGACCGCAGGAACGTCGGGTTGAACAGCTTGCTTTGATAGCGCGTGCCGTAGTCAGCCAGGATCGTCACGATGACGTGACCGGGTCCCATCTGCTTCGCAAGACGTATGGCCCCGGCGACGTTGATGCCGCTCGATCCGCCCAGGCACAGCCCTTCCTGGATCATCAGATCGAAGATGATCGGCAAGGCTTCTTCGTCGGGGATCTGGAAGGCGTCGTCGATGGGGGCGCCCTCGAGATTCTTGGTGATGCGGCCCTGACCGATGCCTTCGGTGATCGAACTGCCTTCGGCCTTCAGCTCACCGCGCTTGTAAAAGCTGTACAGCGCGGAACCCATGGGATCGGCGAGCGCGATGACCACGTCTTTCTTTTTTTCTTTGAGCGCCAAGCCGATACCGGCCAGCGTCCCGCCGGTGCCGACGGCGCAGGTAAAGCCGTCGATGCGGCCGTCGGTTTGACGCCAAATCTCCGGGCCGGTGCTGAGGACATGGCCTTGGCGATTGGCGACGTTGTCGAACTGATTGGCCCAGACCGCGCCATTGGGCTCTGACGCGCCGAGCTCCTTGGCCAGGCGTTCGGAGACATGGACGTAGTTGTTGGGATCGCGATAGGGCACCGCCGGCACTTCGCGGACTTCGGCGCCGATCAGGCGCAACGTGTCTTTCTTTTCCTGGCTTTGGGTCTCGGGAATGACGATGACGGTGCGATAGCCCAGCGCGTTCCCGACAAGGGCGAGGCCGATGCCGGTATTGCCGGCCGTGCCTTCGACGATGACGCCGCCGGGTTTCAGCTGGCCGCGTTTCTCGGCATCGCGAATGATATAGAGCGCCGCCCGGTCTTTGACCGAACCACCCGGATTGAGGAACTCGGCTTTGCCCAAGATCTCGCAGCCGGTCTCTTCGGAGGCGCGGCGGAGACGAATCAGCGGCGTGTCGCCGATGGTTTCGAGGAAGCCGTTACGGACATTCATGGGAGGCCCCAGGGCAGGATCAGGTTTACGGCGTGCTCAAACGTGACTCAAGCCGACTGCCAGCGCCGGCGCAAGTCGTCTATAGTTCCGCGGAACCATTGAAGCGCGATAAGGGTCATGGCGTTGTGGATGCGGCCTTCGTCCAAGAGTTGAAAGGCCTCATCCGGCGATACGGTGAACACCCGGATGTTCTCGTGCTCATGAGTCATGCCGTGAATACCGCCAGCTTTCCTGGCATCGACCTTGGCAGCAAAGACGTGCACGGATTCCGACGATCCGCCCGGACTGGGCAGATAGTGAAGGGCCCGCACCACGTCGAGGACCGTACAACCGGTTTCCTCGCGAGCTTCCCGTCGGACGACGTCTTCGGGCGTTTCGCCGGTTTCGATGATGCCGGCGACGATCTCGATGAGCCACGGCGAAAACCGGCCCTTGCACAGCGGCGAGGCGAGGGCGGCCAGAGCGCCGGACCGAAATTGCTCGATCAGAACGATGCGATCGCGGTCCGGATCGTAGAGCAACGCCGCCACCGCATGGCCGCGCTCGAAGACTTCGCGAGTCATGGCTCCGCTCCATCCGCCTTCGAACAGGCGATGGCGCAGGCTGTAGCGATCGATCTGGAAATGCCCTTTGAAGGGCGTCGCTTTATCGAGGACCTCGACGTCGTCTTCGGTCATGGAAGGCACTCCGGCGTCGGGTTCTAGCGGTGCGCGTTTGTCGACCAAGCCCGTTCCTTTGTCCAGCCGTCTTGCCGCTGAAACGATTCAGGGCCCTCGAGAGGAGGGCCCTGATCGCCGTTCGAATCGAAAACCGTCGAGCGACTAGCGGCGCTTCTTCGCGGCCTTGCCGGCCTTACGACTCGGCTTGGCGGCGGATTTTCGAGCCGCCGGCTTGGCTTTCGCTTTGGCCGAGGGCTTTGCTTTTGCCTTGGCCGAAGACTTCGCCTTGCCCTTCGCGCCGGGACGCGAGATCACGACGTTCGAGATAGTGTCGATGGTCGCCTGCCAGCCGGGCAACACGATGATGGTCGTGTCTTCCTGCTCGATGATCGCCGCCCCGATGATGGTCTGGCCGAGGCTCACTTCGCTGCGCAAGAAAACCGGCACCTCGATGAACTTGCCGTCGTGGAAGAAGCGGCGCTTTCCGTGAGCGGACGCCTTCTTGCCGCCCGATGCCGTCGGCAGTTTGATCGGAGGAATGCGACCGGTGATCCGGACGCGCTCGGTGGTCATTTCGACCGGGCTGCCCTCGTCGCGGTAGCTATACATCCGCTCGTGCGCGACGTGGAACAGCTCAGCGATGCGCTGGGCATTCGGCTTCTTGCGCAGCATCTCCGGGATGTCGACCTTGATGTCGAAGGCCTGGCCGGCGTAGCGCATTTCACCCGACGCCGCGAAGTCGGCCTTGCCCAGCAGATCGCCTTCGTTGGTGATCCACTTTTGGCTTTCGACTTCCAGCTCGCGGAAGATGCGCGCCAGCTCCTTCATAGCCTTATCGCCGTCCGAGAAACGGATCGACTTCGAACGCACGTAGTCGCGTTTGACGTCGGCAAGGATTGCGCCCATGGCGCAGAACGTCGCCGCGGCCGGCGGTACGATGACGCCAGAAAGACGGGCTTCGTCGGCAAGGAGGTTGGCGTGAGTCGGACCGGCGCCGCCGAAGGCCATGAGCGAGAACTCGCGCGGATCGTCGCCGCGACGGGCGAGATCCTTGAAGAGCTCCGTGGTCATGGTCGCGGTGGCGACGCGCAGTGCGGCTTGTGCGGCCAGAAGCGCCCGGTTCGGACCAGTATAACCAAGCTTATCGGCGATCGCCTCGAGTGCCTTCTCGGACTTGGTGCGATCGAGAGCCATGCGGCCGCCCAGGAAGTTGGCCGGATCGATGTAGCCAACCAGCAAGTAGCAGTCGGTGACCGTCGGCTGGGTGCCGCCACGGCTGTAGCAGGCCGGGCCAGGATCGCCACCGGCGCTGTGCGGGCCGACTTTCAAGACGCCCTGCGGATCGACCCAGAGGATCGAACCGCCGCCGGCGCCGATCGAGGAAACGTTCACCACCGGCATGGCGATGGGGAAGTCGCCGATAAAGGTGCGGGTCGTGTATTCGGGCTCGGAGCCCTTGGCCACGGCGACGTCGCAGCTCGTGCCGCCGATGTCGACGGTGCCGATCTTGTCGTGGCCCGCGGGCGCGGCGACGCGCATGGCGGCGACGACACCCGAGGCCGGACCAGAGAACACCGTGTCGACGGGCCGTTCGCGGGCCGTCCCGATGCTGAGCGTGCCGCCGTTCGACGCCGTGATGTAGATCGGCGCCTTGACGCCGGTCTCGGCAACGCGGCTGACGAGACGATTGAGATACTCGTCCATCAACGGACGGACGTAGGCGTTCATGACGGCGATGACGGCGCGTTCGTATTCGCGCCGCTCTGGCCAGATGCTGGCCGATTCGATCACCGGGATGTCCGCCAATCGCTTGCCGAGTTCGGCGGCGACTTCGCGCTCGAGCTCAGGATGCGAGAACGAATGCAGCAGCATCACCGTGACGGCCTGGATGTTCGCGTCGCGGATCTTCTTGGCGAGCGCGTCGTAATCCGCCGTGGTCGGCCGCGCGACGACTTTGCCGTCGGCCATGGTGCGAGCCGGAAGCTCGAACACCAGGTTGCGTGGGGTGAGTGGTTCTTCCTTCATCAAGGTGTAGTCGTAGGAGTTCGGCAGCGAAGCGCGGCCGATTTCCAGAACGCCACGGTTGCCCTTGGTGACGACGAGAGCGACCCGCGCGCCACGGCGCTGAATGATCGCGTTCACCATCAGGGTCGTGCCGTGGACGATCAACTCGACGTCCTCGGGCTTGACCTTGGCGCGTTCGATCAGCGGCTTAAGGCCTCGTTGGACAGACAGCGACGGGTCCTTCGGAGTGCTCGGCTCCTTGTAGCGCGTGATCGCGCCGGTATCGAGATTGGCAAGAACGAAGTCGGTGAATGTGCCGCCGACGTCGATCCCGATTCGGCAACGATTCTTCCCCTGCGCCATGGGCTCTCAGGCTCCTTCCGGACGTGTGTTTAATCTGATGAGACGATGATCGTAACTGAAACTAACGGTTCTACCCGGCCGTCGCGGCGAGTCGGACGCGGCGAAAAGGTCACGTGCATCGTAATCCATGATCTTCGCCTGTCAATCGCGACAATTGCATCCTTGCCACGTTGCAGACGCTCGGGCTAGGAATCGCAGCATTGAATGCCGGCCCGGACAACCGATTGGCCGAGGAGGAGACGCCGATGAGGGGTAAAAAAGGCTCGAAGCGCGTTGCGATTATGGGCTTCAACCTGGAAAGCAATAAGTGGTCGCCGGTCGTCGGCAGGGTCGACTTCCACGAATACCTTCATCTTGTCGGCGACGAGATCGTGACAGACTCCGACAGTCCCAATCCGCGGGCCTTGGCGAATATCAGTGGGTTCATGCACACCATGGACAAGCTGATGGATTGGACGCCGGTTCCAATCGTTCTTAGCTGCGGCGGCGCGGCGGGCCCTGCCGATCACGCGTTCTTTGAGGAATTTCTGGCCGAGTCGCGTCAGCGGCTCGAAGCGGCGATGCCGGTCGACGGGGTCTATTTCTCCGAACACGGCGCGGCGACGACGACGAAAATGTTCGATCCGGACGGCGAGTTCTTCGAAATGGTCCGCAAGATCGTCGGGCCGAAGGTGCCAATGGTCTCGACCCTCGATCTGCACGCCAATATTTCCGAGCGGATGGTCGAGACGACGGACATTTTGATCTCCTATCTGACCAATCCTCATGTCGACATGCTCGAGCGCGGTATCGAAGCGGCCAACGCCATGCGCGAGCTGTTCGACGGCGTAAAAACTGAGAAGGCCTTCATTCGGTTGCCATTGGCGCCGCCCAACGTCACCCAACGGACCGATGTCGGGCCCTATGCCGATGCCATCAAATACGGCCAATCGAAGGTCGGCGGCCAGATCATGAACGTCTCGATCCTGGGCGGCTTTCACCAAGGGGACACGCCGAAGAACGGCATGGCCTTTATCGTCACGTCGCGGGGCGATCTGAAGGCGGCTCGGGCGCTCTGTCGCGACATCGCCGAGCGCACCTGGAAGGATCGGCAGCGGTTCGTTCCGAAACTCACCTCGCTCGAGGACTGCGTGAAGCTGGCGATGGATCGAACGCGCGATCCCACGTTGAAGCCGGTGCTGATCGCCGACTGCGCCGACAACCCCGGCGGCGGTGGCCGCGGCAATACGACGTGGCTGCTCGACGCCTTTCACAAGGCGGGCGCTAAAGGGGTGATCTTGGGGCCGTTCTTCGATGCCCCCTTGGCCGCCGAAGCCCATGTCAAAGGCAAGGGTGCAAAGTTCAAGGCGCGCTTCAACCGCGACGAGACCAACGAGTATTCGAAGAAGTTCGAGGCCGACGTGACCGTGGTCAACCTGTCCGATGGCGTCTTTATCGGACGCGAAGGCGGGGTCGGCGGCGGCCGGACCATCGAACTGGGACCGACGGCGGTCCTCGACGTCAACGGCATCCAGGTCGTGGTCGTCAGTCAGCGCAAGCAAGGCCTCGACTCGAACCACTTCGAAGCCTTTGGCGTCGATGTCGCCAAGGCCAGAACCACGATCGTCAAGTCGCGCGGCCATTTCCGAGCCGGCTTCAAGCATCTGTTCAAGGATGACCAAATCTACGAGGGCGACCTGCCGGGGCTCTGCACGCCCAATTGGGCTAACTACCGGTTCGAGAACCTGCCGCGTCCGATCTTCCCGCTCGACAAGGACGCGACCTGGCAAGCACCGAACTGGTAAGCGCACCACACGATCCGAACGCAAAACAGGCGGCCTTGGGGCCGCCTGGTTCGTTCTGAAGAGGATTTCGTCTGAATGTCTTGGGGCCGTGTGGAACGGCCGAGGGCACGCGAAGTCCTAGACCTTCGGAGGCGGCTTGGACCCTGGCCGACGATCAGGCTTGCTGCCGGCTCGCTTAGCGCCCAAAAAGATGGCGCGATTTCGACGCGCAACCTTTGACAGGATAGGGCATCGAAATTAGTCTGCGACCAACCCCACCGGTAACGATAGAGGCCGACCCCCATGGCTATGGACCCGATCCTTCTCGAGATTATGAATCGCAAGGTCGAGGCGATCGCTGACGAGATCTGCACGACCGTGTTGCGAACCTCGCGATCGGTGTTCGTGAACGAGGCCGCGGATTTCGCCGCCGGTCTGATCGACCTGAAAGGGGAGATGTTCGGTTGGCCGCCGAGCTCAAAGACGACCCAGATCAATGTCCCGGCCAAGTACACCGTCGACATGTTCAAGGGCAAGCTCGAGGACGGCGACTGTATCGTCACCAACGATCCATATCTGTCGGACGGCATGGCGACCCACTTGCCGGATCTGCACATCCTTCGCCCGTATTTCCACAAGGGCAAATTGGTGTGTTACGGCTGGGGCTTCATCCATTTCATGGACGTCGGCGGCCGCATCCCGGGCTCGATCGCGGCGTCGAACCACGAAGTCTTCCAGGAAGGCTTCCGCATTCCGCCGATGAAGTTGATGAAGAAGGGCGTCTTCAACGAAGACTTCATGGGCCTGTTCCGGGCCAACTGCCGACTGCCCGACATCAACGAGCGCGACTTGATGGCCATGACCGGCGCGCTTCAGGTCGGCGCCAAGCGCGTCTCCGAAGTCATCGATCATTACGGCGTCAAAACCTTCATCGATTGCCAGGGCGCCTTGAAAGACTACGCGGCCGCGAAGGTTCGCGAGGTCATCAAGAAGCTGCCCAACGGCAAGTATGATTTCTGGGAATACGTCGACGACGATTACGTCAGCCGCGTCCCCATCCGGGTTCGCCTGCGCATGACCATCGACAACGGCTCGATGCACTTCGACGTCACCGGCACCGATCCTCAGGTCGCGGCCTGCTACAACGTCCCGACCCAAGGCACGCTGCACAACTTCCTGACGCGGCGGATCACGACCTTCTTCCGCACCCACGACAAGACGATCCCGCTCAACGCCGGAACCTATCGACCGATGTCGGCGACCAATCCGCCGGGCACCGTGCTCCATGCCGAATTCCCGGACGCGGTCGGAGATCGCTTCGTCACCGCGACGGCGTTCAACGATGCCGTCACCGGCGTGCTGCTCAAGGCCTCGTCCGATCTGATGGCCGGCCCGACCTGCGGCTCCGGCGGCTCGATCATCTTGTCCGAGTACAAGCCGGGCAACGATTTCCCGAGCGTCATCTTCGTGCAGACGATGCGCGGCGGAATGAGCGCCTATAAGGGCCACGACGGCGTCGACACGCGCGACGTCACCATGAACACGATGCCGAACCACCCGATCGAGACGATCGAGGAAAAGTGCGGCGTCAAAATCCTCGAATACGATATCCGCGCCGATTCCGGTGGCGCCGGCACGTGGCGTGGCGGTTGCGGCCAGACCATGACTCTCGAAGTGCTGCGCGACGGCGGCAAGATGCAGGTCCGCGGCACCGAACGCTTCCGCTTCCCGCCCTACGGCGTGATGGGCGGCCGTGCGGGTCAGCCGATCAAAGTCATCATGAACCGCGGCCAAGCCACCGAGAAAGTCATCGGCAAGGTCGAGGAGTTTCCGGTCAACGCCGGCGACACCATCACCATCAGCCTGGCGGGTGCCGCCGGGTTCGGTGATCCGTTCGCGCGGGATCCCGCGGCCGTCCGCAAAGACGTCGAGATCGGCTACGTCAGCGTCGAAGCGGCGAAGCGCGAGTACGGCGTCGTCGTCAACGCCGACGGCTCGGCCATCGATCAGGCCGCGACCCAGGCAACCCGCCTCGGCCGCACCAAGAGCAACATCGGTCAGGACTTCGACTTCGGGCCCGAGCGCTTGGCGTGGGAGAAAGTCTTCGACGACGCGACCATGCTCGATCTCAATCGCAAGCTCGCGGCGCTGCCGAAGGCGATCCGGACCAAGACCCGGCGCTGGATCTTCGAGCAGACCGTGCCCGATCTACCGAAGGCCGGTCACGGCTCGGTCCTGGAATGCTTGGCCGATCCCGATAAAGTCCGGGCCCGGTTGCGCAGCGTCATGAGCGAGGCCTTCGCAAAATACGAGGCGAAAGCGGCCGAGTAACCCCATCGTCAGCCCCCGCGTGATTCGGCGCCGGCGGCGGCCCGGGATCGTGACGTCGTGACGGTCTTCGTCATTCGACGGATGCTGCAAAGCATCCTGGTCGTCTTCGCCGTCACGATCATCGTCTTCCTGTCGATCAACGTGATCGGCAATCCGGTCGATATCCTCATCGATGCGGAATGCGATCAGGCCTGTCGGACCCGGGCGATGCTGACGCTCGGCCTCGATCTGCCGCTTCACGAACAGTATCTGACGTTCCTGTGGAACCTGCTCCACGGCAACCTCGGCGACTCGTTCCTCAACAAGATCCCGGCGGTCGATCTGATCCTGGCACGGTTGCCGGCGTCGATCGAGCTGGCCTTCTCGGCGCTCGCGATCGCTCTTCTCGTCGGCGTGCCCTGCGGCATGTGGGCCGGCCTCAAGCCGAACTCGATCAGCGGGCGGCTGGTCATGGGCGGCTCGATCGTCGGCTTCAGCCTGCCGACGTTTTGGTCGGGCCTGGTCCTGATCTTCGTCTTTGCGGTGCAGCTCGACTGGCTGCCGTCGATGGGCCGTGGCGAAACCGTCACCGTCTTCGGAACGCGGTTCAGCATTTTCACCCTCGACGGTCTCAGCCATCTCGTGCTGCCGGCGGTCACGCTGGCACTGTTCCACACCGCCCTGATCATGCGCCTGACCCGGGCTGGCATGCGCGAGACGATCCTGCAAGACTACGTCAAGTTCGCTCACGCCAAGGGCCTGTCCGCGAAGCGCGTCCTGTTCGTCCATGTGCTCCGAAACATGATGATCCCGGTCGTCACCATGCTCGGCCTCGAATTCGGAGGCTTGGTGGCGTTCGGCATCGTCACCGAGACGATCTTCGCCTGGCCCGGCATGGGCAAGCTTCTGATCGATTCCATCGGCGTTCTGGACCGGCCTGTCATCGTCGCGTACGTCATGTTGATCGTCGTGATGTTCATCATCATCAACCTGGTGGTCGATATCCTGTATTCGGTGCTCGATCCGCGCGTTCGCTTGCAGTCGGCCGGCCGATGAGCACCGTCATCGAAACCGCTGTCGTGAAGCCGGCCCCGGTCAGTACGCCGTTCCGCCAGTTCGTCTCGCGCTTCGCCGAAAGCCGGGCGGCGCTCGCCGGGCTGGTGATTTTCGTGACGATCCTGATCTTGGCCATCGCCGCGCCACTGATCGCGCCGACCGATCCCTACGATCTCACCAAGGTCGATATTATCGACAACCGTTTGCCGCCGGGCTCGCAGAGCCTGGACGGCACGACGTACTGGCTCGGCACCGACGGCCTCGGGCGCGACATGGTCAGCGCCATGCTCTACGGCATCCGGATCAGCCTGTTCGTCGCCGTGTCCAGCGGCGTGGTCGCGCTGTTGATCGGCATGGTGCTCGGCTTGAGCGCCGCCTACTTCGGCGGCATCGTAGATACGCTCATCATGCGCCTCGTCGATCTCAAGCTCGGCTTCCCATCGGTACTCTTGGCGTTGTTGCTGCTCGCCGCTCTCGGCAAGGGCGTCGACAAGATCATCATCGCGATCGTCGTCGTCCAATGGGCAACCTATGCGCGGGTCGTCCGGGCCGGAGCCTTGGTGGAACGCAGCAAGGAATACGTCGACGCCGCCCAAGGCCTGGCGCTCGGCCATATGCGGGTGCTGTTCCGCCATCTGCTGCCGAACGCCTTGCCGCCGCTCATCGTCGTCGGCACGGTGCAGATCGCCAACGCCATCGCCCTGGAGTCGACGCTGTCGTTCCTCGGGCTCGGCTTACCGCCGACCGAGCCGTCGCTCGGCCTGCTGATCGCCAATGGCTTCGACTACATGCTGAGTGGCAAATACTGGATCAGCATTTATCCGGGCATCGTGCTGCTGGTCACGATCCTGTCGATCAACCTGATGGGCGATCAGGTCCGCGACGTTCTCAATCCGCGGCTGCAGAAGTAACCGCGCGGACTACTGAAAGTCCCGCGACGACAGCGCCAAGGGATTGCGCTCCGGCGCCGACGGGTTCGGTTCCATCAAGCGGTGCAGGCGGCTCGAAAGATCGACGATCTCCCGGGCGATGAAGTGCACGACCTGGCCCTGGCGCTGGATCGTGCCGCGCGCTCCGACCATGCGTCCGCCGAGAACGGCGCTGCGACACCGGGCGACGACTTGCGGCCAGACGATGACATTGGCGATCCCGGTCTCGTCCTCGATAGTCATGAAGATAACGTCGGCGCTGCCCGGACGCTGACGGGTGACGACGATGCCGGCGACGGCGGCGGCGCAGCCGTGGGCGAGCGCCGTGGCCGCGGCGCAATCGAGGAAGCCGTCGCGTTCCAAGCCCTCGCGCAGCAACGCCAAGGGATGGCGTTTCAACGAAAGGCCGAGGTTCGAATAATCATCGACCACTTCCTGGCCGGCGCCCATGAGGGGAAGGGCGACGCGGGGTTCCAGGACCGGCTCGTCGATGCCACTAGCGGCGAACAGTGGCAAGATCCGATCGAGCCCTTTGACCGACCACAAGGCCTCGCGACGGCTTAATCCTAAGGATCCGAAGGCATCGGCCGCGGCCAGGGTTTCGAGGACCGGAGCGTGAAGGCCGGCGCGACGGCGGATTTCGGCGAGGCCTGAGTACCCGGCACCGCGCCCCGCAACCAGCGCCGTGGCGTCGGCTTCGGACAGCCCTTTGATCTCGCGAAAGCCGAGGCGCAGCGCCATGTCGTCGCTCGTGCCTTCGAGGGTGCAGTCCCAGGAACTTCTATTCACATCGACAGGGCGAATGTCGATGCCGTGGTCGCGAGCGTCGCGAACGATCTGCGCCGGCGCATAGAAACCCATCGGCTGGCAATTCAGCAACGCCGCGGCGAAGACCGCCGGATAGTGGCGCTTCAGCCAGGCCGAGACGTAGACGAGCAGCGCGAAACTGGCGGCGTGAGATTCCGGAAAGCCGTAATCGGCGAAGCCTTCGATCTGCTTGAAGCATCGCGCCGCGAACTCCGGCGTATAGCCGCGCGCCGCCATGCCCGAGAGAAACTTCTCGCGGAAGTGATGGATGGTGCCGGAGCGGCGGAAGGTCGCCATGGAGCGCCGCAGTTTGTCGGCCTCGGCGGGCGTGAAGCCGGCGGCGACGATGGCGATCCGCATCGCCTGTTCCTGGAACAGCGGCACGCCATAGGTCTTTTCGAGAACTTCCTTCAGCTCGGCCGAGGGATAGTCGATCGTTTCCTCGCCGGTGCGACGGCGCAAATACGGATGCACCATGTCGCCTTGGATCGGGCCTGGCCGGACGATTGCGACCTGGACCACGAGATCGTAGAACGTGCGGGGCTTCAGCCGCGGCAGCATGCTCATCTGGGCCCGGCTTTCGACCTGGAAGACGCCGATGGAATCGGCTCGGCTCAGCATGTCGTAGACAGCCGGATCGTCCTGCGGCACCGAGGCGAGGTCGAAGTGCCGGCCGTAATGCTGCTCGATCAAAGTGAAGGCTTTGCGGATGCAGGTCAGCATCCCCAGCGCCAGGATATCGACCTTGAGAATGCCGACTTCGTCGAGGTCGTCCTTGTTCCATTCGATGACGGTGCGATCCGCCATGGCGGCGTTCTCGATCGGCACGACCTCGGACAGCCGTCCCTTGGTCATCACCATGCCGCCGGTGTGCTGCGAGAGATGGCGCGGAAAGCCCCGTAACTCCTCGGCCAGCGTCAGGGTGAGGCGCACCGTCCGATCGCGCGGATCGAGACCGACGCCGCGCACGTCGGCATCGCGGATATCGCTCAAGCTTCGGTCCCAGGCCAGGCTTTGCAGAGCGACGATGGCGTCGTCGGTCAGGCCCATCGCCTTGCCGACTTCGCGCAACGCGCTTTTCGTCCGATAGGTGATGGTGGTCGCAGTCATGCCGGCGCGGTCGCGACCGTATTTCGCATAGACGTACTGGATCACTTCCTCGCGCCGCTCGTGTTCGAAGTCGACGTCGATGTCGGGTGGCTCGCTGCGCTCGGCGCTGACGAAGCGCTCGAACAACAAGGCGACGTGGGCGGGATCGACCGCGGTGACGCCCAGCACGTAACAGACCGCCGAGTTGGCGGCGGAGCCGCGACCTTGGCAGAGGATGCCCCGGCTTCGGGCGAAGCGAACGATGTCCTGGACGGTCAGGAAATAGGGGGCGTAGCCGAGCTGCGCGATGAGGGCGAGTTCGTGCTCGATCTGAACCGTGACCTTGGCGGGCACACCGCGCGGATAGCGTTCGGCGGCGCCGATCCACACCAGTCGGACAAGTTCGTCTTGCGGGCTGCGTCCGTCGACGACCGGATCGATCGGATATTCGTAGCGAAGCTCGTTCAAGTTGAACCGACAGGCGCGGGCGATCTCGACGGCGCGGGCCACAGCTTGAGGATGGCGGCGAAAAAGCCAGGCCATTTCCGCCGCCGGCTTCAGATGGCGTTCGGCATTGGCCCGCAACCGGAAACCCGCCTGCTGAATCGTGCAGTGCTCGCGAATGCAGGCAATGACGTCGAGCAGGGGACGACGGGCCGGCGCATGAACCTCGACGGCGTTAGTCGCGACCAAGGGAACGGCGTGCGCCGCCACGAGCGCCGCGAGATCATCGATTCGCGCTGCATCGTCGCCGCCATAGAGATGCCGCGCCGCAAGCGACAACCGTTCTCCGAAGGCCTGACGCAAGGCCCGCAGCGCCTCGGCGAACGCGGCATCGGGAGAGTCGGGTGGCACAACCACCGCCATCTGATCGGCGCCTTGCGCGCAGACCTCGGCAAGATCGAGGCTGCACTCACCCTTGGCGGCACGACGCTTGCCGGTCGTCAGCAAATGAGAAAGCCGCCCATAGGCGGGGCGATCAGTCGGAAAAAGCAACAGGTTCGGACCGTCGCGAAGCTCGATCCGGGTCCCGACGATCAACTG
Source organism: Rhodospirillales bacterium (assembly GCA_009691105.1). Lineage (GTDB taxonomy): Bacteria > Pseudomonadota > Alphaproteobacteria > Rhodospirillales > SHVU01 > SHVU01. The sequence goes on from SHVU01000002.1 coordinate 18,074, forward strand.
GATCTTCGCCACCTTGGCGGCGATATGGGCGCGGACGACTCCGGCCAACGTGTGCCGGTCGGCGATGGCGACGGCGCTATGGCCGAGCGCCGCGGCGGTCTCGACGATTTCCTCAGGATGCGACGCGCCACGCAGAAAGCTGAAATTGGTCGCGACCTCCAGCTCAGCATAGGCGGTCATGCGTCCTCCTTATGCAAACAGGCCGTGCAAGAACCAGCGTGGCGTAGCACCGGAGCGATAGAGCCCGTTCCGGAAGACCCAAAAGCGCCGGCCCGTTTCATCGGCGAGACGGAAGTAATCGCGGATCCAATCGGCGGCCGCGGTCAGAGCCGTCGTGTCCTCGCGCCACCATTCGGCACCGATGCGTTCCGGCCCTTCGGCATGGGCGATGCGATGCGCGTCGCCGCGCCAGCGAAACGCAACCGGCGGCTCGTCGGGCAGAGCGGCGATGACGTCGATGGGTTCGGGCCACGGCAAGAGACGAATAGGGCGGGTTTCCGCTTTGGGTGCGGCCACAGGTTCGACTCGAGCCGGCGACGCCACGGCCGCTGCGACGGGACGCGAGGCACGTTCGGGAATGTGACTCGCCGTCGGAACCAGACGCACGACTCGCGTTTCGCCCAACCGGTTGCCAAGACGATCGAGAAGCCGCGCCAGATCGGCCTCGGGCGGTGTCGTGGTTTCAAGATCGGCTTGGGTTGGTGCGAGCGGATCGAGAACCAGAGCGGCCAGCGTCATGGCTTCGATGCCGAAGCCAGAGTCCAGCCCATCGAGCTTTTCGCGAAAGAGCCGCGCCAGATGAGTCTTATCGCGGGACGGACGGCTGGTGCCGATCTCGACACGAGCGAGGGACCCATCGACGCGATAGAGCGTGAACGACAACTGGCGCGCGCCTTGCGCCGCTGTCTCCATCGAAGCCGTGATTTGCGCCAGCAGCCGTTCGAGTCCCGCCGCGATGTCTTCGGACCGGCCGATCGGCTCGGCGAAGGCGAGACGGACGTGCAGGGGCGGCGGCGGAAAGCGCGGCGAGATGGGTTCGTCGATACGGCCGACCGCTTGATCGAGACGCGTCAGAAGAATTTTTCCGAAGCGCACGGCCAAAGGTCCGCGCGGCAGTCCGACCAGATCGCCGATCTGGCGCAGCCTCATGCGGCTCAAGCCTTCGATGACGACGGGCGCGAGCCGAAGTCCTGCCACCGGCAAAGGCAGCAACGTCTCGAGGGTTTTGCCGACGGGAACGACGCCGGACCCGGTCTGGGTTCCGAAATGCGCCACCGCCCAGGCCGCGCCGGGCGTATCGGCGATTGCGGCGCGGGCCGCGAATCCAAAGCCGGCGAGACGGCGGAGAATATCGGCCAGCAGCGCCGCTTCGCCGCCCTGCAAATGCGCCGAGCCGGTGGCGTCGAGCCAGAGACCCGCCGCGCTGGGCCCGCCGGCATCGTCATCGGCAGCTGTCCACGGCGCATAGCGACCGCACCAATCGGCGAGCCGTTCGAGAGCGGCACGATCGGCACGCGGATCGGCATCATCGGTCTTGATGTCCGGACACAGCGCCGAAGCCATGGCCAACGGCATGCCCGGACGAATGCCGAGGCTTTCGGCGGCGCGATTGACCGCCTCGATCCGCATGCCGCCGGTTCCCGGAGCAACGGTCGCCAAGATATCGCGCGTTCCGATCTTCTCCCGTGAAATGGGAGAAGACCGCGAGGCAGCAGCAGAAACGTTATGCCCGCTGGCCGCCGATCTCGCGCGGCTCAACCGTCTCGAGAGACGATCGGTCGCGAAGGTCGGCAACCACACGGAAACCACGCGTCGGTTCATTGCACCACTCCACAATCCAAGCCGCGGGTACGCCGCCGCGGCACCGCAAAAGATCGATGCGCCATACGCTCGTGCCTTTCGCCGTACGGGCCCGCGCCATGGTTGGCGCGGCGGAGATTTTCCAGCGGGTCAACGCCGGACTTGTTGCCGCCGCGGTTGCGGTCGGACGCAGTAAAAGACCGGTCACGCCGCCGGCCTCGGCCGCAAGTTGAAGACGGCGCAGCGCGATCGGCGGCACCGTGAAGGTTTCACCGATGGCGACAGCGAGGCTGGAGCTACGTAAGCCTTCCTCCATCGCCCAGAGCGTTTCGGTCGCGGTCCGCGTGCGGATTACGACCAGACGTTTGAGATCGATTCCAAAAGCAGCGAGACCCGGCCCGTACAATTCCTCGCCGCGCCGGCACCACAGGATGGCGCCACCATCGCCGGCCAGACGCGCCGCCGTGCCGGCGACGAATCCCCAACTCGCGCCGTCACTCCCGAGAATTTCGTGAATGGCGGCCCGACGCAGTCCACCCCAAGGCAGGGCGGCATCGATATCCGGATCGCCGAACGACATGGCCTCAAGCCCCACGGCTCGCGCCGAACCGCGTTCGAGCTTGCGGATCTGCTCGCGTAAACCATCCAAAGACGACGGTTCGAACCGGCGTGATCCACGCCGGGGGAATTCGATCGGCCTAGCCATGATGAGACCTTTATAGCGAATGTTCCTATTTTGTTCTAGTGAGAATTTAGCCTATCCAGCAGGGCCAAACCCCGGCGAGGCGCGGCGGGCTGCTACTATCCGCGCCCAATGACGCCCGATGTTCTTCTGACCAACGCCGAAACCCGACGCGCCGATGCTTTGGCTGCGGCCGCTGGCGTTCCCGGTCTCGATCTCATGGAAGCGGCCGGCGCGGCCGTAGCCCGGGAAGCCGAACGACGCTTTCGGATCGGGCCCGTGGTCGTGGTGTGCGGACCCGGCAACAACGGCGGCGACGGATTCGTCGCGGCGCGTCTTCTCAAAGCGAAAGGCTGGCCGGTCACGGTGGCGCTGCTCGGCAATCGTCGCGCGCTGAAAGGCGATGCCGCGGCCAATGCCGCACGTTGGGACGATGCGGTGGTTCCGCTCGCTCCGAATGTTCTTGATGGCGCGAGTCTGGTGATCGATGCGCTGTTCGGAGCGGGACTGACGCGGCCCTTGGACGGAACGGCACGCGCCGTGGTCGAAGCGATCGGCGCGCGCAAATTAGCATGTCTCGCGGTCGACGTTCCCAGCGGCATTCACGGCGATACCGGCGCGATCCTCGGCGCGGCGGTGAAGGCCGCTTGCACGGTCACGTTCTTTCGCCGTAAAGCCGCGCATCTTGTGTATCCGGGACGGGGCCATTGCGGCGATGTGGTCGTCGCCGACATCGGCATTCCCGTGTCTGTTCTCAATGACATTCGCCCTGCGACTTTCGCGAACGGACCGCGCCTATGGCTCGATCAATTCCCCGTGCCGCGACTCGATGGTCACAAATATGCTCGTGGCCACGCCGTTATCGTGGGTGGCGCGGAGATGACCGGAGCGGCACGTCTCGCGGCGCGTGGAGCGCGGCGGGCCGGCGCCGGAATCGTGACGATTGCCGCGCCGCCGGCGCAACTCGCCATCTACGCGGTCGATTCGCCGGGCGCTCTTGTCACGACGATCGCCGATGCGCCGGCCTTTGCCGACGTCGTCGCCGATCGTCGCCGCAACGCGATCCTGGTCGGTCCGGGGGCAGGGATTTCGCAGCGGACCAGAGCGCTGACGCGTGTCGCGCTCGAAACCGGTCGCGCCTGCGTCCTCGATGCCGACGCGTTGACCGTCTTCGCCGATAATCCGCAAAGCTTGCTGTCGTCGATCGTCGGGCCTTGCGTGCTGTTGCCGCATGAAGGCGAATTCGCGCGGCTCTTCGCTCGCGTGCCCGGGATCGATCACGTCGCCGACAAGCTGACGCGGGCCCGTCAGGCGGCCGTGGCATCTCGCGCCGTGGTCTTGCTCAAAGGCGCCGATACGGTGATCGCCGCTCCCGACGGCCGCGCCGCCATCAACGACAACGCGCCGCCGTGGCTCGCGACGGGCGGAAGCGGGGATGTGCTCGCCGGATTCGTCGTGGCACTGCTCGCTCAAGGCATGGACGCCTTCGCCGCAACGGCGGCTGCTACATGGCTGCACGGAGCCGCGGCCACCGCGTTTGGCCCGGGCCTCATTGCCGAAGATCTTCCCGAAGCGCTTCCCGGGGTTCTTCTGCGCCTCGCCGATATCTCTCCCGAGAACTGAAACCTCGCCGCCGTCCCGTCCATGATGGAGGTGATGGCGCGCGCCACCGCCAAAGTCGTCGCCGTCTCGAAGCCCGGCCTGATCGACCGGACGCTCGCCAACCTGCGCGTCGGGTGGCGGCGGGCCGCCGGGGCTGAGTTCGATGCCCAAGCCGCGCGCCTTCGGCCCGACCTTCCTGACGAGGACCGGACCTGGCTGCGCGAAGCCATGCGCATCTGCCTAGAATCCGGGGGCGGCGAGGTGGCGACGCGGGCCAAAGACGCGGCTTTGGGGCATGTTTACCTGGCTCTCGACCACGTCGGTAGATGCCGCTTTCTCAAGGTCTTAGTCGAAGATTTCGATGTAAATAACGAACTCGTCTACCGGGCCATGGAGCGGGTCCGAAACGCCAACGGGAACGGCGACCGCGCCGACGCCGAGCGGGCCCTTCGCGCTGCCCTGGTCGCGCCCCGGGCGAAGCTCTTGGCGCGGTTCCATGCCTTGCCCGAAGGCGTCAAATTCGTCGTCGACCTCCGGGCCGAGATCATCGCCCTGGCCCGGATCGATCCGAGCCTCTCGCCATTGGTCGAGGATCTCAAGTCGTTGCTCGGGCCATGGTTCGACGCCGATCTGCTCGAGCTGCGACGGATCACCTGGGAGAACGCCCCGGCGGCGCTGCTCGAAAAGCTCATCGCCAACGAGGCGGTCCACGCCATCCGCAATTGGGACGATCTCAAGAACCGACTCGATTCCGATCGGCGCTGCTTTGCCTACGTCCATCCAGCGATGCCGGACGAACCGCTGGTCTTCGTCGAGGTCGCCCTGGTGCGCGGCTTGGCCGACAACATCCACACCTTGCTTGACGAAACCGCGCCGGCCGAAGATCAGAAGACCGCCGACACCGCGATCTTCTATTCGATCTCGAACGCGCAGCGCGGGCTCGCGGGCATTCATCTCGGCAGCTTTCTCATCACCCGCGTCATCGATCGTCTTCGCACCGAGCTTCCGGGTTTGAAGACTTTCTTGACGCTGTCCCCGATGCCCGGATTCATGGACTGGCTCGCCGAGCTTTCCGAATCCGAACTGATGGATGGGCTCGACGAAACCGACCGGGCGAGTCTGGTCGCTCTGACCGGCGGCGATTCGTCGGGGGATATCGTTGTGGATCGTCTAAGTCATCCACAGTGGTGTGAACATCCGAGTTTTGCGGACATCTGGCGCAGTCCGGTGACCAAGCTCGGGGCGCGGTATCTCGCGATCGCAAAGGCGGCAAGTGGCCGGGCTCTCGACCCGGTCGCGGACTTTCATCTCGGAAATGGGGCGCGGCTCGAACGGCTGAATTGGCTGGCCGACACGTCGCCGCGCGGTCTCGGGCAGTCGGCGGGCCTGATGGTCAACTACGTCTACGACCTCGATTCCGCCGAAACCCACCACGAGCCTTACGTCGGGGCAGGGCGAATCGCGACGTCGTCGGCTGTGGCCAGACTTCTCAAAGATCTAGGACTGCCGTCAGCGACGGCGACGGCACGCCTGTTCGGGCGCGGAATTGACAGGGAAGGATGATCGTATAAATTGAATCGGCGGATGGATTCTTCGGCGTCGAGCCTTTTCCCAATCGACGGCGCGAGCAGGTCGCGGGCGTGGCGGAACTGGTAGACGCGCGGGTTTTAGGTACCCGTGACGCAAGTCGTGGGGGTTCAAGTCCCTCCGCCCGCACCACGCCCCAATCGCTGACACCCAAAGTAGGTCGATCGGACACTCATGCAAGTCACTGAAGTTAAACAAGAAGGTCTAACCAGGGAATTCAAGGTTACGGTTCCTTGGGCGAACATCGCCGATCGCGTTTCGGCCCGTCTCCAGGAGCTGACGCACACCGTGCGGATGCCAGGATTCCGGCCCGGAAAGGTGCCTGTCGCGTTGATGCGCAAGAAGTACGGCCCCGCCATCATGGGCGAGGTCCTCGAGCGCGCCGTTAACGAAAGCTCGCAAGCCGCTCTATCCGAACGCGGATTGCGTCCGGCCGGCGTGCCAAAGGTCGAGATCACGTCCTTCAAGGACGACACCGATCTTGAATACGCCATGACCGTCGACATCATGCCCGAGATCAAGCCGATCAACTTTTCGGCTTTGGCCCTCGAGCGCCTGACCAGCGATCCCGACCCGGCGGACGTCGAAAAGACCTTAGAGCGCCTGTCCAAGGCCCATGGATCGACCGAAGCCATCACCGAGGCCAGGGCCGCCCAAATCGACGATGTCGTCCAGATCAACTTCGTCGGCAAGCGCGACGGCGTCGAGTTTCCGGGCGGAGCCGGCAAGGGCTACATGCTGGAGCTCGGCTCGAAGAGCTTCATTCCGGGATTCGAAGACAAGCTCGTCGGGGCTCGTCCTGGGCAGAAAGTGACCTTCGACATCACGTTCCCTGAGGATTACGGCGCCGCCGAACTCGCCGGCAAGGCCGTGACCTTCGAGGTCGACGTGCGCGAGATTCACGCTCGGGTCGACGCCAAGCTCGACGACGACTTGGCCAAAAAGGTCGGCGCGGAATCGCTCGATGGCTTGAAGCAGGCCATTCGCGGCGAACAGGAACGCGAGATCAAAGCCCTGGCGCGGGTTCGCTTGAAGCGCTCCTTGCTGGATCAGCTCGCCGACGGCCATTCCTTCCAGGTTCCGGGCGCTATGGTCGAGACCGAGTTCAACACGATCTGGAAGCACTTCGACGAGCATCGTCAGTCCGGCCAAATGGCCGCCGACGACGAGTACAAGGGCAAGGCCGACGACGAGATCAAGGGCGAGTTCCGCACCTTGGCCGAGCGTCGGGTACGGCTTGGCTTGTTGCTGGCCGAGGTCGGCCGGGTCAACAACATCACCGTGACCCAGGACGAGATCAACCAGGCGATCAGCGGCGAAGCGCGTCGCTTCCCTGGCAAAGAAAAGGACGTCTTCGAATACTATAAGAAGACTCCCGAGGCGATGAACGCCTTGCGCGCGCCTATCTATGAAGAGAAGGTCGTCGACTTCATCGTCGAAATGGCGAAAGTCACCGAGCGGAAAGTGCCGCTCGCCGATCTTCTGAAAGACCCGGAGACCGAGGCCAAAGCCGAAGCGTCCGAAGGCAAAGACGAGGCGACGGAGTCGAAGGACTCGACTACGAAGAAGAAAAAGAAGAAGAAAGCGGATTGATCAGCCGCCCGCGCGACCGGGCTAGGATAGGAAGCACGACATGCGCGACATCGCTGAGACGACGATGAACTACCTGGTCCCGATGGTGGTCGAGACGACCAACCGGGGCGAGCGGTCCTATGACATCTATTCGCGCCTTCTGAAGGAGCGGATCATTTTCCTGACGGGGCCGGTCAACGACGGCGTCGCCAGCTTGATCTGCGCCCAGTTCCTGTTTCTCGAATCCGAGAACCCGAAAAAGGACATCGCCTTCTACATCAACTCGCCGGGCGGGTTGGTGACGGCGGGGCTCGCGATCTACGACACCATTCAATACATCCGGCCAGAAATCTCGACCGTCTGCATCGGCCAGGCCGCGTCCATGGGCTCGCTGTTGCTCGCCGCCGGAGCCAAGGGCAAGCGATTCTCTCTCCCCAACGCCCGAATCATGATCCATCAGCCTTCGGGTGGCGTTCAGGGGCAGGCGTCGGACATCGAAATTCAGGCCCGCGAAATCCTGGCTCTCCGCAGCCGGCTCAATAATATCTACGTCCGCCACACCGGCCAGCCGATCGGCGTGATCGAGAGCGCCGTCGACCGCGACCGCTTCATGACAGCCGATGAAGCCAAGACTTTCGGCATTGTCGACGACGTGGTTCTGCAGCGTCCGGTCCTCGAAACCGACGAATCGCGGCCGGCAATTGAACGTAAGAAAATCGATCCCACATAGAGATTGCGTTAAGAGTTCACGGCTAGCGTCAAGCTCGGGGTTGTGCCTAGCGAGAATCAGCGGCTAAATTAGCGACCCGAGATTCCGGGCACTGGAACGGAGCAGAAATGACGAAATCCGCCGGCGCCGACTCGAAAAATACCCTGTACTGCTCGTTTTGCGGCAAGAGCCAGCACGAGGTCCGGAAACTTATCGCCGGACCGACCGTATTCATCTGCGATGAATGCGTCGAATTGTGCATGGACATCATCCGCGAGGAACACAAGACCAGCCTCGTAAAATCCCGAGAAGGCGTTCCGACGCCGCGCGAGATTTGCAGTGTCCTCGACGACTACGTCATCGGCCAGGTTCACGCCAAGCGCGTGCTCTCGGTCGCGGTTCACAACCACTACAAGCGGTTAAACCACGGCGCGAAGCACAACGATGTCGAACTCGCGAAGTCTAACATCCTCCTGATCGGACCGACGGGCTGCGGCAAGACGCTTCTGGCCCAGACGTTGGCCCGCATCCTCGAGGTGCCGTTCACGATGGCCGATGCGACGACGCTGACCGAAGCCGGTTACGTCGGCGAAGACGTCGAGAACATCATCCTCAAGTTGCTGCAGAACGCCGACTACAACGTCGAGCGCGCTCAGCGCGGCATCGTCTACATCGACGAAGTCGACAAGATCTCGCGCAAGTCCGACAACCCGTCGATTACGCGCGACGTGTCGGGCGAGGGCGTGCAGCAAGCGCTGCTCAAGATCATGGAAGGAACGATCGCCAGCGTTCCGCCGCAGGGCGGCCGCAAGCATCCGCAGCAGGAGTTCCTCCAGGTCGATACGACCAACATTCTCTTCATCTGCGGTGGTGCGTTTTCTGGCGTCGAGAAAATCATCTCGAAGCGGACTCGCGGCGCGTCGATCGGTTTCGGCGCCGAAGTCATCGGACCAGAGGAGCGCTACACGGGTGAAATCCTCCGCGACATCGAGCCCGAGGATCTTCTGAAATACGGCCTCATCCCCGAGTTCGTCGGCCGCTTGCCGGTCGTCGCGACCTTGGACGATCTGGATCGCTCGGCGTTGATCGAGATCCTGACCCGTCCGAAGAACTCGCTGGTCAAACAGTTCCAGCGCTTGTTCGAGATGGAAGGGGTCAAGCTGACCTTCGCCGATCCGGCGCTGGAAGGCATCGCGAACCGCGCCATCGAACGCAATACCGGGGCCCGCGGGCTACGCTCGATCATGGAAGACATCTTGCTGAACACCATGTTCGAGCTGCCGGGCCTCCAAGGCGTGAACGAGGTCGTGATCAATCGCGAGGTTTCCGAAGGGCGCGCCAAGCCGCTCTATATCTATGCCGATCGTCGCGAGGACGTCGGGTCCACGGCTTGAGTTGCCACCCCCCTTGACCAGGTCGGTCAGGGGGGCCACCTAGTTAAGACATTTTGTGGCGTATCCGGTGCCTAACGGGCCGGACTTGAGAGGACGCGATGGTGCCAGCTTCGACAAGTGGCAACGAATTCCCGGTTCTTCCGCTTCGCGACATTGTGGTGTTCCCGCACATGATCGTGCCCCTGTTCGTTGGGCGCGAGAAGTCGGTTCACGCCCTCGAAGAAGTGATGAAGGCCGATAAGCAGATCGTTCTCATCACCCAGAAGAAGGCGTCGCAAGACGACCCGACTCCGGAAGACATGTACTGGATGGGGACGGTTGCGACCGTTCTCCAACTCCTGAAACTGCCCGACGGTACCGTGAAGGTCCTGGTCGAAGGCGGCTATCGCGCCAGGCTGACCGGCTTCGTTGAAAATCCGAAGTTCTTCTTGGCCAAGACCGAGCCGGTGGCCGACGACATCGGCGAGCCGCGCGAAGTCGAAGCGCTGACCCGCTCGGTCGTCCAGCAGTTCGAGCAGTACATCAAGCTCAATAAGAAGATCCCGCCCGAGGTCTTGGTTTCGATCAACCAGATCGAGGACGCGAGCAAGCTCGCCGACACGATCGCCTCGCACCTGTCGCTCAAGATAGCCGACAAGCAGCAGCTTCTCGAGATCGCGAAGGTCAGCGAGCGGTTGGAGCGCGTCTACGCCGCGATGGAATCCGAAATCGGTCTTCTCCAGGTCGAGAAGAAGATCCGGAACCGCGTGAAGCGGCAGATGGAGAAGACGCAGCGCGAGTATTATTTGAACGAGCAGCTCAAGGCGATTCAGAGGGAGCTCGGCGAAGGCGAGGAAGGCCGCGACGAACTCGGTGAATTCGACGAGCGCATCAAGAAGACCAAGCTGAGCAAGGAAGCTCGCGAAAAGGCTCAGGCCGAGATCAAGAAGCTGCGCGGCATGAGCCCGATGTCGGCCGAAGCTACGGTCGTCCGCAATTACCTCGACTGGATGTTGAACATCCCTTGGGGCAAGCGGACGCGGGTCAAAAAGGACATCAAGAACGCGCGCGCCACCCTCGACGCCGATCACTATGCGCTCGATAAGGTGAAGGACCGCATCCTCGAGTATTTGGCGGTTCAGCAGCGGACCAACAAAGTCGGCGGCCCGATCTTGTGCCTCGTCGGCCCTCCGGGCGTCGGGAAGACCTCGCTCGGCAAGTCGATCGCCAAGGCCACAGGACGCAACTTCATCCGGATGTCGCTTGGCGGCGTTCGCGACGAAGCCGAAGTCCGCGGTCACCGGCGCACCTATATCGGCTCGATGCCCGGCAAAGTCATTCAGGGCATGCGCAAGGCGAAATCATCCAACCCGCTGTTCCTGTTGGATGAAATCGACAAGCTCGGCCACGACTGGCGCGGCGATCCGGCGTCGGCGTTGCTCGAAGTGTTGGATCCCGAACAGAACAACTCGTTCCAGGATCACTATCTGGAGGTCGATTACGACCTGTCCGACGTTCTGTTCGTGACCACGGCGAACACGCTGAACATGGCGCCGGCGCTCCTCGACCGTATGGAGATCATCCGTCTCTCCGGTTACACCGAGGACGAGAAGGTCGAGATTTCCAAGCTGCATCTCATCGAGAAGCAGATGAAGACGCACGGCCTGAAGAGCAGCGAGTGGGAGATCACAGAAGGCGCGTTGCGCGACGTGATCCGCTATTACACGCGTGAAGCCGGCGTTCGAAACCTCGAGCGTGAACTCGCCAATCTAACGCGGAAAGCCATCAAAGAGATCATGATGGGCAACGCGACGCAGATCGAAGTGACGCGGCGCAATCTCGGCAAGTTTGCCGGCGTCCGGCGTTATCGGTATGGCGAGGTCGAGGCGTCTGACATGGTCGGTGTGGTCACGGGTCTCGCGTGGACCGAGGTCGGCGGCGAGTTGCTGTCGGTCGAAGCCATCGTGGTTCCCGGCAAGGGCCGCATGACCATCACCGGCAAGCTCGGCGACGTCATGCAGGAGTCGATCCAGGCGGCGAAGTCTTACGTTCAGTCCCGCTGCCTGCAGTTCGGATTGAAGCCGCCGATCTTCACGCGCAAGGACATCCACGTCCACGTGCCCGAAGGTGCCACGCCGAAAGACGGACCGTCGGCTGGTGTCGCCATGGTGACGTCGATCGTCTCGGTGCTGACCGGTATCCCGATCCGTCGCGACGTCGCCATGACCGGCGAAGTCACGTTGCGCGGGCGGGTGCTTCCGATCGGCGGGCTTAAGGAAAAGCTCCTGGCGGCGGTACGCGGCGGCATCAAGCGCGTCCTCATCCCGGCGGAAAACGCCAAGGACTTGGCGGATATTCCGGACAACGTGAAGCGGGGCATCGAGATCATTACGGTCGAGACCGTCGATGAAGTCCTCAAGCACGCCTTGGTGTCTCAGCCGACGCCTGTGACCTGGGACGAAGACGAAGAGAACAAGACGCCCGATCGCTCACAAGGCGACGACGACGTCGGCGACGTCGTCACCCACTAAAACGACTCGGTTTCATAGAACCGCGAATCATCGATTCGCGGTTCTATGACGATTCGCACACTCAGAAATATTTGGGGACAAGGTGCGATCCGTGGTTGACGCCGCTCGCGAGCGAGCCCTAGAATTACCGTTATCGCGACGCTGGGTCGTTGCGAAGAGAGTCGTCATTCCGAGAATCACTCCAGCGCAAAGGGGGTCAGCGTTGAACAAGAACGATCTGATCGCGTCCGTCGCGAAAGCCACGGACTTGTCGAAAGTAGATGCCAATAAGGCAGTCGAAAGCATTTTAGATGCCATTGGTGCCTCGCTCAAAAAAGGGGACGAGGTCCGTTTGGTCGGTTTTGGGACGTTTCATGTCGCCCGTCGTAAGGCGACCCAGGGACGCAACCCCCGGACCGGCGAAAAGATTCAAATTCCGGCTTCCAACCATCCGAAGTTCAAGGCCGGTAAGCAGCTCAAAGACTTGGTGAACTGAGGCTACGCCCGCAAGGGTGTCGCTCGAACGCCGGCCGCGGATCAGTGGCCGGCGTTTTGCTTTTGAGGGCAAAGGTTGGCGCGGTTGCGTGTCCCGCCGTACGTCCGATAAGGTCCGGAAAGGGCGATTAGCTCAGCGGTAGAGCATCTCGTTTACACCGAGAGGGTCGGCGGTTCGAAACCGTCATCGCCCACCATCTCACGCGGAAGGCCGGAAATCCTCGGGTTTGCTTGACTTGCTTTCCGCAGTGGATTACATGGATCGCGCAAGAGCGGCTCGTCCGTTCAGACGTGTTTCGGGGGTGTAGCTCAGTCCGGTTAGAGCGCCGGCCTGTCACGCCGGAGGCCGCGGGTTCGAGTCCCGTCACTCCCGCCACGTTTTCTTCCGCCGGTGCCGGTCCAAGCCCGGTTCGTGAAGGGCCAAAGGAGTAGGCTCCGTGTCCGCGATCCTTGCAGAATATCTGCCGATCTTGGCCTTCCTCGCTATCGCTGGCGGCTTGTCAGTGGTGGTGCTCATCGCGTCCTACATCGTGGCGCAGCAGCGCCCGGACCCGGAGAAGGTGTCGGCTTACGAATGCGGTTTCGAGGCGTTCGGCGACGCCCGTCAAAAATTCGACGTTCGTTTTTATCTCGTGGCGATTCTCTTCATCATCTTCGATCTCGAAGTCGCATTCCTCTTTCCCTGGGCGATCACCCTGGGCGACATCGGAATGTTTGGATTCTGGTCGATGATGCTGTTCCTCGGCGTATTGACGATCGGATTCGTATACGAATGGCGCAAGGGAGCTCTCGAATGGGAATGACTCCGGCGACCGAACGGCCGCTCATCGCACCGGCTCCGATCTCGCTCGAATCGGATGCGGCGCTCAAGCGCGTCACCGCCGATCTGACCGAGAAGGGATTCGTCGTCGCCCAGCTCGACAAGCTCGTCAATTGGGCGCGCGCCGGTTCGCTGTGGCCCATGACCTTCGGTCTGGCCTGCTGCGCCGTCGAGATGATGCACGCCTATGCCAGCCGCTATGACTTGGATCGATTCGGCGTCGTGCCCCGCGCCAGCCCACGGCAATCGGACGTGATCATCGTCGCCGGCACGCTGACCAACAAAATGGCGCCGGCGTTCCGCAAGGTCTACGACCAGATGGCCGAGCCGCGGTACGTGATTTCGATGGGCAGCTGCGCCAATGGCGGCGGCTACTATCATTATTCGTATTCCGTCGTGCGCGGCTGCGACCGCATCGTGCCGGTGGACGTCTATGTCCCGGGCTGTCCGCCGACGGCCGAGGCGCTCGTCTACGGCATTCTCCTTCTCCAGAAGAAGATCCGGCGCACCGGGCGCCTGTGGCGCTAGTCGCTCGGACATCAGACGCGTCACGGACATGACTGCGACCGTCGATCCCGCCCTGAAGGATCTCGCCGACTATCTCGGCGGCGCGCTCGTCGCGGATTTGGTGGCGACCGACACGCGGCTCGGCGAACTGACCTTGACCGTGCGCCGCGACGCCATTGCCAAAATCCTGCGGTTCCTCCGCGACGATCCGTATTGTCAGTTCCAGGAGCTGATGGACGTGTGCGGCGTCGACTATCCGGAGCGGCGCGAGCGCTTCGAGGTCGTCTACAATCTTCTCAGCCTCGCCAACAATTTCCGCGTCCGGATCAAGATCACGACCGACGAAACGACGCCGGTTCCGTCCGTCGCCGCCGTGTTCAGTGCGGCCAATTGGTGGGAACGCGAAGCCTGGGATTTGTTCGGGATCTATTTCTCCGATCATCCCGACCTGCGCCGGATCATGACCGACTACGGGTTCGACGGGCATCCGCTGCGCAAGGATTTCCCGCTGACCGGCTTCGTCGAAGTTCGCTATGACGACGAGCAAAAGCGCGTCGTCTACGAACCAGTCAAGTTGACACAAGAATTCCGCACCTTCGATTTCTTGAGCCCATGGGAAGGGATGACTCGCGTCCTGCCCGGCGACGAGAAAGCCACAACGGCAGCGGCCGCGGATAAACCCGCCGTGACCGGGAAGCCCTGATGGCCGTCACCGAAATCAAGAACTTCACGATGAACTTCGGGCCGCAGCATCCGGCGGCGCACGGCGTTCTGCGACTGGTCCTCGAAATGGACGGCGAGGTCATCGAACGCGCCGATCCGCATATCGGGCTCCTGCATCGCGGCACGGAAAAGTTGATCGAACGGAAGACGTATCTGCAGGCGGTGCCGTATTTCGACCGTCTCGATTACGTCGCGCCGCAAAACCAAGAGCACGCCTTCGCGCTCGCCGTCGAAAAGCTTCTGGGCATTCAAGCGCCGCCGCGCGGCCAGTACATTCGCGTCCTCTACGCGGAAATCGGCCGCATTCTGAACCACATCCTCAACGTCACCGCCTATGCCATGGACGTCGGCGCCATGACGCCGATGCTGTGGGGCTTCGAAGAGCGCGAGCGGTTGATGGAGTTCTGCGAGCGGGCGAGTGGCGCGCGTTTGCACATGGGATATTTCCGGCCCGGCGGCGTCGCCTTCGATCTGCCGCCCGGCCTGACCGATGATATCGACGCCTGGGCGCAAAAGTTCCCGAAGGTCATCGACGACATCGAGGAACTGCTGACCGAGAACCGCATCTTCAAGCAGCGCACCGTCGACATCGGCGTGATCACGGCCCAGGAATGTTACGACTGGGGCTTCACGGGGCCGAACCTGCGGGCTTCAGGCATTCCGTGGGATTTGCGTAAGGCCCAGCCCTACGACGCCTACGCAGACATGGATTTCGACATTCCGATCGCCAAGCACGGCGATTGCTACGATCGGTATCTTGTCCGCGTCGTCGAGATGCGCGAGTCGCTCAAGATCATTCGTCAGTCCATCGCCAAAATGCCGTCCGGCCCGGTCAAGACCGCCGACGGCAAAGTGGCGCCGCCGTCGCGCGCCGAGATGAAGCGCTCGATGGAAGCGCTCATCCATCACTTCAAACTCTACACCGAGGGCTATCACGTCCCGGCCGGCGAGACCTATACAGCCGTCGAAGCGCCGAAGGGCGAGTTCGCGGTCTATCTAGTCTCCGATGGCACGAACAAGCCCTATCGCTGCAAGATCCGCGCCCCGGGATTTGCGCATCTGCAGGCTCTCGACTTCCTGAGCCGCGGGCATTTGTTGGCGGACGTGGTTGCCAACATCGGCTCCCTCGACATCGTCTTCGGCGAGATCGACCGATGAGCGACACGCAGACGCAAACGGCCTTCGCCTTTACGTCCGAGAATTTGACGCGGGCGGCGGCGATCATCGCCAAATATCCCGAGGACTATCACGCCAGCGCCGTCCTGCCGCTGCTCCATCTGGCGCAGAAGCAGAACGCTGGCTGGCTGCCGCAGCACGTCATCGATTACGTCGCCGATTTTCTGAAGATGCCGCGGATCCGCGTCTATGAAGTCGCGACCTTCTACACGATGTTCAATCTCAAGCCGGTCGGAAAGCATCACGTCCAGGTCTGCACGAGCTTGCCGTGTTGGCTGCGCGGCTCGGAAGCGATCGTCGCCACGTGTCGCGAGTCGCTCGGCGTCGATCTCGGCGAGACCACGGCGGACGGCAAATTCACGCTCTCCGAAGTCGAATGCCTCTGCGCCTGCGTCAACGCCCCGATCGTACAGATCGGCAACGATTATTTCGAAGACCTGGATCCGGACCGTCTGCGCGGCATCCTCGCGGCGCTCAAGGCCGGCCAATCGGTGAAGCCAGGTCCGCAAATCGGACGCAAAGGTGGCGAGCCGATGGAGGGACTGACGACGTTGACTGACGAGAAGGCGGTTCTCGCGCCTAAATGGCGCAAGGACGATCCACGGGCGGGGGGCGCGTGATGCTGAACGACCAGGATCGCATCTTTAACAACATCTACGGGCTCAGGCCGACGACGCTCGACGGCGCCAAGGCGCTCGGCGATTGGGATTCGACCAAGGCGCTGGTCCTCAAGGGCCGCGACTGGATCATCGCCGAATGCAAAGCGGCGTCATTGCGCGGCCGCGGCGGGGCAGGGTTCCCGACCGCGCTCAAGTGGACCTTCATGCCGAAGGTTCCCGATGGTCGGCCGCACTTTCTCGTCATCAACGCCGACGAAGGCGAACCCGGCACCTGCAAGGATCGCGAGATCCTGCGCAACGAACCGCACAAGCTCATCGAAGGCGCGCTTCTCACAGCCGTCGCGCTTGGCGCCAATGCCTCCTATTGCTACGTGCGCGGCGAGTTCTATCGCGAAGCCGAAGCCTTGCAGCGCGCCGTCGATGAAGCCTACGACGCGAAGCTCATCGGCAAGGACGCCTGCGGCTCGGGCTACGCGTTCGACTTCTATGTTCACCGCGGCGCCGGCGCGTATATCTGCGGCGAAGAAACGGCCTTGATCGAAAGCCTCGAAGGCAAGAAGGGGATGCCTCGGCTCAAGCCGCCGTTCCCAGCCAACGCTGGCGTCTTCGGCTGCCCGACGACAGTCAACAACGTCGAGACCGTCTCGGTCGTCCCGGCCATTCTGAAGCGCGGCCCGGCCTGGTTCGCCGGACTTGGCCGTCCCAACAACACCGGGACGAAGCTCTTTTGCATCTCCGGCCACGTCAACCGGCCCTGCACGGTCGAAGATTCGATGAGCGTGCCGCTGAAGGAACTCATCGAACGTCATGCCGGCGGCGTGCGCGGCGGCTGGGATAATCTGCTCGCGATCATTCCGGGCGGCTCGTCGGTGCCGATGATTCCAAAGTCGGTCTGCGAGACCGTGCTGATGGATTTCGACTCGCTCGTTCAGGCCAAGTCCGGCCTCGGCACGGGCGCGGTCATGGTCATGGATAAGTCGACCGACCTGGTCAAAGCCATTGCCCGGCTGTCCAAATTCTACATGCACGAGAGCTGCGGCCAATGCACGCCGTGCCGCGAAGGCACCGGCTGGCTCTATCGGATGATGAAGCGGATGGTGACCGGCGACGCGCGGGTCGAAGAGATCGACTTGCTGGAAGAAGTCAGCCGTCAGATCGAAGGCCACACGATTTGCGCCCATGGCGACGCGTCGGCCTGGCCGATCCAAGGTCTGATCCGCCATTTCCGCCCCGAGATGGAACGCCGGATCGCCGAGCGACGTTCGCGAACCCTGGCAGCGTGAGGAGAGGCTATGCCGAAGCTCACCATTGACGGCCAGTCGGTCGAGGTTCCCGCCGGCTTCACCGTGATCCAGGCCTGCGAAGTCGCCGGCATCGAGATCCCGCGCTTTTGCTATCACGAGCGTCTGTCGATCGCCGGCAACTGCCGGATGTGCCTCGTGGCGATGGAGCGGTCGCCGAAGCCGATCGCGTCCTGCGCCCAGCCCGTCGCCGATGGCATGGTCATCCACACCAACACCGAGATGGTCCGCAAGGCCCGTCGCGGCGTCATGGAATTCCTACTCCTGAATCATCCGCTCGACTGCCCGATCTGCGATCAGGGCGGCGAGTGCGATCTCCAGGACCAAGCGATGGCTTACGGCTATCACGGCAGCCGCTATCAGGAGCCAAAACGGGCCGTCAAAGAACAGGACTTCGGACCGCTGATCTCGACGGCGATGACGCGTTGCATCCATTGCACGCGCTGCATCCGCTTCGCGACCGAAGTCGCCGGCGTTCAGGAACTCGGCGCGACGGGCCGCGGCGAAGACATGGAAGTCGGCACCTACGTCCAGAAGGCCCTGTCGTCCGAGCTGTCGGGCAACATGATCGATCTGTGTCCGGTCGGCGCGCTGACCAACCGGCCCTATGCGTTCGAAGCCCGGTCCTGGGAACTCGCGAAAATCGAATCCATCGACGTCATGGACGCTATCGGCAGCAACATTCGCGTCGACGTGCGCGGTCCGGAAGTCCTGCGTGTTCTGCCCCGCGTCAATGAAGACGTGAACGAGGAGTGGATCTCGGACAAGACCCGCTTCGCGTGCGACGGCCTGATGCGTCAGCGCCTCGATCGTCCCTATGTCCGCCGCAATGGAAAGTTGCAGGCCGCGACCTGGGACGAAGCCTTCGCCGCGATTGCCGAACGCCTCAAGGGCGTTCCCGGTTCGCGGATCGCGGCCTTGGCCGGCGATCTGGCCTGCGCCGAGTCGATGTACGCCGTGAAGGAACTGATGGCGGCGCTCGGCTCGACCCATCTCGATTGCCGTCAGGACGGCGCGCCGCTCGATGCCGAAAACCGAGCCGGATACCTCTTCAACACGACCATCGCCGGGGTCGAGAAGGCCGACGTCTGCCTGTTGATTGGCACCGACCCGCGACGCGAGGCGCCGATCCTCAACGCGCGGCTTCGCAAGCGTTACTTGATGGGCGGGTTCGACATCGGCTTGGTCGGCGCTGCGACCGATCTGACGTACGACTATCGCCCGTTGGGCTCCGGCCAGGGGGCGCTCGACAAAATTCTGTCGGGCGACGATCCCTTCGCCAAAAAGCTCGCCGGTGCAAAGCATCCGATGCTCATCGTCGGCATGGGCGCTCTGGCCCGTCCCGATGGCGCCGCCGTGCTGGCCCAGGTCGGGCTTCTGGCCGAGCGCTATCACATGGTCGGTCGCACCGACGGCTGGAACGGATTCAACGTCCTGCACACCGCGGCGAGCCGGGTCGGCGGCCTGACGCTCGGCTTTGTGCCCGGTCGCGGCGGCAAGGACACGAATGGCATTCTCGAAGCGGCCTCGGCCGGCGCCCTCGATGCGGTCTATCTGCTCGGAGCCGACGAGATCGACATGGGCCGGCTCGGCCACACCTTCGTGATCTATCAGGGCCACCACGGTGACGCCGGGGCGCATCGCGCCGACGTTATCCTCCCGGGTGCGGCCTATACCGAGAAGTCGGGGACCTACGTGAACACCGAAGGCCTGGTTCAGCGCACGACGATGGCGGTGTTCGCACCTGGCGAAGCACGGGAAGACTGGGCAATCGTTCGCGCCTTGTCGGCGGCCTTGGGCCGGACCTTGCCGTTCGACGATCTCGCGACGCTGCGTCAGCGTATGGTCGCGGCCTATCCGCGCCTCGAAACGCTCGATCACATCACGCCATCGACCTGGCGCAAAGTCGGCGTCGATGGACAGACCTCCGATCAACCCTTCGTTTCGCCGGTCGAAAATTTCTACATGACCGATCCGATCAGCCGCGCCTCGCCGACCATGGCCGCCTGCGTCGACACGTTCGGCGCCGGAACCGCAAAGACGGGGACCCATGGTTGAGTTCTGGGACGGCTATGGCTGGCCTGCGGCCTGGATGGTGATCAAGATCGTCGCCATCGTCCTGCCGTTGATGCTGTCCATTGCCTACCTCACCTTTGCCGAGCGCAAAGTGCTGAGCGCGATGCAGCTGCGTCGCGGCCCCAACGTCGTCGGTCCTTGGGGTCTGCTTCAGCCGATCGCCGACGGCATCAAACTCTTGTGCAAGGAAACGATCGTGCCGTCGGGCGCGAACCGTGGCGTCTTTCTTCTCGCGCCCTGCGTCACGTTCTCGTTGGCGCTTGTCGCCTGGGCGGTCATCCCGTTCGGACCCGGGTTGGTGCTCTCGAACATCAACGTCGGCGTCCTGTATCTCTTCGCGATCTCGTCGCTCGGCGTCTACGGCATCCTGATGGCCGGCTGGGCGAGCAATTCCAAGTACGCATTCCTGGGCGCGCTGCGCTCGGCGGCGCAGATGGTGTCTTACGAAGTCTCGATGGGCTTCATCATCATTACGGTCCTGTTGTGCGCCGGGTCGCTGAATCTCACCGACATCGTCATGGCTCAGAAGTCGGTCTGGTTCGTCGTGCCGCTGTTGCCGATGGCCGTACTGTTCTTCGCCTCGGCCCTGGCCGAAACCAACCGCCATCCGTTCGACTTGCCCGAAGCCGAAGCCGAGCTCGTTGCCGGTTACAACGTCGAATATTCGGCGATGACCTTCGCGCTCTTCTTCCTCGGCGAATACGCCAACATGATCCTGATGTCGAGCATGACGGCGGTTCTGTTCCTCGGCGGGTGGCTGCCGCCCTTTGATATCGCGCCCTTCAACTGGATTCCCGGACCGATCTGGTTCGCCTTGAAGATTTCGGCGGTGCTCTTTGTCTTCATCTGGGTTCGCGGCGCGTTCCCGCGCTATCGCTATGACCAGTTGATGCGTCTTGGTTGGAAAGTGTTCCTGCCGCTGTCGCTCGCCGGCGTGGTGATCGTCGGAGCGTTGGTTGCGTGGAACGGCGGCCCCTTGGCCGGGCGATAACGAAAAGCGACGGAGGATCTACACGCGATGTCGTTTTTGGATCGCGGAATGCGAACGGTCTTTTTGACCGAGCTGCTGTCGGGCCTGGCCCTGACCTTCCGCTACATGTTTCGCCCCAAGGTGACGCTCAATTACCCCTACGAGAAGGGGCCGTTGAGCCCGCGTTTCCGTGGCGAGCACGCGCTTCGGCGCTATCCGAACGGCGAAGAACGCTGCATCGCGTGCAAGCTGTGCGAAGCGGTGTGCCCCGCCCAAGCCATCACCATCGAGGCCGAGCCGCGCGCCGACGGCAGCCGCCGCACGACCCGTTACGACATCGACATGGTGAAATGCATTTATTGTGGCTTCTGCGAAGAAGCCTGTCCGGTCGACGCCATCGTCGAGGGGCCCAACTTCGAATTCTCAACCGAGACCCGGGCCGAGCTGCTCTACGACAAGACCAAGCTGCTCGCGAACGGCGATCGTTGGGAAACCGAACTCGCCGAGCGCTTGTCTCGCGCCGCGCCGCATCGCTGACGGCCGGATCGGGGAGGGGGGGGCAGACAATGCGGAACGTGATGCAGCCGGGGCGGGTCCGATGATTCAGGCCCTGGCCTTCTATCTCTTCGCGAGCGTCGCGGTCGCGTCGGCGGTGCTGGTTATTTCCGCCCGCAACCCCGTGCACTCGGTACTGTTCCTGATCTTGGCGTTCTTCAACGCCGCTGGTCTCTTCGTGCTGCTGGGCGCCGAGTTCTTGGCGATGATCCTGGTCGTCGTCTATGTCGGAGCGGTGGCCGTCCTATTCCTCTTCGTCGTCATGATGCTCGACATCAATTTCTCGGAGCTTCGCCAAGGCTTCCTGACCTATTTGCCGATCGGCGGATTGGTCGGGTTGGTCCTGGTCGCCGAGCTTCTCGCCGTGGTCGTCGGCTGGACGCTGGCTCCGGACATGGTCGGAAGCGCGATTACCCGGACGCCGGACGCGATCAGCAACACCGAGGCCCTCGGGCGGCTGCTTTACACGCACTACATCTACCTGTTCCAGGCGGCCGGCCTGGTGCTGCTCGTCGCCATGGTCGGCGCGATCGTGCTCACTCATCGGCGCCGCACCGGCGTTCGACGCCAGAATATTGGGGCCCAGATCGCCCGCAGCGCCAAAGAGTCGATCGAGATCCGCAAAGTGCCGAGCGGGAAGGGCCTCTGATATGTGGACCATCGGCCTCGCCCATTACCTCGCCGTTGCCGCGGTTCTGTTCGCGCTCGGGATCTTCGGCGTCTTCCTGAACCGCAAGAACATCATCGTCATCCTGATGTCGGTCGAACTGATGCTGCTCGCCGTCAACATCAACCTGGTCGCGTTCTCGGCGACGCTGGGCGACATGGTCGGACAGGTCTTTGCGCTGTTCGTGTTGACCGTGGCCGCGGCCGAAGCCGCCATCGGACTCGCCATTCTCGTCGTCTTCTTCCGCAACCGCGGCTCGATCGCGGTCGAAGACGTCAACTTGATGAGAGGCTGATATGGCCGTCGCCGTCGTTCTGCTGCCTCTCCTCGGCGGGTTGATCGCGGGCATCCTCGCCTTCGCGACGCCGGCCAATCACGACGCCCGCCACACCGTCGATCGGCTCGCTCAGTATGTGACCTGCGCCGCGATGATCGTTGCCGCCTTGCTCGCGGTCGCGGTCTTCTACGATGTCGCGGTCCGGGGTAATGTCGGCACGGACGACCTCTTCCGCTGGATCGAGTCCGGCACCTTCGAGGTGTCCTGGGCGGTGAAGATGGACACGCTGTCCGCCCTCATGATCATGGTGGTCAGCGTCGTCTCGTCGGCTATTCACGTCTATTCGATCGGCTACATGCACCATGACCCGAGCATTCCTCGGTTCATGTCGTATCTCAGCCTGTTCACCTTCTGCATGCTGGCCCTGGTCACTTCGGACAACCTCGTCCAGCTGTTCTTCGGGTGGGAAGGCGTCGGCTTGATGTCGTACCTGCTGATCGGCTTCTGGTACGAAAAGCCGTCGGCCAACGCCGCGGCCATCAAGGCCTTCCTCGTTAACCGCGTCGGCGACTTCGGCTTCGCGCTCGGCATCTTCGCGACCTACCTGATGTTCGACTCCGTCGATTTCGACGCGATCTTCCAGGCGGTGCCCGGCAAGGCCGACGCGACGATGCGGATTTTCGGCGGCGAGTTCCACGCCATCACCGTGGTCTGCCTGCTGCTCTTCGTCGGCGCCATGGGCAAGTCCGCTCAGATCGGACTTCACACCTGGTTGCCCGATGCGATGGAAGGCCCGACGCCCGTCTCCGCCCTGATCCATGCCGCGACCATGGTGACGGCCGGCGTGTTCATGGTGGCGCGCCTGTCGCCGGTCTTCGAGTACTCCGACGTCGCTTTGACCGTCGTCACGATCGTCGGCGCGACCACGGCGCTGTTCGCGGCGTCCGTCGGCTGCGTGCAGAACGACATCAAACGCGTCATCGCCTATTCGACCTGTTCGCAGCTCGGCTACATGTTCTTTGCCTGCGGCGTCTCCGCCTATTCGGCTGGCGTGTTTCACCTGATGACTCACGCGTTCTTCAAGGCGCTCTTGTTCCTCGGGGCGGGCTCGGTGATCCATGCTTTGTCGGACGAGCAGGACCTGCGGAAAATGGGCGGACTGTGGCGCTTGATCCCGGTCACTTATGTCGTGATGTGGATCGGGTCCTTGGCGGGGGCTGGCATTTGGCCCTTTGCCGGCTACTATTCGAAGGACATCATCCTCGAGGCAGCGTTCGCCTCCGGCACGACGGTCGGCCAATTCGCCTTCTGGGTCGGTGCGGCGACGGCCTGCCTGACGGCGTTCTACACGTTCCGCCTGTTGATCCTGACGTTCCACGGCGCGCCGCACGCCGATGAAGCCGTCATGGCGCGGGTCCATGAATCGCCGGCCATCATGCTCTGGCCACTGATCTTCTTGGCGATCGGCGCGGTCACGGCCGGTTTCGTCGGCTACTCGGCATTCGACGGCGAAGGCGCGGACCGGTTCTGGGGCGAAGCCATTCTGATTTTCGATTCCCACCCGGCGCTGGAACATGCCCACCACGTCGCACCTTGGGTCAAATTCCTGCCGCTTAGCCTGTCGGGACTCGGCATCGCGATCGCCGTTCTGCTGTACGCGATCCGGCCGACGCTGCCCGACGCCATCGCCCGGACCTTCCCGGGCCTGCACAAATTCCTGCTCAACAAGTGGTACTTCGACGAGCTCTACGACATGCTCTTCGTCCGCCCGTCCTTCGCACTCGCCCGCAATCTCTGGAAGACCGGTGACGAAGCGATCATCGACGGCTTCGGCCCGAACGGCCTCGCGTCCGGGACGCTCAATCTGGCCAGTCGAGCCGGCGCGCTGCAGAGCGGCTTCCTCTACCACTACGCCTTCGCGATGCTGGCCGGGGTGGTCATCCTGGTCAGTTGGTATCTGTTCTCGAGGCTGGGGTAGGGCATGACCACGTTTCCGATCCTGTCGGTAACGACGTTCCTGCCGCTCGTCGGCGCTGCGTTCATTCTGCTGATCCGCGGCACGCCAGAGGAAGTGGCGCGCAACGCCCGTTGGACGGCGTTGTGGGTGTCGCTGATCACCTGCGTCGTGTCGCTGTTCATCTGGTTCGGGTTCGATTCCCGCACGCCGGACTTCCAATACCAAGAAGAAGCGCAGTGGATCGCCGATTTCGGCATCACCTATCGGCTGGGCGTCGACGGCATCTCGATGCTGTTCATCCCGCTGACGACGCTGCTCACCATCATCTGCGTCCTCGCCAGTTGGGAATCCATCACCGAGCGGGTCCGCGAGTACATGGTCGCCTTCCTGGCCATGGAAACCATGATGGTCGGGATGTTCTCGGCCCTCGATCTGTTCCTCTTCTACATTTTCTTCGAAGGCACGCTCATCCCGATGTTCCTGATCATCGGGATCTGGGGCGGGCCGCGCCGGGTCTACTCGGCGTTTAAGTTCTTCCTCTACACGCTGGCCGGCTCGGTCCTGATGCTGCTGGCGATGCTGGCGATCTATTCCGAGGCCGGCACGACCTCGATCCCCGTACTCATGACTCACCGCTTCCCGGAGTCGATGCAGACCTGGCTGTGGATCGCGTTCTTCGCGTCCTTCGCGGTCAAGGTGCCGATGTGGCCGGTCCATACGTGGCTGCCTGACGCTCACGTCGAGGCGCCGACCGCCGGATCGGTCATCCTTGCCGGCGTCCTCTTGAAGTTTGGCGGCTATGGGTTCTTGCGCTTCTCGCTGCCGATGTTCCCGGTCGCCTCGATCGAGCTTGCGCCCTTCGTCTTCGGGCTTTCGATCATCGCCGTCATCTACACCTCCCTGGTCGCGCTGGCTCAGGAGGACATGAAGAAGTTGATCGCCTATTCCTCGGTCGCGCACATGGGCTTCGTCACGGCGGGGACGTTCACGTTCACGCCCCAAGGCCTCCAAGGCGCCATCGTCCAGATGCTGAGTCACGGCTTGGTGTCGGCGGCGTTGTTCCTGATCGTCGGCGTCGTCTACGACCGGATGCATTCGCGCCTGATCGATAGCTACGGCGGGCTGGTCAGCCGCATGCCGGCCTATGCCATCGCTTTCATGGTGTTCATGCTGGCCTCGGTCGGACTGCCGGGCACGAGCGGATTCGTCGGCGAAATCCTGGTCCTGGTCGGGCTGTACCAGGTCAGCCCCGTCGCCGCGGCTCTGGTCGCGACCGGCGTGGTGCTCGGCGCGGCCTACATGCTGTATCTCTATCGCCGCATCGTCTTCGGGAAACTGACCAAGGACGGCCTCGCCAAGATCCTGGATTTGTCGCCGCGCGAGATCGCGGTCTTCGCGCCGTTGATCCTCCTGGTTCTGTGGATCGGTATTTATCCGGCGCCGGTTCTCGATGTCATGCACGCCTCGGTCGAAAACTTGATCAGCCAGATCGACGCCGCCCGCGGCAGCGCGCTCGCCATGGCCGGTCGATGAGCCAGCCGGAGCCCCGCTCATGACCTTCGTTCAACTCACCGGCCTCGTCGCGGCGTTGCCCGAGCTGTTCCTGGCGACGACGGCGATGGCACTTCTCATCTTCGGCGCCTTCCAGAAGGAAGGCATCAAGGAAGACGTCGCGACCTGCCGCATCGTGTCGGGGCTCGCGGTGATTTCGCTGATCCTTACACTCGTCCTGGTCCTGACCGTGGCCGGTGAGCGGCGTCTCGCCTTCGGCGGCATGTTCGTCGTCGACGACTTCGCGACCTACGCCAAGGTCTTGATCCTGGTGGCGTCGGCGTTCTCGGTGATCATGGCCGAGGACTATCTCGAGACCCACGGCGTGGCCCGCTTCGAATACGGCGTCCTCGTCATGTTCGCGACGCTGGGCATGATGATGATGGTCTCGGCCAACGACCTCATCGCGCTCTATCTCGGTCTCGAGCTGCAGTCCTTGACCCTCTACGTCATCGCCTCGTTCCAACGCGAAGAGCTGCGCTCGACCGAAGCCGGCCTGAAATATTTCGTCCTCGGGGCTCTAGCGTCGGGGATGCTGCTCTACGGCGCGTCGCTGGTGTACGGCTTTACCGGAACCACGTCGTTCGACGCGCTCGCGACCCATTTCAGCGGCCCCGACATTTCGGTCGGCGTCATCGTCGGGCTGGTCTTCATCCTGGCTGGCCTGTCCTTCAAGGTTTCGGCGGTGCCGTTCCACATGTGGACGCCAGACGTCTACGAAGGCGCGCCGACTCCGGTTACAGCGTTCTTCTCGGTCGCTCCGAAAGTCGCGGCCATGGCGTTGTTCGTGCGCGTCATGATCGGGCCCTTCGGTGAACTGCTCTCGGAATGGCGACAGATCGTCGTCTTCATTTCGATCGCCTCGATGATTTTGGGCGCGGTCGCCGCGATCAATCAGCGCAACATCAAGCGCCTGATGGCCTACAGCTCGATCGGCCACGTCGGGTACGTGTTGATCGGCCTTGCGGTCGGCGATGAAGCCGGGGTGCGCGGCGTTTTGATCTATCTCGCCATCTATCTGTTCATGAACCTCGGAACCTTCGCCTGCATCCTGTGCATGCGACGCGCCGGGCGGATGGTCGAAGGGATCGACGAGCTCGCTGGTTTGTCCAAGATCCAGCCGCGCCTCGCTTTGGCGCTGGCCATTTTCATGTTCTCGATGTCCGGCATTCCGCCGCTAGCCGGCTTCTTCGGCAAGCTCTACGTCTTCCTCGCGGCCATGGAAGCCGAGCTCTACGTCCTCGCCGTGATCGGCGTGCTGTCCAGCGTCGTCGCGGCGTTCTATTACCTCCGCGTCGTCAAGGTCATGTACTTCGACGAACCGGTCGAAGCTTTCGATCGTCCGCTCGGCCTCAATCTGTCGGTGGTCCTGACCGTGACCAGCGCCCTGATCCTGTTCTTCTTCGCCTGGCCGGCGCCGCTCCTGATCGCGGCCGATGTAGCCGCCCAGGCTCTGTTCCGTTAAATGGCGGCGATCGCCCAGCTTCCCGCGGGCTTTCGACTGATCGCCCTCGACACGATCGGTTCGACCAACGAGGAGGCGAAACGGCTCGCCGCCACCGGAACCGAACACGGCACGGTCGTCTGGGCCCGCGCTCAGACCGCCGGCAAGGCGCGACGCGGCCGACGCTGGGTCTCTGAGCCCGGCAATCTCTACTGTTCGTTTCTGCTGCGGCCCGATTGCGCCGCCAATATCGCCCTGCAGGCGAGCTTCATTGCCGCCGTGGCTCTCGCCGAAACCTTGTCTGGTCTGCTCGATCCGAGCGTGCATGTCGCCTGCAAATGGCCGAACGACGTTCTGGTGGATGGCCGCAAGGTCGCCGGCATTCTGCTGGAGACTTCGACGCGTCGTCCGGGAAGCGTCGATTGGTTGGTGGTCGGTGTCGGCGTCAACATCGCCCATTACCCGTCGGACGCCGAAACGCCGGCGACGTCGCTCGCCGTCGCCGGTCGCGGCGACCTGGATCCGTTGGCTGTCTTGAAAGTCTTCGCCGGTCGCCTCGCGTCCTGGCTGGACCGGTGGAAAGAGCAGGGCTTCGCTCCGGTGCGCGGCCGTTGGCTTGAGTACGCGCGCGGTATCGGCGAGACGGTGACCGTCCGTCTCGCCGATGAATCGATCGAAGGTATCTTCGTCGGCCTCGATTCCGACGGAGCCTTGATGTTGGCCCAGGGCGCGGCGACGCGGCGGGTCAGCTCGGGCGACGTCTTCCTCGGCCGTCGGCATTAAACCCATGCTTCTCGCCATCGATTCCGGCAACACCAACACCGTCTTCGCGGTCTTCGATGACGCCGGCGCCATCAAAGGCGAATGGCGCATCTCGACGGCGGCCGAACGCACCGCCGACGAGCTTGGCGTTTGGCTTCTCCAATTGATGCAGCTGACCGGCGTCGAACGTGCCGAAATCACCGGCGTCGTCATCGCCACGGTCGTTCCGGCGACGCTGTTCAATCTGAAGACCCTGGCCCGCAAGTACTTCGGCCGCGAGCCGTTGATCGTCGGCGAACCGGGAGTCGATCTCGATATCCGAGTCCTCGTCGACCGGCCCGAGGAAGTCGGCGCCGATCGCCTGGTGAACGCCATAGCCGCCCATGCCACCTATAAGGGCGCGCTGATCGTCGTCGACTTCGGCACGGCAACCACGTTTGACGTGGTCGACGCCGAGGGCGGCTACTGCGGGGGCGCCATCGCACCAGGCATCAACTTGTCCGTCGAGGCGCTTCATCTCGCCGCCGCCAAACTGCCCCGCGTCGCCGTCCAAAAGCCGCTCCGGGTCATCGGCAAAGGCACGGTCGAGGCCATGCAATCGGGCGTCTTCTGGGGTTACGTCGGGCTCATCGAAGGCATGGTGACCAGGATACGCCGCGAGTTCGGCCAGCCCATGGATGTCGTCGCGACCGGGGGTCTCGCGCCTTTGTTCGTCGGCGCGACCGACGTGATCGCCCATGTCGATCCGGAACTGACGTTGCGCGGCCTGTACCTGATCGACCGACGCAACCGCGCCGCATGAGCCGCAGACCCGGCAACGAACTCGTCTTTCTGCCGCTAGGCGGAGCCGGCGAGATCGGCATGAACCTGAACCTTTATGGGTTCGGGCCGCCGGACGATCCCGAATGGCTGATGGTCGATCTCGGTGTGACCTTCGGCGACGGCAGCATCCCGCGCGCCGACGTCATCTTGCCGGATCCGACCTTCATCGCCGAGCGCCGCGACCGTTTGATCGGCTTGGTCCTGACCCATGCCCATGAAGACCATCTCGGCGCCGTCCCGTATCTCTGGGACCGGCTGCGCTGTCCCATCTATGCGACGCCGTTCACCGCGGCGATCCTGGACGCGAAGTTGCGTGAGGCCGGCCTCAACAAGGTTCCGGTAAAGATCGTCCAGCTCGGCTCGCGGTTTTCGCTCGGCCCCTTCGATCTCGAACTGATCACGCTGACGCATTCCATCCCCGAGCCGAACGCCATCGCCATCCGCACTCCGCTCGGGGCGATCCTCCATACCGGCGATTGGAAGTTCGATCCCGATCCGGTGGTCGGCCCGGTGTCGGATGAGGCGGCGCTGAAAGCCCTTGGCGACGATGGCGTGCTCGCCGTCGTCTGCGATTCCACGAACGTCTTCGAGAAAGGCGTCTCGGGCTCTGAAGCCAGCCTTCTGGAGACTCTGACCAAGGTGATCGCCGATAGCCCGAACCGGGTCGCCGTGGCCTGTTTCGCCTCGAACGTGGCGCGCCTTGAAACCATCGCCCGGGCCGCCGCCGCCAACGATCGTACCGTCGTCATCGCTGGACGGTCGTTGCGCCGGATCGAGGCCGCGGCCCGCGGTACCGGGTATTTGCAGGACACTCCAGCCTTCGTCGACGAAGCCGATTGCGGCCACATGCCGCGCGACAAGGTGCTGATCATCTGCACCGGAAGCCAAGGCGAGCCGCGCGCCGCCCTGGCCCGTATCGCCGCCGGAACGCACCCCAACGTCGCCCTGGAACCCGGCGATCGCGTGATCTTCTCGTCGCGGGTCATTCCCGGGCACGAAACGTCGATCGCTCGGCTGCACAATCAACTGGTCCGGACCGGGGTCGACGTCATTACTTGGCGCGACCACGACGTCCATGTCTCCGGCCATCCGTGCCGCGACGAACTGGCGCATATGTACGCGCTGGCCCGCCCCAAGATCGCCGTCCCCGTGCATGGCGAGATCCGCCATTTGATCGAGCACGCGCGCCTCGCCAAGACCTGTCAGGTTCGCACCGCCATCGTCGCCGAAAACGGCTCCATGGTCCGCCTGGCCCCGGGCCGGGCCGAGATCGTCGACACCGTGCCGTCCGGCCGCTTGATGGTCGATGGCAACCGGGCCGTGTCCATCGACGGCGAAGTGGTCCGCAGCCTGAATCGAACGATCTTTCAGGGCTCCGCCGTCGTCACCGTCGTCTTCGACCGCAAAGGCCGTTTGGTGGAATCGCCCATGATGTCGACGACCGGCCTGACCGACGCCGGTGAAGACGAGGTCGAATCCGATGTCATCGCGGCCATCGAAACCGCGATCGAGAAGGCGGGCCCTCTGGCCCACGACGAGGCTATCGTCGAGGCGGTTCGGATCGCGACCCGCCGCGCCTTTTTCGCCACGATCGGAAAGAAGCCGTGGACTCGCGTCCACGTTGTGCGGCACTAAAGAGCCGTCTACCCGCAGCAAGGAAAGGTGAACGCGATGGATTGGCCGATGGGGATTGCCGTCTATGCCGTCATTTGGTGGATGACGATCTTTATCGTTCTGCCCTGGGGAATCCGGCCGATCGACGACGCCGACGTCGCCAAGGGCCAATCGGCCGGCGCTCCGGAAAAGCCGCGCCTGTTGGCCAAGATGGCCGCCAACACCGTCCTCGCCGGCGTGGTCTGGGGCGTCATCTATTGGATTTCCGAAGCCGGCCTCATCGCGATTGTCGCGCCATAGGGCAGGGCGATGAGCGGCTATTGCGACGCGGCGCCCGGCCATCCGATCCACGGCCCGTATCACGACACCGAATACGGTTTTCCGCTGACCGACGAAGCACAGTTGTTCGACCGGATGTCGTTGGAGATCTTTCAGGCCGGGCTGTCGTGGCTCATCATTCTTAGAAAACGACCGACGATGGTCCGCGCCTTCGACGGCTTTGTCGTCGATACCGTCGCCGCCTATCGCAAGCGCGACATCGAGCGGCTCTTGAAGGATGAAGGCATCATCCGGAATCGCCGCAAGGTCGAGGCGATCATCGAAAACGCCAAACGGATCGAGGCGCTACGCGCCAGTCATGGCGGACTTGCCAAATGGATCGCCAAGAATCACCCACTCGATCGCGACGCGTGGGTGAAGCTCTTTCGCAAAACCTTCGTCTTCATGGGCGGTGAAGTCGTCGGCGAATTTTTGATGAGCGTCGGCTATCTGCCGGGCGCCCATCGCGATACCTGTCCGACCTGGAAGAAGATCGCGCGGCTCAATCCGCCGTGGATGGGCCAGAAAAAACGTAAAGGCGGGTCCCGGAAAAAATAAAAGGCAAGATCTTGCGATCCTGCCTGAGGAAGGTGGTTGGTCCACCGCAATTAAAGCGCATGAGAGTCCGCGCCTGAGTGCTAGTTGTCCTCCCGTGAACTCGGGCCAGTCGAAACCCTTATTCCGTATTTGGACACGATCAGACTACCGTAACAGGCAAATGACGTCACTATGTTTTACGAGAGCGTTAAATTTGAAATATTCTTGCTCAAAGAACGCAAATTGCCGGTAACGCCATCCACAAGGAATTTCACGGGTAGTGCTTTATTAATTAGAACCGATCTACTGTAAGGCGTGGAGATCGGGACCATGAAACTAGGAATTTTGACCATGATCTTGGCTCTGGGCCTCACTACTGAGGCCCTTGCCGACCCACAAAGCGAACTCCGCGTGACGCGGCATGACTGCTCGGCGATCACGGTGTATGTGCCGAGCGCCGATGTCGAATACCGCCATGGTGTCGACGTTCGCGGCTGCCCCGTCGCTCCCGCCGATCTGGCGTGCAGCCCGACCATTCGATTGCCCGACGAGATCGCCATCGATGTCTGGTTCAACCTTGCCGCGAAGTACGGGATCGGGGCCGGTGGTCGATTTGTCGGCGACGCTGTTCTCGGCCGGATCACCGTCCAGCAGTGGCGGGTCTATTGGAACGATCAACTGCTCGTAGATCCCGAACAGCATGCCATCGCGGAAGCCTGCCGCAAGCGCTACGAGAGCCGCAAATAGCCGGCGTTGATGCAGTGCGGGGCTTCCCGTAAAGTCCGGGCCGATTCCAGTCACGATAGCGAGCGCGGGAGCAATGCGACTCAGCCAATATTTTCTTCCCATCCTTAAGGAAACGCCGGCCGAGGCGCAGATCGTCTCGCACCGCTACATGCTGCGGGCCGGCTTAGTCCGACAGGCCAGCGCCGGAATCTATTCGTGGCTGCCGCTCGGCTTTAGGGTTCTGAAAAACATCGAGGCGATCGTCCGCGATGAGCAGAACCGGGCGGGAGCGCAAGAACTTCTGATGCCGACGATCCAGCCCGCCGAGCTATGGCGCGAAAGCGGCCGCTACGACGACTACGGCAAGGAGATGCTGCGCATCACCGACCGCCACGACCGGGACATGCTGTTCGGCCCGACCAACGAAGAGCTGATCACCGATATCTCTCGCACGTCGATCCGCAGCTACCGCCAGCTGCCGAAGATGCTCTACCACATCCAATGGAAGTTCCGGGACGAGGTCCGTCCTCGGTTCGGCGTCATGCGCGGCCGCGAATTCCTGATGAAGGACACCTATTCCTTCGACGTCGATTTCGCCGGCGCGAAGCGGTCCTACAACAAGATGTTCGTCGCCTATTTGCGGACCTTTGCGCGGCTTGGCTTGAAAGCCATTCCGATGGTCGCCGAAAGCGGCCCCATCGGCGGCGACATGAGCCACGAGTTCATCGTCTTCGCAAAAACCGGCGAAAGCGAAGTGTTTTGCCACCGCGACCTTCTGGAAATCGCGGTGCCAGGCGACGACGTAAATTACGAGGGCGATCTGCAACCGATCGTCGATCGCTGGACGGCACCCTACGCGACGACCGGCGACAAGCATGACCCCGAAAAGGGCAAAGCGCTTGGCGACGCGTTGGTCTCCGCCCGCGGCATTGAAGTCGGACACATCTTCTATTTCGGCTCAAAGTATTCGAAGCCGATGAAAGCAACGGTCGTCGGGCCCGATGGCGAGGACGTCGCCATTGAGATGGGTTCCTACGGAATTGGCGTGTCGCGATTGGTTGGCGCCGTCATCGAAGCCTCCCACGACGATGCCGGAATCATTTGGCCCGACGCTGTCGCGCCCTTTGCGGTCGGTTTGATCAATCTCAAAGTGGATGATGCGGCCTGCACCCAGGTTTGCGACGACGTCTACGGTCGTTTGCGGGCGAAGGGCATTGCGGTCCTCTACGACGACCGCGACGACCGGGCCGGCGCCAAATTCGCAACCATGGATCTGATCGGATTGCCGTGGCAGCTCGTCATCGGACCCCGCGGCATCAAGGCCGGACAGGTCGAGATCAAGCGCCGCGCCACCGGCGAACGCCAAGATCTCACGCTCGACGCCGCGCTCGCCCAGATCGCGGGATGACCACCGCCGTCGCGGAGACTTAAGGGATGTTCAGAGCCTTTGAATGGATGGTGGCCATGCGCTATTTGCGAGCGCGCCGCCAAGAAGGTTTCATTTCCGTCATCGCGTGGTTTTCGCTGCTGGGCATCGCGCTCGGCGTCGCGACGCTCATCATCGTCATGTCCGTGATGAATGGATTTCGCCATGAACTTCTCGGCCGTATCCTGGGATTGAACGGCCACCTCAGCGTCTACGGCACGTCGGGCGTGCTCACCGATTTCGACGCCATGGCCGAGACGGTCCGGAAGATTCCTGGCGTCGTCTCCGTCACGCCGATCATCGAAGGCCAAGTCATGGTGACGTCGCCGGCAGCGGCGCGCGGCGCCATGGTTCGTGGCGTTCGGCCCGAAGACATCCGACGCCGCGCCATCATCGCCGACAATATTGTCGCCGGCACGTTGGACGATTTCGGCGGGCAAGACACGGTGTTGATCGGCTCGCGCCTCGCACAACATTTGGGGCTCGGCGTCGGCGACTCGATCACGGTCATTTCCCCGCGCGGCAACGTCACCGCTTTTGGAACCGTTCCCAGGCTTCGCGCCTATCGGATCGCGGCCCTGTTCCAGATCGGGATGTACGAGTACGACTCAAGCTTCCTCTTCATGCCGATGGGCGCGGCCCAGGTGTATTTCCAACTCGCCGGAGCCGTCTCCAACCTAGAAGTAATGGTCGATCATCCCGACCGTGCCCCGGCCCGGGGGCGGGCGATTTCGGCCGCCTTGGAAGGGCGAGGCCGCATCCACGATTGGCAGCAGGCCAACGCCAGCTTCTTCAATGCGGTTCAGGTCGAACGCAACGTGATGTTCCTGATCCTGACGCTGATCATCCTGGTCGCCGCCTTCAACATCATCTCCAGCCTGATCATGCTCGTGAAGGACAAGGGACGCGACATTGCGATCCTCCGGACCATGGGCGCGACCCGCGGTATGATCATGCGCATCTTTCTGATCGCCGGCGCCAGCGTCGGAATCATTGGCACTATTGCCGGTTTCGCGCTCGGCACGACCTTTGCCGCGAATATCGAAACCATCCGCCAATGGATTCAGGGTCTCACCGGGACCGAGTTGTTCGCGGCGGAAATCTATTTCCTGTCGCGACTGCCCGCGGTCATCGATCCGATGGAAGTCGTGACCGTCGTTGCCATGGGCCTGTCGCTGTCGTTCCTGGCGACGCTGTATCCGTCGTGGCGTGCGGCGCGGACCGACCCGGCCGAGGCGCTGCGCTATGAGTAAGGCGTCCGGCGCGCCTGCGGTCCTGACGCTGGCCGGCGTTGCCCGCAACTTCCCGCAAGGCCGCGACGTCTTGCACGTCCTGCGCGGGGTCGATCTCACCATCCGCGAGGGCGAGATCGTCGCCCTGGTTGGGCCGTCTGGATCGGGAAAATCCACGCTGCTGCATATCGCCGGGCTTCTCGAAAAACCCAACGAAGGAACCGTCACGATCGCCGGCGAGGTCGGTCAGAACCTGGATGACAACGGCCGCACCCGCATTCGCCGCGAAGCGATCGGCTTCGTCTACCAGTATCACCACCTCTTGCCGGAATTTTCGGCCGTCGAGAACGTGGTCATTCCGCAAATCATCTCGGGCCTGGGACGACCGCAAGCCCGTGAGCGGGCCGAACAACTCCTCGAATTGCTCGGTCTCAAAGCGCGCGCCGGGCACCGCCCCGGCAAACTCTCAGGCGGAGAGCAACAGCGCGTCGCCATCGCCCGGGCCTTGGCCAATGCACCGAAGCTGCTCCTGGCCGACGAGCCGACGGGCAATCTTGATCCCGAGACCGCCGGAACGGTCTTCGCCGTGCTTCTCGATCTGGTCCGCAAAGCGGGGTTGGCGGCTCTCGTCGCCACGCACAATCCCGAGCTGGCGTCGCGCATGGACCGTACCGTTCGCCTCGAAGGCGGGCGCCTCATCGAGGCTTAAATTCGGCGGCGGATTGCTGCCGAAGAGGGTTGGTTAGCGGCCCCTCCTTGGGCTAGCATCGACGCCACAGCGTCCCCATTCCACGCGCATCAGGAGCGAAAGCGATGTTGGTCCTTAGCGGCCGTGAAGTTCTCACGGAAATGTCGGAAATCGTCGATCCCGCCCACACGGCCCTCGTCTTGATCGACTTGACGATCGACGACTGCGGCCAAGGCGGTTTCTTCGCCAATCAAGGCCGCGACATGTCGCTGATCGACAACGCCCTGCGCAATTCCAAACGTATTCTCGAAGCGGCCCGCCAACTCGGCGTGCTCCGCATCCACGTCGATACGCCGTGGTGGCCGAACCACAAGAACATCTCCGGTCCTTGGCTCCGCTTCATGATCACCAAGCGCAAGATGGACCCGACCCAAGAGGGCTGCATGGTGGCCGGCACGAAGGGCGTCGAGTTCATGCCCGACTTCAAGCCGCGCCCCGACGAGTTGATCGTCTCGAAGTGGCGGTCGTCGAGCTTCACGGGCACGAACCTCGACATGGTTCTGCGCGTCAACAACATCAAGACGTTGATGTGCATCGGCGTCACCACTGAAGGCTGTATCGAATCGACGGCCCGCGACTCGGTGTTCCACGACTACTACACCGTGGTCCTCGAAGATTGCGTCGGCACCTACGACCGCGATTTGCACGAAGCGTCGCTCAAGGTTCAGCGCAGCCGCGTCGACGTCGTCCATTCGGACGAAGTCATGAAGATCTGGTCCGGCAAGGCCGGCGCCAAGCCGCGTCGCGTGGCGGCCGAATAACCAACCGAACGACGACGTAGGGGGAGAGCCACGTGGCCGATACCATTCTGAAGAACTTCGGGTTGCTGGATGTGGAGAAGGGGAAGCTCCTCTCCGGCTACCAGGTTTTGATCCAAGGCAAAGAGATTGCCCGCGTCGAGAAGGGGCAAATCCGCGCTTCCGGCGCCAAGACCATCGATCTCGGCGGGCGGACGCTCATGCCCGGCTTGATCGACTGCCACGTCCATATCCTGTTCGTCGCCAACCATGCCGGGATGACCAGCGTCCAGACCGGCATCATCGTTCCGCCCAGCATGTTGCCATCGCTGACGACGGCCTATGTCGCGGAACTGTTGCGGGGTCTCATCCGTCGCGGCTTCACGACGGTGCGCGACACCGGTGGCGCCGACCTTGGCCACAAGATGGCCGTCGAGCGCGGCTTGTTCGAAGGCCCGCGTCTGTTTGTCTCCGGCCGTGCGGTCAGTCAGACCGGCGGTCACGGCGACGGACGCAATCGGGCCGAGTTGCAGGAGCCCTGCGAATGCTGGCGTCTGGACGGCAACATTGCCCGTCTTGCCGACGGCGTTCCTGAGGTTCGCAAGGCCGTGCGCGATGAAATTCGCCTCGGCGCCGATCAGATCA
Organism: Rhodospirillales bacterium; assembly: GCA_009691105.1. GTDB lineage: Bacteria > Pseudomonadota > Alphaproteobacteria > Rhodospirillales > SHVU01 > SHVU01. The sequence goes on from SHVU01000002.1 coordinate 54,615, forward strand.
AGATGATGGCCGGTGGTGGCGTCGGCTCGGCCGCCGATCCGATCGACCAACTCCAGTATTCGATGGAAGAAATGAAGGCCATCGTCGACGAGGCCTCACGCTCGCACACGTATGTGCTGGCCCATGCCTATACGGCCGATGCCATTCGGCGTTGCGTCACGGCCGGCGTCCGCACCATCGAGCACGGCAACCTGATTGACGACGACGCGGCGCGGAAGATGGGGAAGGCCGGGATGTTCCTGGTCCCGACCCTGGTCACCTATCACGTCATGCGTCGCGAAGGGAAAAAGCTCGGCCTCGCGCCCGAAATGATGGCCAAGAACGCCTACGTCATCGACGGCGGGGCGCGGTCGCTGGAACTCGCCAAGCGCTACGGCGTCAAGACGGCGTTCGGCAGCGACCTGTTCCACAGCCCCGACGTCCACCAATCGGAAGAGTTCGCGATCCGGGCCGAAGTGCTGACCAACGCCGAAGTCATCCGCAGCGCCACCTCCATCGGCGCCGAAGTCGTGCGCATGAATGGCAAGCTCGGCGTCATCAAGCGGGGCGCCTTCGCCGACCTGTTGGCGGTCGACGGTGATCCGCTGCGCGACATCCGGCTGCTCACCGGTCAGGGCGAGCGGCTAGCGATGATCATGAAAGAAGGTCGGATCGTTAAGAACGCGCTCGGCCGTTAAGCGGCGGAGACCAGTTTGGCCGGCTTCGCGTCCATGTTGACGGGGCCGGAGCGGGCGCCAGCTTTCGATGCCGTCGACCCAGCGCGGCGGCACCACCGACGCATAAGCCTCGAGATGCGGCAGGATCTCGGCCATGAAGCGCTCTTCGATGGCGCCGACTTGGCCTTCCCACTGGCTCGCTCCCCACTGGCAATAGCGAAGGTGGACGATCCAGGTCAGGCGGCCGTCGATCTTGGCGACATCGAAGGGATAGAAGCGGCAATCCATCGGCCGCTGGTCATAGATCGTGCACTGCTTGGCGTCGTTCAAGAAGGTGCAGCGCCCGTCGGCCTTGGCGAGGATGTAATTCAGGATGTGCTCGCCGTCGGCCACGGTGACCGAGAAGTCCGCCGTGGGGCGGCCGGTCGAGGACGCGATCCGGGCTTTCTCTTTCGGCGTCAAAAATGCGCCGCGACCAATGAGGCTCTCTGTACCAAGCCGCGTACAGCAGCCGGTGGTCTGGCAGAGTTGACAAGCCGAAAAGGAACAGCTTGGGTCCATCGAGGAGCGGGGGGCGGGCCTTCGATAATTTCTTGGGAAAGCGACCGGGATGCCGTCCGGTTTTCGACGTGATCGATGGGCGAAGCGTATCGTCGGGCCGAGAACGCCGACAAGGATTATTTGAACGCGACGACGACGGGCCTGTGGACAACGTTCAACACCGCGCCGCGCCTGGACCGAATCGGGGTAGGGGAGAGCTAGCGAATCGATTCGAATCGTGGCGACATCGGCCGAGGCCGATCGAGAGAGGCTCCCGATTCGCCGCCGGTCCTGATTAGGTTTCCGCGAGGACCGCAAAGTCGTCGAACCGTCACTCATTTTGCTTAAGGATCGCGTCATGAAGCACGTCGCTTTTTCCGGTCGGTTGGTCATCGTCGGGTTCGGCAGCATCGGCCAAGGCGTCCTGCCGCTCATCCTGCGCCATATCGACATGGATCCCAGCCGGATCACCATCGTCACGGCGGAGGAACGGGGCCACGACGTCGCGAACAGGCTCGGCATTCGGTTCGTGCGCCACGCTCTCGACAGGACTAACTATCGCGACGTGTTGACCCCGCTGCTGAAAGCCGGGGACTTTCTCCTGAACGTTTCGGTCGACGTGTCGTCCATAGCCTTGGCGACGTTCTGCCGCGAAATCCGCGCGCTCTATCTCGATACCTGTATCGAGCCCTGGGCCGGCGGCTACACCGACCCCAGCCTGTCGCCGTCACGTCGCTCCAACTACGCCCTGCGCGAGAACGCACTGGCGCTCAAAAACTCCGGTCCGGGGCCGACGGCGGTGATCACCCACGGCGCCAATCCCGGCTTGGTCTCGCATTTCGTGAAGCAAGCCTTGCTCGACGTCGCCCGGGACACAGGCGGCGATGCCAAGGCGCCGAACGATCGCACCAGCTGGAGTCAGTTGGCGGCACGGCTTGGCGTCAAAGTCATTCACATCGCCGAGCGCGACACGCAGATCTCGTCGGTTCCGAAAGCGGTCGGCGAATTCGTCAACACCTGGTCGATCGACGGCTTCGTGGGCGAGGGCTGCCAGCCCTCCGAGCTCGGCTGGGGCAGTCACGAGGCCCATTGGCCGGTCGACGGCCATCGCCATGACTTCGGCTCCGATAGCGCCATCTATCTGATGCGCCCAGGCGCCAGCCAGCGGGTTCGAACCTGGACACCGCTGGAAGGCCCGTTCCACGGTTTCCTCATCACGCACGGCGAGGCGATCTCGATCGCGGATTACTTAACGGTGCGGGACGGCACGACGGTGCGGTATCGCCCGACGGTGCACTACGCCTATCACCCCTGCGATGACGCGGTGCTGTCGCTCCACGAAGTCGCCGGCAAGAACTGGCATCTCCAGAAGCGGAAACGCCTGATGATGGACGAGATCGTCGCCGGCATCGACGAACTCGGCGTCTTGCTGATGGGCCATGCCAAGGGCGCGTATTGGTTCGGTTCTCGCCTGGGCATCGACGAGGCCCGCAAGCTCGCGCCCTACAACAACGCCACCAGCCTGCAGGTGACGGTCTCGGTTCTCGCCGGCGTCATCTGGGCGATGGAGAATCCAGATCGCGGCGTGATGGAACCAGACGCCATGGACTTCGACCGCATCCTGACGATCTGCCGTCCGTACCTCGGCGAGATCGTGGGCGTCTATTCGGACTGGACGCCGCTGCTCGATCGCGGCCGCCTGTTCCCCGAAGACATTGAAACCCGCGACCCGTGGCAGTTCAAAAACTTCCGCGTCGTCTAAACGGTCGCGGCTACCACCCGATGGCGTAGCCGGCGCGGCGGTGATCGGAACCGCCGTGACGGACGCCGGTCTTGAGATCGGCCAGCACCGCCGAGACGTTTCCGATTTGCCAGAAGCGGCTCGGCCACCATTCGACCTTGTGACCCATACGGGCGAGGGCTTCGCCGGTCGGCTTGGCGATCGTCTCCTCGATCTTGAGAAGGCCCGGCTTGTAGTCGTGGGGCAGGAAGGTTTCGGGGAAGCTGTACGTCGCGAAACGCGGCGCCTCGACCGCGAGCTGCGGGTCCATGCCGAAGACGAAGACGTTCATGAAGGCCTGCAGCATGGCCTGCATGATGACGTCGGCGCCAGGCGTGCCGAACGGCATCAATTGCTTGCCCGGACGGATGGCGATTGCCGGCGAGCATTGCGTACGAGGCCGTTTGCCCGGGGCGAGGGCGGCCGGACGATCGTCGACCCAAAACGGCCGTCCCGACATCGAGGTGCCAATGCCGGTACCCGGAACGACGGGACATCCCATCAATCCGTCGGTCGGCGTCGCCGAGAACGCGTTGCCGTGACGATCGACGACGGCGATGTACGACGTGGCGAGACTGGATTCGAAATCAGGTGAACGCTTGCCTTCACCGACGCCGCCCGCGGCGGTCCAAGGTTTGCGACCGCTGATTGCGCCGGCCGGCGGCATCTCGGGCCAGGCCTTGTCGGGACGAATTTGGCTGGCGCGTTGCTTGCCGTACTCCTTCGAGAGGAGCGTCTCGAGCGGAACGTCCACATGGTTAGGATCGCCGTAATAGGCTTCGCGATCCGAGATCGACAGTTTGATCGCCTCGGTCAGCGCATGGATGTACGCCGGCGAGTTGTGGCCCATGCTTTCCAAGTCGAGCCCTTCGAGCATGTTGAGGGCTTGGAGCAATGTCGGCCCCTGGCACCACGGTCCACAGGAATAGACGTCGATATCGCGAAAGCGCGTCGACACCGCCGGTTCGACCGCGACTTTGAAGTTGGCGAGATCGTCGCGCGTCACGAGACCGCCGTTCTCCTTGTGGAAGTCGGCCATCTTCTTGGCGATGTCGCCGCGATAGAAGGCGTCGCGGACGGCCTGCAGTCCCGCCGCCCGGCCGCGCTTCGAGGCGGACTTTTCTTCGTCGGCGAGGAATTGCAGGCTGCGACCGAGATCGGACTGAACGAACATCTCGCCGACTTTGAGAGCGCGGCCACCGGGCATGAATATCTCGGCCGTCTCCGGCCAACGCCCCATGGCGCCGATCCGGACGCTTTCGCCGATCAGTTCGGCGAGGGTCGGGTACATAGGAAAGCCGTCGCTGGCGAAACGGATCGCGGCCGCGGCGACCTCGGAGAAGGACATCGTTCCAAACTGTTCAAGAGCGGTCACCCAGGCGTCGAGAGCCGCCGGAATGACGGCTTCGAGGATGCCGCCGACCTTGATCTGGCCGCCATGATTCTTGATGAAATATTCGCGGGTTGCGGCCTTGGGCCACGTCCCGACGCCGGCCACAACCGACATTTCATTGCGATCGGCCCGATACAGGATGATCGGGGCGATGCCGTGGATACCGGTTAATTCGATTTCGACAACATTTGTTACAAGACCGGCCGCGACGCCGGCATCGATGGCATTACCGCCGGCTTCAAGGATCGAAAACCCGGCGTGCGCCGACAGATAGTGGCCCGCCGCAATGACATGGCGCGATCCCATGACCGTCGGGCGCATGGCCCGCGGCAAGGCTTCCGTAGCTGGCATCGATGACACTCCCGACCCTGTTGACTTGTATCGTCCCGATAAGTGAGACTCAGCCAGGCGCGGAAATCAATGCCGCGCCGTGCATTCTAGGGGGGGCCTATGCGCAGAGTTTACGGAGCACCGCTGGCGATGGCGGTCGTGGTACTGGCCGGTACGGCCGGCGCCGCCGAACTTCGGTTCGGCATTAAGCAAGAAACGCCGACGATCGATCCGCACTTCTCGACGAATTATCAGGCGGTCTATGTCGGGCGTCATGCCTTCAATCACCTGATCGAATTCGACGACAAATTGAGCCTCGCCCCCGGTCTTGCCGAATCTTGGCGGGCCGTTGACGACCTCACCTGGGAATTCAAGCTGCGTCGCGGCGTGAAGTTCCACGACGGCTCGCCGTTTACGGCGGACGACGTGATCTTCAGCATCAACCGGGCCGCTACCATCGAAGCGACATCAAGCTTCAAGCAGTACCTGGCCGGCAAGGTCGCCACCAAGGTCGACGACTTCACCGTTCGGGTGACGACCAAGGAACCGCAGCCCTTGATGGAAACCGACCTTGCGTCGTTCGGCATGGTCTCGAAGAAGCATGCCGAAGGCAAGACGACGGCCGATTTCAACTCGGGCGCCGCGACGATCGGCACCGGTCCCTACAAGTTTGTCGAGTTCAAGACCGGCGATCGCTTGGTCTATGAAGCGAACAAGGACTACTGGGGCCACAAGCCGAAGTGGGACAAGATCACGTTCAAGCCGATCAGCTCGGATCCGACACGCCTCGCAGCGCTGAAGGCCGGCGACATCGACATCATGGACATCGTTCCGACCCAAGACGTCGGCACGATGAAGAAGGATCCCAACTTCGTCGTCAGCGAAGGCCCGGGCAACCGCCCTTGGTACCTCTGGCTTGACAGCCGTCGTGACATCGCCCCGGACGTTGTGGACAACGACGGCAAACCGATCCGCAATCCGCTTCGCGATTGGAAGGTCCGCCGAGCCATCGCGCTCGCGGTCAACCGCCAGGCTATCGTGGAGCGTGTGTTCGAAGGCTCTGCCGCGCCGACCATGCAGCTGCTGCCCGACAACTTTTACGGCTTCAACACGGACCTGAAGGTCGAAGCCGCCGATCCGGCGCAGTCCCGCAAGCTTCTGACTGAAGCTGGGTTCCCGAATGGATTCCGCATGACCCTCCACGGCGGTGCTGGTTCGGCGCCGAACGACGCCAAAGTCCTAGAGGCCTTGGCCCAGATGTTCACCCAGGTGGGCATCAAGACCGAGGTAAAGTCCTATCCGTCGTCGGTCTTCTTCGACAAGGCCGGCAAGATGGAATTCGGGATCGCGGTCCGTACCTATAGCGTCGCGTCGGGCGAGCCATCGATCCAGCTCAAGGCCATCGTCCACACCAACAACTGGCCGAACACGGTCTATTGCTGTTCGCCGAGCGGCTACAGCAACCCGGTCACCGATCAGCTCATCGAAGAAGCTGTCGTTACGGTTGACAAGGCCAAGCGCGAGAAGCTCTTCAAGGACGCGATCGGCATCGCCGTTCGTGACGTCGGCATCATCGGCGTCTACTTCCAGTACAACAGCTGGGCGTCGCGCAAAGGCTTGAAGTTCGTCACGCGCCTCGACCAGTTCAACCTAGCCGACAACGTCGTCACACAGTAACCGCGTCGACGATACGGTCTCGCTAATCCTGGGCCGGACCCCGGTCTCCTCCCAAAGGTGGGAGGAGACCGGGGTCCGGCCCCGACTGTTACTGACAAAGTGCGGGGCTTGTGGAATCCTTCCGGGATGCCACACGCCACGTTCGTCCATCTCCGCGTCCATTCCGCGTTTTCGCTTCTCGCCGGAATGATGCACGTCGAAGACGTGGTGGCCCTGGCCCGCGGCGCGAAGATGCCGGCGGTGGCGGTCACCGACACCGACAATCTATTTGGCGCTCTGGAATTCTCTATGGCCGCGGCACCGGCGGGCGTTCAGCCGATCATCGGCTGCGACCTCGGCTTCGCCCGTGAAACCGGCGAGGTCCGGGCCTCACGCCCGAACGCCGTCGAGACACCCGCACGACTTGTCTTGCTGGTCCAGAATGATACCGGCTATCGGAATCTCCTGAAACTCATCGACATCGCGTACGAGCGCCATCGCGCCGCCGGTCATCCGACGATTACGCTCGGCCATCTCACGACCCACAACGAGGGTTTGATCGCGCTGACGGGTTCGGATGGTCCGGTGGGACGGCTCCTGGCGGAGAGCCAGTCGGACGCCGCCGAACGGATGCTGCTCGATCTCGCCCAAGCCTTGCCGGAGCGGCTCTACATTGAGATTTCCCGTCACGGCATGCCGGCAGAGGCCGCGACCGAGGCACCGCTCCTCGATTTCGCGTATCGCCATAACCTGCCGCTGGTCGCGACCAACCAGGCGTTTTTTGCCAAGCCCGAGGATTACGAGGCCCACGACGCGCTGCGCTGCGTCGCCGAAGGCGGATTCGTGTCGCAGGCCGATCGCCGCCGCCTGACTGCCGACTATCGTTTCAGGTCCGCCGACGAAATGCGGAAGCTCTTCGCCGATCTACCCGAAGCTATCGACAACACGTTGGTCGTTGCCCAACGTTGCGCGTTCCGGCTCGAACCGCGGCAACCAATTCTGCCGGCGTTCCCGACCACAAGCGGACGGACCGAGGTCGACGAGCTGAAGGCCCTGGCCGAAGCCGGCCTCGACAAGCGCTTGGTCGATCACGTGTACGGCGAAGGTCTCGCCGCCGACGCGCGTGAGACCACGGCGCGGCCCTACCGCGAGCGGCTCGAGTACGAACTCTCGATCATTCACCGGATGGGTTTCGACGGCTATTTCCTGATCGTCGCCGATTTCGTGCGCTGGGCGAAAGGCGAGGGGATTCCGGTCGGCCCCGGCCGTGGTTCCGGCGCCGGTTCGGTAGCGTCCTGGGCGCTTGGGATTACCGATCTCGATCCCTTGCGCTTCGGACTGCTGTTCGAGCGCTTCCTGAATCCCGAGCGCGTCTCGATGCCAGACTTCGATATCGACTTCTGCCGCGACCGCCGCGACGAAGTCATCGGCTACGTCCAGCAGAAGTACGGCGTCGATCGGGTTGCCCAGATCATCACCTTCGGAACCTTGCAAGCCCGCGCCGTGATCCGCGACACCGGGCGCGTTCTAGAACTTCCCTACGGCCAGGTCGATCGCGTCGCCAAGCTGATCCCGAATAACCCGGCGAACCCGGTCACTCTCGATCAGGCGATCAAGGGCGACGCCCAGTTCAAGACTCTGATCGATACCGATCCCGCGGTGGGACGTCTGATCGTCATCGCCAGACCGCTGGAAGGGCTTTACCGCCACGCCTCGACCCATGCGGCGGGCGTCGTCATCGGTGACCGGCCGTTGAACGAACTCATCCCGCTTTATCGGGATCCACGCTCCGACATTCTGGTCACCGGCTTCAGCATGAAGTTCGCCGAGATGGCCGGCCTCGTGAAATTCGACTTCCTCGGATTGAAGACGCTGACGTTGCTGGCCGCCGCCGAGAAGCTTCTCGCCAGCCGCGGCATCCACTTCGATCCCTCGCGCTTACCGCTCGACGACAAGCCAACCTTCGAGATGCTGGCGCGAGCTGACTCCACCGGCGTGTTCCAGTTGGAAAGCGCCGGCATGCGTGACGTCTTGCGACGCCTCAAGCCTGATACGTTCGAGGACATCATCGCCGTCGTGGCGCTGTTCCGCCCGGGCCCGATGGCCAACATCCCGAGCTACATCAAGCGTAAGCACGGCGAGGAAGAGCCCGACTATCTCTATCCGACTCTCGAACGAATCCTGAAAGAGACGTTCGGGATTATGATCTACCAAGAGCAGGTCATGCAGATCGCCCAGGAGCTTGCCGGCTTCAGTCTCGGCAGCGCCGATCTGCTGCGCCGCGCCATGGGCAAAAAGATCAAAGAGGAGATGGAGGAGCAGCGCGAAGTCTTCGTGTCCGGCGCCGCGGCACGCGGCGTGCCGAAGCAACGGGCCGCACAGATCTTCGAACAGGTCGCCAAATTCGCCGGCTACGGCTTCAACAAATCCCACGCCGCGGCCTATGCGCTCGTCGCCTACCAGACGGCGTATTTGAAAGCCAACTATCCGGTCGAGTTCTTCGCCGCCTCGATGACGTCGGAAATCGGCAATACCGACAAGATCAACGGCTTCCGCCAAGAGCTGTCGCGGCTCGATATCCCGCTGCTCGGGCCGGACGTGAATTTCTCGAACGCGGCGTTCACGGTCGGCGAGGACGAGAAGGGGCGTCCCGGTATTCGCTATGGCTTGGCGGCGATCCGCAATCTCGGCGAAGGCGCGGTCGAAACCTTGGTCCAGGAACGGACCGCCAATGGGCCGTTCAAGGACATGGTCGACTTCGCGCATCGCCTCGATCCGCACGCCTTCAACAAACGGCAACTCGAAAACTTGGCGCGGGCCGGCGCGTTCTCCGGCTTCACGTCCAACCGCAAACAAGTCTTCGATTCCATCGATGCGCTCTGGCGCCAAGCCGGGGCCCGCGACCGGGACGCTAAAGCCAGTCAGATGGGCTTGTTCGGCGCCGCCGAATCCGGGGCGCGTCCGCTTCAATTGGCCGTGACCGAGGATTGGACACCGGTCGAACGGCTGAAACAGGAATTCGACGCTCTCGGCTTTTACCTGTCGGCCCATCCGCTCGACGCTTATGAACGGGCGTTGAAGCGTCTGAAGGTTCGCCGCTCCGCCGAGGTCATCGAGGAGGGACGCCCCGGTCCGGTGGTCCTCGCCGGGACCGTGATCGCCAAACGCGAGCGGACGTCGGGACGGGGGAACCGCTACGCCTTCGTCCAGATGTCGGATACATCGGGGGCGTTCGAGGTCACGATGTTCTCGGAGCAGCTTTTGGCCTGCCGGGACAGCCTTGAGATCGGAAACTCGCTGCTGGTTCGAGCCAACGCCCAGTTCGAGGGCGAAGTGGTCCGATTCACGACGATATCGGCGGAACCTTTGCAACGGGTGGCGAGCGACCTGACCCCCGGCGTCGTCATCGCCATCGATACGCCGGAACCCCTGGCCCGGCTTCGCGACACCATCGGCCCAGCCAATGGAGGGAATGGCGCCTTGGTCAAGTTGCTGTCCCGCCTGGACGAAGGAACCGAGGTCGAACTGGAGCTTCCCGGGCGTTATCGGATCACCCCAGAAACCCTCCTGGCCCTCAAGGTCATGCCCGGAATCCGCTCCGTCACGGAGCTGTAGCGGCCTCTCGGGGCCGAATTCTGTTGCTTATCCCGCCTGGGATGGTTAATTAGCGCCCGTTCAAACCCGCACGCGGGATCGCGGCCCAAGTGTCCCTCATGGACAGCCGCTCCGGTGCTCAGCCTAGGCTGGGCCATTCCCGCGGAGGTTCAACCGGAGAAGGAAAATCATGGCGCTCCCCACGTTCAGCATGCGTCAGCTCGTCGAAGCTGGAGTTCATTTCGGTCATCGCACCCGTCGTTGGAATCCGCTGATGTCTCCGTATCTGTTCGGAGTCCGCAACGACATTCACATTATTGATCTTCGCCAGACCGGGCCGCTCTTGCAGCGCGCCATGGAAGCGATGCGGGACGTGGTCGCCGGCGGCGGCCGGGCCCTGTTCGTCGGCACGAAGCGCCAAGCTTCGGACCTGATCGCCCAATCGGCGACGCGTTGCGGCCAGTACTACGTCAACCACCGCTGGCTCGGTGGCATGTTGACCAACTGGCGCACCATTTCGAATTCGATCAAGCGCCTCAAGGATCTGGAAGCCCAGATCACCGAAGGCGCGGTCGGTCTCACCAAGAAAGAGCTCCTGCGGCTCACCCGAGAGAGAGACAAGCTCGACCGGGCCTTGGGCGGCATCAAGGAGATGGGCGGCCTTCCGGACGTCCTCTTCATCATCGACACCAACCGCGAAGTGAACGCCGTCTTGGAAGCCAAGAAGTTGGGCATCCCGGTCATCGCGGTCGTCGATAGCAACAGCGACCCGGAAGGCATTGCCTATCCGATCCCGGGTAACGACGACGCCGTCCGCGCCATCGAGATGTATCTAGAGTTGATGGCAACGGCGGTGCTCGACGGTATTCAGGTCGAGGTCCAGGCGTCCGGTGGGGATGTCGGCGCGAGCGAACAAGCTCCGGCCGAAACCGCAATCGCCGACAAGGACGCAGCCGCAGCCCCGGAGCCGCGCGCTTCCTGATCTGAAATATCTCTTACTTTCAGGTCATTATAACAACTCTCTGAGATCTCTATAGAGGTCACTATGGCAGACGTGTCAGCGGCTCTCGTCAAAGAACTTCGCGAGAAGACCGGAGCCGGAATGATGGATTGCAAGAAGGCCTTGGCTGAGGCCGGCAATCTAGAAGCGGCGATCGATTGGTTGCGCAAGAAGGGTCTGTCCCAGGCCGCCAAGAAGGCCGGCCGGGTCACGGCCGAAGGCTTGATCGGCATCGTCGTCGACGGGCGACGCGGCGCCATGGTCGAGCTGAATTCCGAAACCGACTTCGTGGCCCGTAACCAGGAGTTCCAGAATTTCGTTAAAACCCTCGCCAAGCTGGCTCTCGACAACGCCAGCAAGGATGCGGACGCGCTGGGCGGCGTGGCCTATCCGGGAACCGGCAAGGCGGTACGCGATCAGCTTACGGACTTTATTGCGACGATCGGCGAGAACATGGCCTTGCGCCGTGTCGCGACCGTTGAAGTGTCGTCGGGCGTGGTCGGCTCGTATATCCATTCTGCGTTGGCCCCTGGGCTCGGCAAGATCGGCGTTCTGGTCGGCGTGGAAACGCCGGCGACGGGCGCCGCGGTCGAGACGCTGGCCAAACAAGTCGCCATGCACGTCGCCGCGGCAAACCCGCAGGTCGTGTCGCGCCAAGATTTGAATCCCGCCGACATCGAACGCGAGCGCCGCGTTCTGCTCGATCAGGCGAAGGAGCAGGGCAAGCCCGAAGCCGTTGCCGAAAAGATGGTCGAGGGCCGGTTGCGGCGCTACTACGAGGAAACCTGCCTTTTGGACCAGGCCTTCGTCATGGACGACAAGTCGCGGGTTGGTCAGGTGGTGGAAGCCGCCGCCAAGCAGGCGGGCAGCACCGTCGCGGTGAAGAGCTTCGTTCGATTAGCTCTCGGCGAAGGCGTCGCGAAGAAGGAAGACTCCTTCGCAAACGACGTCGCGTCGGCCCTAAAATCCTAAAGGAATCAGTGGCTTCCGAGACGCTTTCCGAATGGGTTAGACTCTACCAATTGTGGGACGGGTGCGGTTCCAGTGGTATATCATGGGCCGAACGGAAGGGTCCGTGCTCGCCAAACCCATGAAATTCGCATGACAAGTCGGATTAGGGCGATCGACACCGCGGGCCAGGCTTCTGCAGCCGCCTCGGACGCGAAATCGACCGCGAACCCGTATCGCCGGGTTCTGCTCAAGCTCTCGGGAGAAGCCCTCATGGGCGATCGCGGCTATGGCCTCGATCCGGTCACCGTTCAGCGGATCGCCGACGACATCCAAGAGGTCGTTAAGCTCGGGACCCAGGTCTGCATCGTCATCGGTGGCGGCAACATCTTCCGTGGCGTGTCGGCCGCGGCGGCCGGTATCGAGCGGACCAGCGCCGACTACATGGGCATGCTGGCGACCGTCATCAATTCGCTCGCGATGCAGAGCGTGCTCGAACGGAAGGGTCTTCAGACCCGCGTTCAGTCAGCCATTCCGATGGCGTCGGTCTGCGAACCCTATATCCGGCGCCGCGCCGTTCGGCACATGGAGAAGGGCCGGATCGTCATCTTCGCGGCCGGAACAGGCAATCCATTCTTCTCGACGGACACGGCGGCGGCGCTACGCGCCGTCGAAATGGGCTGCGACGTCCTTATGAAGGGAACGCAGGTCGATGGCGTTTACAGCGCCGATCCGCGCCTAGATACAACCGCGACGCGGTTCGAGCGGCTCACCTACCACGACGTCCTCTCCCGCGATCTGAAAGTCATGGACGCGTCGGCCATCACCCTGGCCCGCGACAACAAAGTCCCGATTATCGTCTTTTCGTTGCATGAAGCCGGCGGCTTCGCCCACGCACTCGGGGGCCGCGGCACCTTCACGATCATCGCCGAGCAAGGAGTCTGACGCGATGCCGGCTTTCGACGCTAATACGCTCAAAAATGAAGCCAAGCGACGCATGGACAGCACCATCGAGGTGCTGCACAAAGAATTCAGCGGCCTGCGTACGGGTCGCGCCTCGGCCGGGATTCTTGAACCCATCCAAGTTGAAGCCTATGGCAACCGGATGCCGATGAATCAGGTCGGGACCGTCGGCGTCGCCGATGCCCGCCTGGTGACCGTCCAGGTCTGGGACAAAGGTCTCGTCAAAGCCGTCGTCAAAGCGATCGCCGAAGCCGGGCTAGGGCTCAATCCCGCTGCCGACGGACAGTTGGTGCGCGTGCCGATCCCGCCGTTGAGCGAAGACCGGCGCAAGGAATTGTCGCGCATCGCGCACAAATACGGCGAAGAGGCGCGGGTCGCGATCCGCAACGTCCGCCGTCACGCCATGGACGAATTGAAGAAGGCCGAAAAGGAACACGCGATTTCCGAGGACGATCATCGGAAGCTGTCCCAAGAGGTCCAAAAGACGACCGACGAATACACGGCCCGGGTCGACCAAACCTTGAGCCACAAGGAAAAGGAAATCCTTCAGGTCTGACGCATGAAGACCCAGTCCTCGCCCATGGGATCTTCGACGCTCCGTCACGTCGCCATCATCATGGATGGCAACGGACGGTGGGCGCGGGCGCGCGGCTTGGCCCGGACCGCTGGTCATAAGCGCGGCGCCGAAGCCGTGAAAGAAGTGGTGCGCGCCGCCGGGACGTTGGGCATTCCGTATCTGACGCTCTACGGCTTTTCGTCCGAGAACTGGAAGCGGCCGGCGCCCGAGGTCAACGACCTGATGGGCTTGCTCCGCTTTTACTTGCGGAGCGAAATCGCCCACCTGCACGAAAACGGCGTTCGGTTGCGCGTCATCGGCGAACGGCATCGCCTGGCGCCCGACATTGTCGCGATGATCGACTCGGCCGAACGTCAGACGGGCGACAACACAGCGCTGACATTGGTCATCGCCTTGAGTTATGGCGGCCGTGCCGAAATCACGAGCGCGGCGCGACGCATCGCCGAAGACGTCGCCGCCGGCCGGCTCGGAACGGCCGCGATCGATGACGAAGCCTTCACCCGCTATCTGTTCACGGCGGGCATTCCCGATCCCGATCTGTTGATCCGTACCAGCGGCGAAAAGCGGATCAGTAATTTTCTGCTCTGGCAGCTCGCCTATGCCGAATTCGTGTTCGTCGACACCTTGTGGCCGGATTTCGGCCAAGCCGATTTCGAACGTGCGATCCAAGAGTATCGGGGTCGAGAACGACGGTATGGCGCGGTTGGTGGCTGACAGCGCCATGAACGAATTGATCCGGCGGGCGATCTCGGCGGTCGTTCTCGCGCCCGTTGTTCTCGGCGCGGTGTATTTCGGCCGTCCCTGGTTCGAGATGATCATCATCGTGGCGGCGGCGCTCGCGACGTTCGAGTGGGTGCGTCTCGCCATGGGCCGCGAGCCCGGTATCGATTTCGGACTCGCCGCGACGTTCGTCATCGGAGCGGCCGTCGCCCAAGCTCTCTCAACGCCGAGCGTGGCCCTGGCACTCCTGGCCGCGGGCGCGGTGGCGGTTGCCGCCGTGTCGTTCTTGTCCGACGCAGCGCCACGCCTTGGGCGACTTGGGCTCGCGATTGGGGTTCCGATCATCGGATTGCCGACAGTCGCGCTGATATGGCTTCGCGCTGAACCGCTGACCGGTCGGACGACCATTTTCTGGCTCTTGGCCGTGGTCTGGGCTGTCGACATCGGCGCCTACGCCTTCGGGCGATTGATAGGGGGGCCGCGCCTTGCGCCGGCCATCAGTCCCGGCAAGACGTGGTCCGGCCTCATCGGCGGTGTCGCCTGCGGGGCGGCAGTCGGTTTTTCCGTAGCCTTCGCGTTGGGTCAACCGGTTGACGCGACGCTGGCTCTCGCCGGCCTGGGTCTTGGCATCATCGCGCAGCTCGGCGACCTCGGCGAATCCTGGGTCAAGAGGCGCGCCGGCGCGAAGGACTCGGGTGGACTCATTCCCGGCCATGGCGGGATCTTGGATCGCATCGACGGCTTGTGGGCTGCCGCAGCGGCATTCGGTCTTCTGACGCTTGCCGGGACGAGAGGAATTTAGCGTGGTCACAGTGTCGCAACCGATTCCCAAAACGAACGGCGGGGCACCGCGCAGCGTCAGTGTGCTGGGTTCGACTGGCTCGGTCGGCTGCAACACCGTCGAGCTTCTGCTCCATCGCCGCAACGACTTCTACATCGAGGCCATGACTGCAAATCGCAACGTCGAGTTGCTGATCCGACAGGCGCGCGAGCTGAAACCGCGATTGGCCGTCGTCGGCGACGCCGATCGCTATCAAGAGCTCAAAGATGGACTCTCGGGGTCGGGCATCGAAGCCGCCGCCGGTCGCGAGGCGGTGATCGCCGCGGCGGCGCGCAAGACCGATTGGATCATGGCGGCGATTGTCGGCGCGGCCGGACTTGCTCCGACCCTCGAAGCCGTCAAGCGTGGCGCCATCGTGGCTCTGGCGAACAAGGAATGCCTGGTCTCAGCCGGGGACCTGATGGTGAACGAAGTTGCGCGCTGCGCTGCAACGCTCGTCCCGGTCGATTCCGAACACAGCGCGATTTACCAGGTGTTCGATTTCGACGAGGCCGAGAACGTCGAGCGGATCATCCTGACCGCGTCGGGCGGCCCGTTCCGAACGATGAGCGCGGCGGCCATGGCGTCGGTGACACCGGAACAAGCCGTCGCCCATCCGAATTGGAGCATGGGCGCTAAAATCTCGGTCGATTCCGCGACTATGATGAACAAAGGCCTCGAAATGATCGAGGCCTACCACCTTTTTCCGATCGAGGAAGATCAGATCGACGTTCTGGTTCATCCCCAATCCGTGATCCATAGCCTCGTCGAGTATTCCGACGGTTCGGTCCTGGCGCAGTTGGGGGCTCCTGACATGCGGACGCCGATTGCCTTTGCCTTGTCATGGCCGAAGCGAATGGCTGCGCCGTCACGGCGATTGGAGCTTGAGAAGATCGGGACGTTGACCTTCGAAGCCCCCGACCCGGAAAAGTTTCCGGCTCTAGGGCTGGCACGTCATGCGCTAAAGTCGGGAGGTTCGGCGCCGACCATCCTCAATGCCGCGAACGAGGTGGCCGTGCAGTCATTCCTAGACCGGCGCATCGGATTTCTGGACATTGCTCGCGTCGTCGAGCAAACAATGACGGCCGCGGAAGCGCGAAGCCTGAACTGTCTCGATGACGTTCAGGACTGTGACGGCGAAGCGCGGCGAATTGCAGGGGACTTCGTCACGGCTTGTCAGCAACGCCCTTAACCACGATCGGAAAGCGACATGGACGTTTTGAATTTTCTATGGGACCGCGCCGTACCGTTTCTCGTCGTTCTGACGGTACTAATCTTCGTTCATGAGCTGGGCCACTACTGGGTGGCGCGACGCAACGGCGTTCGCATCGAGGTCTTCTCGATCGGCTTCGGACCGGAACTGTTCGGCTGGACCGACCGTCACAACACGCGTTGGAAAATCAGCGCGCTGCCATTCGGCGGTTACGTCAAAATGTTCGGTGAAGGCGACGGCTACAGCGACACGACGGGCGTTGCGGCCTTAAGTCCCGCCGACCAAGCGGTTTCGTTCAGCCACAAGCGGCTCGGTCAACGGGCCGCCATTGTCGCGGCCGGCCCCATCGCCAACTACCTGTTTGCCATCGTCGCCTTGGCGTTTCTCCTCAACGTCGCCGGCAATCCAATGCCGCTCGCCGCGGTCGGCACGATCGTCACGAACAGTGCCGCCGAACGGGCAGGCTTGAAGGTCGGCGATCGCATCGTCGCGATCGACGGACGCGAAACCGAGTGGTTCGAGGATATGCGCAGCATCGTCAGCGCAAGCCCGGGCCGCGAACTGTCGTTGGACGTTGACCGCGCCGGCCAGCGCTTGGTCGTGAAAGCTGTTCCGGACAATGAAGCCTCGGTCGGACGCCTCGGGGTCACCCCCGATTCGGCCCAAGTCGCGCATCAACTGTACAATCCCTTTACCGCGACCGTGATGGCCGTCGAACGGACGGCGATGCTGTCGTGGCAAATCCTTGTCTATCTCGGCGAGGTCGTAACCGGATCCCGGGGCACCGAGGAGCTGGGCGGGCCGCTCCGGATCGCCCAGATGTCCGGTGAAATGGCCCAAGTGGGATGGTCGAGTCTGCTGTTCTTCATGGCGGCGCTATCGATCAATCTGGGCTTGATTAACCTCTTCCCGATCCCGCCCTTGGACGGGGGGCATCTTGCCTATTTCGCCGCCGAGGCGATTCGCGGCCGGCCGCTGACCGCCAGGACCCGAGATTACGGTTTCCGGGTTGGAATGGTTCTGGTATTGCTCCTCTTGGTATTCGCCACCTGGAACGACCTTACACGACACACTAAGGTCATCCAGTACATTCGCGATCTGATCACCTGAGACACACACGACGTTTTTGAGGACCCAGTGCGACGTTTTCTTTACATCGCATCGCTAGCCTTGATTCTGGTGGGGGAGGCCGGTTTGGCCGCAGCCCAGACCCCAGGCGCCGTCGTTCGCGAAATTACGGTCGACGGGACCGAACGTATCGACCCGGATACCGTCCGGTCCTACCTGGTCATCCAGGAAGGCGACCCGTTCGACGCGGACCGCGTTGACCGGTCGCTGAAGGCGCTGTTCGCGACGGGTCTCTTCGCCGACGTCACCTTGCGCCGCAACGGCGACACCTTGGTTGTCGCAGTCGTCGAAAACCCGGTCATCAACCGGATCGCTTTCGAAGGCAACCGGCGGCTGACCACCAACGCGCTGACGGCCGAGGTCACCTTGAAGCCTCGGGTCATCTACACCCGGACCAAGGTTCAGAACGACGTCAAACGCATTCTAACCCTGTACCGGCGCAGCGGACGATTTGCCGCGACCGTCAAGCCGAAGATCATTCAGCAGCCGCAGAACCGTATCGACCTCGTCTTCGAGATCAACGAAGGCGACGTGACGGCGATCGAGCGCATTCGTTTCGTCGGCAACAAGGAATACAGCGACGGGCGACTGCGCGACATCATCCGCACCCGTGAGACGCGCTGGTATCGCTTCTTCTCAAGCGACGATACCTACGACCCGGACCGCCTGACGTTGGATCGCGACCTGTTGACCCGCTTCTATCGTCGCAACGGTTATGCCGACGTGCGCGTCGTGTCAGCGGTGGCTGAATTGACGACGAACCAGGAAAAATTCTTCCTGACCTTCACGGTCGAGGAAGGGCCGCGTTATCGCCTTGGCACCGTCGGTGTGGAATCGCAGCTTCGCGGCTTGAATGCCAACCAAGTCGACGCCGTCGTCGAACTCGAGTCCAACGATTGGTTCGACTTCGAGGCCGTCGAAAAGACGATCAACGCTCTGACCGACGCGGTATCGGCGTTGGGTTACGCGTTCGTCGACGTTCGTCCGCGGGTCGATCGTAACCGCGCCGCCAAGACCGTCAATGTCGCCTTCGAAATCACCGAAGGCCCCCATGTGTATGTCGAACGCATCGACATCGAAGGCAACTCGCGCACGATCGACTCGGTCATCCGACGTGAATTCCGGTTGGTCGAAGGCGATGCGTTCAACGCCAGCAAGCTGCGCCGGTCACGCCAACGCCTGCAGAACTTGAACTACTTCGAGCGGGTCACGGTCGAGCAGGTGCCGGGCAGCGCCGCCGATCGCACCGTCATCAAGACTAACATCCAAGAGAAGTCGACCGGTTCGCTCTCCATCGGCGCCGGCGTGTCGAGCGCCCACGGTCCTCTCGCCGACGTGACGATCCGCGAACGAAACCTGTTGGGCAAAGGACAGGACCTGAACGTCAATCTCCAGGTCTCGGCAAGGCGCAACGCCGGCCGGTTCAGTTTCACGGAACCGTTTTTCCTCGATCGCGACATCTCGGCCGGGTTCGACATCTTTCATTTGAGCTCCAACCAACAGGACACGAGTTCCATCAACATCAAACAGACGGGCGGCGGGGTCCGTGGCGGATACCCGATCACCGAACGGCTCAGTCAGCGGTGGGGCTATAACGTCGACCTGACGCAAATCAGTAACGTCGCCGAGAGGGCGTCACCGCTTATCAAGAGCCAGGATCGCGAAGTCATGTCGTCCGAAGTCACACACAGCATGACCTACGATCGGCGCAACAGCCGAATCAACGCGACCGAAGGGTATTTCGTCCGCTTCACGAATGACGTGGCCGGTCTCGGCGGTGACGCCCAGCATTTCCGGAACGTCGTTGATGGCGCACAGTACTTCCCGTTCTTCGACGAATACGTGATCGCGGTCAGCGGTTCCGCCGGGCACATCTTGGGGCTTGGCAAAGACGTGTACATGATCGATCGCTTCTTCGTCGGCGGCGACGATCTGCGCGGTTTCGCAAATTCTGGTATCGGTCCACGCGATTCGACCAACGGCGACGCCCTGGGCGGTGAATGGAGATACGCTGGCTCTGTCGAGTTGCGCTTCCCGATTGCCATCGCGCCGGAACTCGGCTTCAACGGGCGCGTCTTTACGGACTTAGGCAGCTTGGGCGGTCTCGAGCCCACCAACGCCAGTGCTCAGGACACCGGGGGGCTTCGCGCCGCGGCCGGTGTCGGCCTGACGTGGCAGTCGCCCTTGGGCATGATCGGCTTAGATTTCGCGCTGCCGTATCTCAAAGAAGACTTCGACGATACCCAGTGGGTCCGATTTAATTTTGGAACGAGGTTCTAGATGCATAATCGCCGCGCATTTACCGCGGTAGCGCTCGTTGCGGCTTTGATGGCTGGCGCGTTCGACGCCGCCGCCCAACAGCAGCAACAGCGGCCCGCGACCGCTCCGCAGCCGGCCCAGCGGCCTGCGGCGACTCCCCAGCAATCGGCGGCAACGCCGACCCCACGGCCGGCCGCACAACAATCGACGGGTGACGCGGTCGTTCGAATCGCCGTGATCGATATCGACGGTATTCATCGCAACGCCGCCGCTGCGAAGAACATCCGGACTCAGATCGAGAATTTCCGTAAGAATTTCCAGAACGACTTCCGCAAGGAAGACGACGCGTTGCGTCAAGCCAGCCAGGACTTGGCCAAGCAGCGCACGATCTTGTCGGCCGATGCGTTCAACGAGGAGCGGCGCAAGTTCGAAGCCCGTCTCGCCGAATCCCAGCGCGTCGCTCAGGCTCAACGCCAAGAGCTCGATCGCGTCGCGAAGATCGCCGAGACCGAAATGCAGAAGGTGCTCGACGACGTCATCACCAAAATGGTCGTCGATGGCCAGATCACGTTGCTCTATCGCAAAGAATACATGGTCTTCGTCCACAAGGGCTTCGACATCACCGATATCGTGCTGGCCCAGCTCGACAAGCAGATTCAGGCCGTCAAAGTCCAAGTTCCGGTCGTCAAAGCCAAGGCGCAAGAGCCGGTCGTTAGGCCTCCTCTAGGTCGTTGATCATGGCGGACCCCCGCTTCTACGCCGTCGCCGGTCCTTTCAGCCTGGAAGAATTGGCGACGATCGCAAAGGCGAAGGTCTCGGGACGCACTGACCCCACGCATCGCTTCGTCGACGTCGCGCCGCTGGATGACGCCGGGCCCGATCACGTGAGCTTTCTCGACAATCGGCTTTACAAAGACGAGTTCGCCGCGAGCCAGGCCGGAGCCTGTCTGGTCTCTCCTGCCTTGGCTGATCGCGCGCCCGCTGGTATGGCGCTGTTGGTGACACCGGAGCCGTATCGCGCCTTTGCCCGGGTCGCTCAGGCCTTCTATCCAAGCCCACCGGCAGCATCGTCGATCGCACCTCGGGCAACGGTCGATGCGTCGGCACGATTGGGGGAAGGGGTTCGCGTCGAAGCCGGCGCCGTCATAGGTCCTAAGGTCGAAATCGGCCGTGGCTCGATCATCGGCCCTAACGCGGTGATCGGGGCTGGTGTGACGATCGGCGAAGAATGCTGGATCGGATCCGGCACGACACTCGCGTATTGCGTGATCGGGGCACGGGCCATCATCCATCCGGGCGTTCGCATCGGTCATGACGGCTTCGGCTTCGCTCTTGGCGCGCCCAGTCACCTCAAGGTTCCGCAGGTCGGCCGCGTCGTCATCGAGGACGACGTCGAGATCGGCGCCAACACGACCATCGACCGGGGCAGCATGGCCGACACCCGAATCGGGGCCGGCACCAAGATCGATAACCTGGTCCAGATCGCCCATAACGTGCAGATCGGCCGGGGTTGCATCATCGTCGCTCAGGTTGGGATCTCAGGCTCGACCAGGATCGGCGATTTCGTCATGATGGGTGGGCAATCGGGCGTCGCCGGGCATCTCGATATTGGCCGTGGGGCGCGAGTCGGTGCCCAGGCCGGTATAATGCGTGACGTTCCGGCCGGAACGACGGTCATCGGCTCTCCGGCGGTGCCGGTAAAGGAGTTTTGGCGTCAGGTGGCGACACTCACGAATATCAGCCGCCGCTCAGGGTCCTGACTTATGAACGCGAACGACACGTCATCTCCCGCGAAGACGATCGATGCCCAACGCATCATGGCGATGATTCCGCATCGCTATCCGTTTCTCATGATCGATCGCGTCATTGCGACGACCCCGGGCGAGCAGGCGACCGCGATCAAGAACGTCACCATCAACGAGCCGTTCTTCCAGGGCCACTTCCCGGGTCATCCGGTGATGCCGGGGGTCTTGCTGATCGAGGCTATGGCCCAAACCGCGGCCGTTCTGGTGGTCGAAACGTTGGGCGCCGCGGCTGAAGGCAAGCTCGTCTATTTAATCTCCATCGACTCGGCGCGCTTCCGAAAGCCGGTGACCCCTGGCGATACGGTCACGATTACCGTCAAGAAAATGCAGCAACGCGCCAACGTCTGGAAATTCAGCGGCGAAGCCCGCGTCCAGGACGACTTAACGACCGAGGCCGTATTCGCGGCCATGATTATGGACAGGTGAGCCGCATGAGCGTGGTGCATCCGACTGCCATCGTTGACCCCGGCGCCAGCGTTGCGCCGGACGCGACCGTTGGACCGTATTGCTTGGTCGGACCTGGTGTCGAGATCGGGTCCGGCGTCGAGCTGGTCGCCCATGTCGTCGTCAGCGGCCGAACCAAGATTGGTGCCGGCACCAAGATTTATCCCTTCGCGTCCATCGGGTTTCCGCCCCAAGACCTGAAATACAAGGGCGAGCCGTCGCGCCTGATCATCGGCAATAACGTCGTCATCCGTGAACACGTCACCATGAACCCCGGCACATCGGGCGGCGGCATGGAAACGCGGGTCGGCGACCATTGCCTGTTCATGGTCGGCGCACACGTCGCCCACGATTGCCGGATCGGCGATCACGTCATCTTCGTCAACAACGCCACGGTGGCCGGCCACGTCTCGATCGGCGATTGGGCGATCCTCGGCGGACTTTCCGCCGTCCATCAGTTCGTGCGCATCGGCCGGCACGCCATGATCGGGGGCATGTCGGGCGTCGAGAACGACGTCATTCCGTACGGCTCGGTGATGGGCAATCGAGCGCATCTCGCCAGCCTCAACATCGTCGGACTCAAGCGACGTGAATTCTCACGCGAAACGATCCACGATTTGCGCAAAGCCTATCGCCTGATTTTCGCCCAGGAAGGCACGATCGTCGAACGGTTGGACGACGTCGCGGAACTGTTCTCGAAGAACGAAGCCGTGATGGAGATCGTAAACTTCATCAAAGCCGACTCGTCGCGGGCGATCTGCCAGCCGCTTCTCGAGGATGCAGCCTAAGCTCGGCATCCTCGCCGGCTCCGGCGAGATGCCCGCCCGACTCATCGACGAATGCCGGCGGTCGGGCCGGGAGTTCTTCGTCATAGCCTTCGAAGGTCATACGCCCGCCGCGATCGTCGCGAACGTGCCCCATGCTTGGGTGCGGCTCGGCGCCGTCGGCAAAGCCATCGAGCTTCTGCACGGCGCTGCCGTCCGCGATGTCCTCATGGTCGGCGCCATTCGCCGTCCGTCGTTGAGCGAACTCCGGCCCGATGGCCGGGCGGCCCGCATCTTGGCCAAGGCCGGCGCCGCGCTGTTCGGCGACAATCGACTGCTCTCCGCAATTACCAGCGAACTCGAAGCCGCCGAAGGGTTTCGCGTCGTCGGCGTCGAATCGATCCTCACCGAGACCCTGGCGCGACTGGGTCCCTATGGCGCGGTCACGCCGAACGAGGCGGCGGCCAGTGACATTGCGGTCGGGGTCGAAGTCGCGCGCCGTCTCGGGGCGCTGGATGTCGGGCAGGGGGTCATCGTCCAGCAAGGTTTGGTGCTGGCTGTCGAGGCCATCGAAGGCACCGACGCCATGCTGGCTCGGGCCGCGACACTGCGCCGCGACGGTCCCGGCGGCGTTCTCGTCAAGGTCAAGAAACCTGGCCAGGACGGCCGCGCCGATCTCCCGACCATTGGCGTCGCCACCCTCGAAGCCGCACACACTGCCGGTCTTCAAGGCGTCGCCATCGAAGCCGGTGGCGCGCTGGTCGTCGATCCAAAAGCGGTGGCGGCGGCAGCGGATCGTCTCGGCCTCTTCGTCGTCGGCGTTCCCGTTGCGAAGGACGGGCAGGGGTGATAACGCCCTCCGGGCCGCTCATTTTTGTCGTCGCCGGCGAGCCGTCTGGCGACATTTTGGGCGGCGGATTGATGAAGGCGTTGTCCGAACACGACGGCGCGACCCGTTTTGCCGGCGTCGGCGGACCGCGCATGATCGATGCCGGACTGAGCAGCAGTCTCTTTCCCATGAGCGAGCTCTCGATCATGGGATTGGCCGAGGTCCTACCGCATCTTCGCCGTCTGAAACGCCGCCTGGATGAAACCGAAGCTTCGGTCCGTGCTCTCAAGCCCGCCGCGGTCGTGACGATCGACTCGCCCGGTTTCACGTTCCGCCTGGCGCGTCGCCTCAAGGACGCCGGTATTCCGCTTATTCACTTCGTGGCGCCCAGCGTCTGGGCCTGGCGGCCGAAGCGCGCCAAGACTGCCGCCGAACTGTTCGATCATCTTCTGGCCTTGCTTCCGTTCGAGCCGCCGTACTTCGAACGCGAAGGCTTGGCCTGCACGTTCGTCGGCCATCCGGTCGTCGAAAGCGGCGCTGATCGCGGTGACGGCGAAGCGTTTCGTCGCCGTCATGGCATTGCCGCCGACGCGCCGGTTCTTTGCGTTCTGCCGGGAAGCCGCCGCAGCGAAACCTCGCGTTTGATGCCGATCTTCATCGACACGTTGTCGCGACTGCGTCGCACGCGCCCCGATCTCGTGGCGGTTATTCCGGCGGTCAGCGCTTTGATGAGCGACATCAGAGCCGCCCCATGGCCGCCTGGAGTCCTGGTCGTCGCGGGCGACACGGAAAAGTTCGACGCCTTCGCGGCCGCCAACGTCGCGTTAGCGGCGTCCGGCACGGTGGCTCTGGAATTGGCCATGGCGAAGACGCCGGCGGTCATCGCCTATCGGGTCAGCGCCTTGACCCACGCCGTGGTCCGGCACTTGATCAAGATCCGCTACGCCAACCTCGTGAATATCATTCTCGATCGCGAGGCCATGCCCGAATTCATCCAAAACAACTGCCGCCCCGAGCTGTTGGCCGCGGCGGTCGACGCGCTTCTCGCAAAAACGGATGCGGCGGCCCGGCAAATCGAGGCCGGCCAGAAAGCGCTTGTTCAGTTGGGACTGGGTGGGGCGTCGCCGAGCCGGCGCGCCGCCCAGGTCGTGAGGTCCATCGTCGACCGGTCGCGCCCGTAAAGGAACGCGACCGGCCGGCGAAACGGAAGGGCGCTATTTGCGCTTCTGCATCGGAACGTAAGGACGCTCGACTTCGCCGGTGAAGAGCTGACGCGGCCGGCCGATCTTCTGCGCCGGATCTTCGATCATCTCAATCCACTGGGCGACCCAGCCGACGGTCCTGGCCACGGCGAAGAGAGCCGTGAACATCGACGCCGGAATGCCCATCGCCTTGAAGATGATGCCCGAATAGAAGTCGACGTTCGGATAGAGCTTCCGCTGAACGAAGTAGTCGTCGGACAGCGCGATGTGCTCCAGTTCCTTGGCGAGATCGAGAAGGGGATCTTTGACCCCGAGCTCTTCCAGAACCTCGTGGCAGGTCTGCTGCATGACTTTGGCGCGCGGGTCGTAGTTCTTGTAGACCCGGTGCCCGAAGCCCATCAGCCGAAAGTTGTCCTTCGGATCTTTGGCGCGGCGGACGAACTCCGAAATCTTGTCCTTGCTGCCGATCTGCTGGAGCATGGTGATGACGGCTTCGTTGGCGCCGCCGTGCGCCGGGCCCCACAGCGAGGCGATGCCGGCCGCGATGCACGCGAAAGGATTGGCGCCGCTCGATCCGGCCATACGGACCGTCGAGGTCGAGGCGTTCTGCTCGTGGTCGGCATGCAAGATGAGGATGCGGTCCATGGCTTTGGCCAGGACCGGGCTCATTTTGTATTCCTCGCAGGGGTTCGAGAACATCATGTGAATGAAGTTCTCAGCGTAATTCAGATTGTTGCGGGGATACACAGCCGGCTGACCGAGCGTGTACTTGAAGGCCGCGGCGGCAATCGTCGGCATCTTGGCGATCAACCGGTACGACGCGACCATCCGGTGGTGCGGGTTCGAGATGTCGGTCGAGTCGTGATAGAAGGCCGACAAGGCGCCGACCACGCCGCACATCACTGCCATCGGGTGCGAGTCGCGACGGAATCCACGGAAGAAGAAGTGGATCTGCTCGTGCAACATCGTGTGATAGGTGATGTCGTTAACGAACTTGGCCTTCGTCTGGGCGTTCGGCAGTTCGCCGTACAGAAGCAGGTAGCAGGTCTCCAAGAAATCCGAGTGCTCGGCGAGCTCTTGGATCGGATACCCGCGGTACAACAGGATGCCGTTGTCACCGTCGATGTAGGTGATCTTCGACTCGCAGCTGCCCGTCGAGGTGTAGCCGGGGTCGTACGTGAAATGTCCGGTGTCGCCGTACAGCTTTCGGACGTCGATGACGCTCGGGCCCAAAGTGCCTTTGAGCACTGGTAGCTCATAGCTCTTGCCGGTCGTGTGATCCGTCAGGGTCATGCCATGATTTCTGCCCTTCGTCGCCTTGGCTTCGCTCATCGCCTTCACTCCCCTACCGGCCGGCCCGCCCGAAGGCGAACACCGACCCCAGCTGTTGTCCACAATCGGCCGTATCCTAGACCACGCGTGGTGCGGCCGCTGCTTTCGTATCCGTCATCGCGCCCTTGAGGGCGTCGTCGATTCTTCCCAACGTTTCGTCGCGGCCGAGAACCGCCATGGCCTCGAAGATCGGCGGCGAGGCCGTCGATCCGGTCACGGCAGCCCGCAAGGGCTGGGCGATCGCCCCGAGCTTTTCGCCATTCGTTTCGGCGATCCCCCGAGCCAATGTCTCGAGGCCCGTAGCCGACCAATCGCTGTTTTCGGCAAGGCTGGTATGCAAATCCGTCAGACCTGAACGGGATTCCGGAGTGAGCAAACGAGCCGCAGATTCGCTGACCGCGATTGGACGCGAAGACGCATAAAACACTGCATTTTCAGCAAGTTCAACCAACGTCTTCGCACGCGCCTTCAAGCCCGGCATGCCCTTCAATATCCGATCTTCGGCCGTCTCGGCAAGCCTGCCGCTAAGCGCGGCCTGAACCTTCGGCAAGACGAGCGCGACCAGTCGGGCGTCGTCCATCTCGCGTAGATAGTGGCCATTGAGGTTGGCGAGCTTCGCCAAGTCGAAACGGGCCGGCGACCTGCCGACCGATCCGAGGTCGAACCATTCGATGGCTTGCTCGGTCGGGATGATCTCAGCATCGCCATGGGACC
This sequence comes from Rhodospirillales bacterium, assembly GCA_009691105.1. GTDB lineage: Bacteria > Pseudomonadota > Alphaproteobacteria > Rhodospirillales > SHVU01 > SHVU01. Next base: position 81,282 of record SHVU01000002.1, read on the forward strand.
AGCCTAGGCGCAGGAGATAATTGCGCATGCTTTCCGGCAGGAAGCCCATGTCGCGATAGGCCTCGATGCCCAGCGCACCGTGACGCTTCGACAACTTGGCCCCGTCCGCGCCGTGGATCAGCGGGATATGGGCGAAAAACGGCACCGTCCAGTCCATAGCCTTGTAGAGCTGATATTGACGGAAGGTGTTGGTGAGGTGATCGCCGCCGCGAATGACGTGGGTGATGGCGCTGTCGTGATCGTCGACGACCACGGCCAGCATGTAGGTCGGCGTGCCGTCGGCTCGGAGCAGGACCATATCGTCGAGCTCTTCGTTGCCGACCTTCACGTCGCCTTGAACCAAATCCTTTACAGCCGTGTCGCCGCTTTGCGGCATCTTGAGGCGAATGACCGGCTCGACGCCGGCCGGCGCTTCTTTGGGATCGCGGTCGCGCCAGCGGCCGTCATAGCGCATGGGCTTTCCGGCCTTACGCGCGGCCTCGCGCATTTCGGTGAGTTCGGCCGGAGTGCAGAAGCAGCGGTAGGCATGCCCCTTGGCGAGCAATTCGCGGGCAACCTCGGCGTGACGCGGGGCGCGAACGAACTGCGACACGGGTTCGCCTTCCCAATCGAGACCGAGCCACGCCAAACAGTCGACGATGGCTTTGACCGCGGCCTCGGTGGAACGGGCCCGATCGGTGTCCTCGATCCGGAGCAGGTAACGGCCACCCTCGCCGGTGCGGGCGTGATGCTTGGCGAACAGCCAATTGAACAAAGCTGTCCGGGCCGCGCCGATGTGCAGATAGCCGGTGGGAGAGGGAGCGAAGCGGGTAACGACCGTCATAGGTTCTGATATGCCGAGCAAGGGAAGCAGCGGCGATACCGTATCACGTCCCGGCGTCGCGAGCAGCTTCGGTGACATCATCGCCGCCGAACGCGGCCGCTGGATTCTGTGGCTCCCGGTCCTGATGGGGCTTGGTATCGGCACCTATTTCGCCTTGCCCGTCGAGCCGCCGCTCTGGATCGGAGTCGGCACGGTCGCCGGTCTTGCGGTCGCCCTCTGGCTGACCCGCCGCTGCGACGGTCCGTGGATCGTCTGTATCGGGCTCACCACGGTTGCGATCTCGGTCTGGTCGGCCGAAATCCGAACCCGGGTCGTCGCGGCGCCGGTGCTTATCGACGAGATCTGGCCGGTTTCGATTCAAGGCCGGGTCGTCGCCATCGAGGGACTGCAGCGCGGGTCTCGGGTTACGCTCGACTCGTTGGTCATCCCGCGGCTCGCGACCGCAGCCCATCCGGCGCAGGCTCGGATTTCTATTCCGACGCCGCCGCCCCATCTGAAACCTGGCGACCGCATCCGCGTGTCGGCAATGCTCTCGCCACCGCCCGGTCCGGCCGCGCCGGGTGCGCATGATTTTCACCGGCAGTTCTTTTTCGACGGGCTCGGCGCGGTCGGCTTTGCGGTGGGGACTGCGACCGTCATCGCCCCACGTCCCGCCGACGCGGGCGGGAGCTTTGCACTCTGGCTGGAGATACTGCGGCAGCGGATCAACGAACGGATCTTGGCCGTTCAACCCGGAGCCTCCAGCGTCATCGCCGCTGCGTTCATGACCGGCGACCGCGGTCCGATCCCCGAAGACATCCTGGCGGCGATGCGCGACTCAGGGCTCGCGCATCTTTTAGCGATCTACGGCGAGAGCGACGCTCTCGGTATCCGCTGTGACAACTACGGCTGCATCTATCGGGCCAACGGTCACGTCGTTGCCTTCGTGCGCGATATCGCGGCGCTGAGCGACGACTGCGGCCGAGCCGACGTCGTCGTCAGCACGGTTCCGGTTCGCCGGCGTTGTCCGTCCGCGAAAGCCGTCGTCGATCGATTTGATCTGTGGCGAAACGGCGCCCACGCCATTTGGCTGGGCGAGGGGCCGGAGGACGACATCCGGATCGAGTCGGCCAATGCCAGTCGCGGCGACAGACCCTGGGTCGTTCGTCCCGACCGGATTACGCGCGGGTTCAGTACCGGCGGATAATGCCGAACAGCCGACCCTGAACTTTGACCCGATCAGGCCCGAAGATTCTGGTCTCGTGGGACTTGTTGGCGGGCTCGAGCGCGATCGAGTTACCCTTGCGCCGGAGGCGCTTCAACGTCACTTCGTTCTCGTCGACCAACGCGACGACGATGGCGCCGTTGTCGGCAGTCTCGCTACGCTCAATGATGGCCGTGTCGCCATCGTGGATGCCGGCGTCGATCATGGAATCCCCGTCGACCTCAAGGGCGTAATATTCGCCGTTGCCGAGAAGGCTGGCCGGGACGTCGATCCGGTTGGACTCGTCACGCAACGCCTCGATCGGAAGACCGGCGGCGATGCGTCCATACAGCGGGATATCGGACACGCCACGGCGCGCCGTGTTCTTTGCCGCCAGCCGCGCAATGACGGGATCCGGCATGGTCGGCGGAATCATCACTTCGGCGGGCTGACCGCGCTCGCGCAGACGCTGGTTTTCGGGAACGCGAATGACTTCGAGGGCACGGGCCCGGTGCGGCAGGCGATGGAGAAACCCGCGCTCGACGAGCCCAGTGATCAGGCGATGAATACCCGACTTCGATTTGAGGCCGAGAGCCTCTTTCATTTCATCGAAGGAGGGCGACACACCGGCTTCTTTCAGCCGACGGTCGATGTACATGAGCAGTTCGTATTGCTTGCGCGTGAGCATGATCGTGTCCCCCGTTCCATCGTCTGGGACTGCAGTCTCCCCTGAGCCAAATGGGGAACAAACGGCAAACCCGCAGATGTTCTAGTTTAGTTCCGAAACATGGTCAAGAGGGGGGTCTGAGATCAAAATCCCGAGCCGCCACCAAGCGGAATGACTTCGATTCGATCGCCGATCGCGGCGGCCGGGGCGTGGGCCCGTCGAATCACCAGGCCGTCGGCTTTGGCGAACAACGTGACCATGGAACTGTCCTGCTTCTCGAAAGGCGTTGCGATCAGATCGCCGTTCGCATCGCGCTCGAGTTTGGACCGGAGGTAATCCTCGCGTTGATCGTTGGCAGCGAGATTGCGACTGAGACGCGCCCCGACGATATCGGAATCGGAACGCGGCAAACCGAGCAGGGCGCGAATGGCCGGGCGGAGAAACAGGATCGAGGTCACGCCGACCGAAACCGGATTGCCGGGAAGCCCCAGAACCGGAACGCCGTCGAGCCACCCGAACATCAGCGGTTTTCCAGGCCGCATGGCGATCTTGTAGAAGTCGATCTTCAATCCCTTGTCGCCGAGAACCTTGCGGACAAGGTCATGATCGCCGACTGAGATTCCGCCAAGCGTCACCAAGATGTCAGCGCCGCGCGCACCCGCGACCATGGCGGCGAGGGATTGTTCTTCGTCGGGCGCGATGCCCAGGTTCACCGGTTCGCCGCCGAGAACTCGAACGAACGCCGCTACGGCCAAGGAATTCGAGCTGACGATCTGATCGGGGCCGACCGGATCGCCGGGCATGACGACTTCGTTGCCCGTGGCAATGATCGCAACCCGAGGACGGCGGCGGACATTCAGCCACGGCACGTTCATCGCTGCCGCCAGGCCGATGTCGCGAGCCGTCATCATCCGTCCGGCATTCAGCAGCACTTGCCCGGTCTTGAAATCGAGTCCTTCGAGCCGAATGTGCCGGCCGCGAAGCGAGCCCTCCTTGACGATGACGATGCCGCCATCGCGATCGGTATTTTCTTGAATGACGATGGTGTCGGCTCCGGGCGGCACCGGCGCGCCAGTAAAAATACGCGCCGCCTGACCGATCCCTACTGAGCCCGAGAAGCCTTTGCCGGCCGCCGACTCGCCCAAGACCGTCAGGCGCGCCGGCACATTGGCAACATCGGCGGCGCGCACCGCGTATCCGTCCATGGCCGAAACATCGGCCGGCGGTTGCGTGAGGCGCGACGCGACGTCTTCGGCCAACACGCGTCCGAGCGCGTCGGCAAGGCTCACCTGCTCGGCACCGACGGGGCGGAGCTCGGCAACGACTTTGGCTTGGGCCTCGGCGACGGGAAGCATGGGCGCCTCAGTCGGCGGTGAAGAGACCCGACTTGCCGCCGCTTTTGCGGACCAGTCGGATGTCGGTGATGCGCATGCCGCGATCGACGGATTTCATCATGTCGTAGACGGTCAGGGCCGCGACCGAGACCGCGGTCATGGCTTCCATCTCGACACCAGTCCGGCCGGTGGCGGTGCAGGTCGCCGTTACGTCGACGGCGCGGCGGCGCGCGTCGATCGCCAGGGTAACTTCGACCTTCGACAATTCCAGCGGATGGCAGAGCGGAATCAGATCCGGCGTGCGCTTTGCCGCCATGATTCCGGCCAATTGAGCGACGCCGAGCACGTCGCCTTTCTTGGCTTTGCCTTTCCGAATGATCGCGAGCGCCTCGGCGCTGACGATGACGCTGGCTTTGGCGATGGCGCTGCGCAGGTTCGGCGCTTTGGCGGAGACATCGACCATGCGGGCATTGCCGCGCCGGTCGATATGCGTAAGACGACGGGCCATCGCCTCAGGCCCTGAGAGCGCGGCGCTCACCGCGATCGAGAAGGGCGCGTGTCGCGGCTTCCACATCGCCGGTCTTCATTAAGCTTTCGCCGACCAGGAAACAGCCGACGCCGGCACGAGCAAGACGTTCGAGATCGGCCGGGCCGCGAATGCCGCTTTCGCCGACGGCCAGGGTCGAGGGTTTCAGCCGCGGAGCGAGGCGCTCGGTGGTGGCGAGATCGATGGCGAGAGTCCGAAGATTGCGGTTGTTGATCCCGATGGCCGGCGGATCGAGGGCCAGGGCGCGATCGAGTTCCGGTTCGTCATGGACTTCGACCAACGCATCCATGCCAAGGTCGCGGATCGCCGCCATCAGCTCGCGGGCCTCGCCGTCGTCCAAGGCCGCCATGATCAGCAGAACCGCATCGGCGCCGATCGCCCGGGCTTCGATCACCTGATAGGGATCGAGGATAAAATCTTTGCGCAGCACCGGCAGATCGACGGCGTTGCGCGCCGCAGTGAGATCCGCGGTCGAGCCTTGAAAGAACGGCTCATCGGTCAGCACCGACAAACAGTTCGCACCGCCGCGCGCGTAGGCGCGGGCCAGAGTCACCGGATCGAAATCGGGACGGATGAGCCCGGCCGATGGCGAGGCTTTTTTGATTTCGGCGATGAGACCGAAGGGGCCGCCGCGATTAGCGCCTTCGACCGCGGCGTGAAGAGTGCGAACGAAGCCACGCGGCGGAATCGCGGCGCGGGCTTCGGCGCGCAATGTTTCGGCCGAGCGCTCGCGCTTGCAACGCGCCACATGCTGTCGCGTCTCGGCGCAGATCCGAAGGAGGATATCGCTCATGATCGGCCGCAGGTCACGGTAACAAGCTTGGCGAGCGTCGCCTTGGCCTTACCTTGATCGATAGCCGCAGCGGCGATTTTCACGCCGTCGCCCAACGTGTTCGCCTTGCCAGCAACGACCAGCGCCGCCGCGGCGTTCAACATCACGATGTCGCGGAACGGACCGGCCTTGCCGTCGAGCAGATTGTGGATGGCCTGGGCGTTGACGTCGGGCGTGCCGCCCTTGAGATCGGCCGGCTGGGCGCGGGCGATACCGACATCCTCAGGCTTCACTTCAAAGGTCTTGATGCGGCCGCCGTCGATTTCGACGACGAAGGACGGACCAGTGGTCGTCATTTCATCGAGGCCGTCGGATCCGTGGACCACCCAGGCCCGTTCGCATCCCAAGTTGCCAAGAACTCGGGCCATGGGCTCGATCCATTGGCGGGCGAAGGCGCCGGTGAACTGGCGTTTGACGCCGGCCGGATTGGAAAGAGGGCCGAGCAGATTGAAAATCGTCCGTGTGCCGATCTCGGCGCGGGCCGGGCCGACATGGCGCATGGCGCTGTGATGGCGCGGCGCGAACATGAAGCCGATTTTGGCCTCCCACATCGCTTTTTTGACGAGGCTCAGGTCGCAGTCGAGATCGACGCCGAGCGCTTTCAGAACGTCGGCCGAGCCTGTCTTCGACGACAACGCGCGGTTGCCGTGCTTGGCGACCGGAACGCCGGCCCCGGCCACGACTATCGCTGCGGCGGTCGACACGTTGAACGTTCCCGACGCATCGCCGCCGGTGCCCACCACGTCGATGGCGTCGGGCGGGGCTTCGATGGGAGTAGCCTTGGCGCGCATGATGCGAACCGCGCCGGTGATTTCGTCGACGGTTTCGCCGCGCACCCGGAGCGCCATCAGGAACGCGCCGATCTGCGCCGGCGTCGCTTCGCCTGACATGATGATATCAAAGGCGCGTTCGGCTTCGTCGGCGCTTAAGGATTTGCCGGTCGCGACAAGAGCCAACAGCGGCTTCATGTCGCGGGACGGAGAGCCGTTCATGCCGCCATCCGCTTGCCAGACGCGATATCGAGGAAGTTTTTCAGCAGGAGGTGGCCGTGCTCAGAGGCGATGCTTTCCGGGTGGAATTGAACACCGAAGATCGGCAGCGATTCATGGGCGAGGCCCTGGATCACGCCGTCGGGACTTTCGGCCGTGATGGTCAGGCTTTTGGGGAAGCTTTCGCGGGCGATCGTTAGGGAGTGATAGCGGGTCGCCGCGAAGGGGCTCGGGACCGACGTGAAAATATCGGTGCCGCGGTGGCGAATGTCCGAGAGCTTGCCGTGCATCGGCTGGGGCGCCCGCACGATCGTGCCGCCGAAGGCTTGGCCGATAGCCTGATGGCCGAGGCAGACGCCGAAGATCGGAAGCTTGCCCGTCGCCTTGCGGATCAGCTCGAGGCAAATGCCGGCCCGGTCGGGGTCGCAGGGACCCGGCGACAGGACGATCCCTTGCGGCGAAAGGGCCATGGCCTGATCAGCCGTCAGGGCGTCGTTGCGCTTAACCTCGACCTCCGCCCCGAGCTCGCCGAGGTAGTGGAGGAGGTTGTAGGTAAAGCTGTCGTAGTTATCTATTAGAAGAAACATTTCAATATCTTATACCATTTGCCCCCCCATCTCTGGCGGATAGACATCCAACACCCTGGGGAGCACGATTCCAAGTGGCGCTTACAACGCCGTGAAAACATAGGCGGGAACCCGCCTACCTCAGTCGGCTATAAAATCGAGCCGGCGTGAGACGCCAACACCTCCCACGACCATCTTCTGAATTTCCACCATCACCGAACGCTCGACACCGATAAATCCGTGTTCGGTATATGCTTCGCACGGATCGCCCCGGCGATCACCGACGCCGGTGACCGAGATCAATGGGACGCCTGCCGCCTCGCTGATCTGCTGCGCCAAGCGGAACGGCGTTCCGGTGCACGGATCGTTCATGTGGTGGACGAAGGCTTGGGGTATCGGGATCCGGAGGTAGTTGAAATCGATCATGGATTGAAACTGGAAGCGGAATCGACGCGGATCGGTGATGGTCGCGGTGTGAATGACGCCCGCGAACATGCCGGCTGGCGCGTAGGTCGGCAGATAGGCCGAACTGATCGTGCCGAGGCTGGTGCCGACCAGCCAGACACTGGTAACGGAGGGTAGTCGTTGTCGGGCGATGCCGATGAGTTGGGCGACATCGTGGTAGCGCTGCTCCGAGGACTGGTAGGTCGCGGAACATTCCGAACCCTTGTCGCTGCGACAATCGACGATCAGCGTGGCCACTGATTGCCCGGCGAGATGCCGGCGAGCGCGAATAAGGAAGTTTGCGGTCAGGCTCGACCGCACCATAGATTCACCCTCGACCACTGGGCGAACCACCGATGGGGCCCCGGGAAAAAGAACGACGAGATGTGTTGGCGCCGGCGCTCCATTCTTGGTCGATAATACCCCTTGCTGAACGACGCCAGCCGACAGGGGGACCGTGATCAGGCGCTCGCTCAAACCGACCGCATGGGATGGAATGTTTTCGGCCGCAAACGGCAACGTCGGCCCCGCCAGAGCCAGCGCCAGGCACGCCAACCACAGGCGCCACCGTAGCCGGAGAGGTATGTACGAGCGGGAACCCCCTGGGCGCATGGCCCTCTCCTTAGTGGAGCGAAGTCTTAAGGCGACTGGTAACAATGCCAATGCCCACGGTAAAGCGTCAAGCCTTCGCCAAGCCACGCCGTCCTGGCCTTGACCTTCCAGCACGGGGAAACCTTAAATAGAG
>SHVU01000023.1 GCA_009691105.1 Rhodospirillales bacterium
TCGCGGGCCGCGTCGTCGGCCGTTCCGAGTTTGACGGTCTTGGAACCTCCACGCCGGGCGAGCTCGGGCAAGCGCTCCAAGGCGGCGCGGGCGGCACCAAAGCGCTGGAGAAGGCGGGCAAAGGTGACGGGCCCGACGTGCTCGCTTCGGATCAAGCGAGGCCACTCGAGCTTTTCGGCGCGGCTCAGGGAGCGCTGCGGGGCCGCCATCATGGGCGCGGCAGAGTGGGGGAGTTCGATCCGGCGGTCAACGCCGGCCGGGTTCGGACTAGGCGACAGGCGGTGTCGGGGCGCCGGATTCGGCCTTTTTCCTGGAGCCGATCCTGGGCTCCGTGCCTTTGAACAGGCGCTCGATGTTGGCGTGATGGCGAATGATCGCGAGCACCGCTAGGGCGGCGGCGAAGATGGTGACCGCCATGTCGCCGAGCCAATAGGCATAGAACGGCGCGGCGGCGAGGCCGACGATCGCGGCGAGCGACGAGTAGCGGAAAATAAGCGCGACCACCAACCACGTCGCGGCGGCGAAGACGCCGACCGGCCAAGCGGCGACGGCAAGCGCACCGAGCGTTGTCGCGACGCCCTTGCCGCCTTTGAAGCCGAGCCACACCGGAAAGTTATGGCCGAGGACGGCGGCGAACCCGGCGATCAACGCCGCGTCAGGGGCGAAGTGACGGGCCAGCCAGATCGCAAAGCCGCCTTTCGCCGCATCGAGAATCAACGTGAGCGCGGCGAGGGCTTTGTTGCCGGTGCGGAGCACATTGGTGGCGCCAATGTTTCCCGATCCGATAGCGCGGACGTCGCCGTGACCGGCAAGACGGGTCAGCACGAGTCCAAACGGGATCGAGCCCAGGAGATAGCCCATCGCGATCGCGGCGAGCGATGCCGGGCTGGTCCAGTCCATTACGCCATGGACCCGAGTTCGAAGACGGCGCGGCCGTCGACGACGGTCCTCAAGACGCGGCCCTGCACGGGGCGTCCGTCGAAGGGCGTGTTCTTGGATTTGCTGAGAAGAAGATCGGCATCGACCTTCCAAGCTCGGTCCGGATCGAAGACGACGAGATCGGCTGGCGCGCCCTTGGCAAGGCGTCCCGCCGTAAGACCGAGCAGGTTGGACGGCGCTGCGGTGAGCAGACGAAGAACGTTCGGCACCGTCAAATGGCCGTTGTGATAGAGCTCGAGCGACACGGCGAGCAGCGTCTCCAACCCGACCCCGCCGAACGCGGCCTGGGCGAACGGCTGACGCTTGGCGTCTTCGTCCTGGGGCATGTCGTCGGACGTGATGGCGTCGATCGTGCCGTCGGCCAATCCGGCGACGACCGCCTGGCGATCGTCTTCGGAGCGCAGCGGCGGCGACAACTTGGCAAACGTGCGGTAATCGCCGACCGCGATCTCGTTCAACGCGAAGTACGGCGGTGCGGTGTCGCAGGTGATTTCGATGCCGCGTTTCTTGGCGCGGCGTACCGCCTCGACCGCTTCCGCCGTCGAGAGGTTCATGAGGTGCAACCGGCCGCCGGTCATTTCAACGAGCCGGATATCGCGCTCGACCATGATGACTTCGGCGGCTCGCGGAATGCTGGGAAGGCCGAGCCGGGTTGCGGTCTCGCCTTGGTTCATGGCGCCGCCTTTGGCCAAGCTCGGTTCCTCTGGGCGCTCCAGGATGAGGAGCCCGAAGGTCGCGGCGTAGCTCAAGGCGCGGCGCAGGACTTGCGCGTCGGCAATCGCCGTCACGCCGTCGGTGAACCCCAGCGCCCCGGCTTCGGCCAGCATCCCAAGCTCGGCGAGCTCGGCGCCCTTCAAACCGCGGGTGATCGCGCCGTAGGTGTAGACCTTGGCCAAGCCGACGAGGCGGGCTCGGCGGGCCACGAATTCGACGACGCTCATGTCGTCGATCACCGGCTTGGTATCGGGCAGCGACACTAGGCTGGTGACGCCGCCGGCGATGGCCGAGCGTCCCGTCGAGGCGATCGTGCCTTTGTGTTCGTTGCCGGGCTCGCGAAGCTGGACGCGGATATCGACCAGGCCAGGGGCCAAGCACTGGCCGCCGCAGTCGACGACGATGACGCCTTCCGGGACACCTTGCGCGAAGAGACCAATCCCGACGTCGGCGATGGCTTCGCCTTCAGTCAGGAGTCCGCCGCGCCCGTCCAATCCGGTCGCCGGATCAATGAGGCGGGCGTTGACGTAGGCGACCCGACCGGACCGCTCGTTGCGCTTGAGCGACATCTCAGAGGTTCCTGTCGGCCGGCGGCGGAATGTTCGCGCTGAGAATTTCGAGGACGGCCATGCGGACGGCGACGCCGATTTCGACCTGCTCGCGAATGACGCTGCGCCCGAAGTCGTCGGCGACCAGCGAGTCGATCTCGACGCCGCGATTCATCGGGCCGGGATGCATGATGAGAGCATCGGGCTTGGCGGCCGCGAGCTTCTCGTAGTCGAGACCGAAGAAGTGGAAGTATTCGCGAACCGACGGGAAGAAATTGCCCTGCATGCGCTCGCTCTGCAGGCGCAGCATCATGACGATGTCGCAGTCCTGGAGACCGGCACGCATGTCGTGGAAGACCTCGACGCCGAGGCGTTCGATGGACGACGGCACCAAGGTGCGCGGTGCGATCACCCGGACCCGGGCTCCCATGGTGTTGAGGAGGTGAATGTTCGAGCGCGCCACGCGCGAATGCAGGACGTCGCCGCAGATCGCGACCAAGAGACCTTCAAGCCGTCCCTTGCGGCGCCGGATCGTCAGGGCGTCGAGCAGCGCTTGGGTCGGATGCTCGTGGGTGCCGTCGCCGCCGTTGATGACGGCGCAGTTCACCTTGTCCGATAGCAGTTTGATTGCGCCCGAGTCGGGATGGCGGACGGCTAGCACATCGGGGTGCATGGCGTTCAACGTCATCGCCGTGTCGATCAGGGTTTCGCCCTTGCGGACCGAGCTCGTCGCCACCGACATGTTGATGACGTCGGCGCCAAGTCGCTTTCCGGCGAGTTCGAACGACGTTTGGGTGCGGGTCGAGGGCTCGAAGAAGAGGTTGATGATCGTCCGGCCGCGCAGGGTCGCCTGCTTCTTGTCGGCCTTGCGATTCTGCTCGACGTATTTCTCGGAGCGATCGAGGAGCAGGGAAATTTCGTCAGGAGAAAGGCCTTCGATACCGAGAAGATGACGGTGGGGAAACGCGGTGGACTTCGGGGCCTTGCTCATCGAGGCCGGACTATACGTCTCGCCCGGGCGCGGGCGCAAGGCAACGCGTCATGGTCGCACCAACGCGTCGAGGACGCCTTGCAGAATGTAGCTCGCCGCCATCTTGTCGACGATTTCGCCGCGACGGCGGCGCGACATGTCGGCCTCGTCGATCAGGACGCGCTGTACGGCGGCAGTCGAGAGTCGCTCGTCCCAATAGAGCACGGGTACCCCGACGCGCGGCCGGAGGCGGTCGCCGAAGCCGCGGACTCGCTGGCATTGCCGGCCTTCGGTTCCATCCATGCTGACGGGCAGCCCGATGATCACGCCGCCGACGGTCTCCGATTCGGCGATTCGGCGGACGGCCTCGATATCCAGGTCGGCGCGGACCCGCTCCAGCGTGCTGAGGGGGCTCGCCACGATGCGGGCGGCGTCCGAGATGGCGATTCCCACCGTCTTCGCCCCGACGTCGAGCCCGAGCAGGCGATGCTCGGGCTTGAGGGCGGCGCGGAGAAGCTCAAGATCCTTGTGAATCATGGGGTTGGTGGCGATGCCAGGGGACGGTCGCGGCCGGAACAACCCAGTAGAGTACGGGCGGCTCCGGGTCTATATAATGTTGAGTATTGGCCATCCCGCCCGAGGTGGCGGTTCCAGGATAAGGAGCCCAATTTGGGCATCGGTCGACCCCCCGTTTGCTTGGCGCCGCGCCTGGCGCGTGGCCGTGGCGTTGCCGCGGTCCTCGCCGGTCTCGCGGTGGCCGTGGGCGTCTTGGCGGCATGGCAGGTCTGGGCCAAAGACACGTTCCGTAATGTCGCGATCGGCCCGGTGGCCGGGACGTTCCTCGTCTACAAGGACGTCAACGTTCGTGCCGAACCGTCGGCCAAAAGTGAGAACGTCGGAAATCTTTCGTACGGAGCCCGCATTCAACCCGTCGGCGTCACCAAGGACGGTTGGTATGCGGTCGAGCAGGACGGTCGCGAATGGGGATTCGTCTTCCGCTCGTTCGTTCTGCCCATGATCAACGGCGCGCTGTCGGCGGATATTCTCGGCAAAGCGCAAAGCCCGCTCGGCGCGGCCTGCGATTATGCCGTCTCCTTCCTCGGCAAGAGCGAAGTCCCCGACGTTCCGTTCGAAACCGCCGACTACGAAGTGGCGTGGGCCTGCGATCTCAAGGGCACGAAGCTCGAATTCGGCGCGTTCATGTTCATCACCGAAGCGCCCTACGCGCTCTCCGAAGCGGCGGTCTATCAGATCAGTCTCGATCTTCGCGAAGTCGGCGAGGACTGGGAGGAGATGCTGTCGACGATCATTTTGTTCGATCGCGATCGCAATATTGTCCGCCTCGAGGCGGTGTCGCTTCCCGATTATCGTGCCGCGGCGCCCATCAAGGACAAGCCTGCCACGGATGTTCCCCAAGCCCTGACCGGCGCGGTCGAACTGGCGATCGGCGCCTGGAATTCCAAAGTCTGGGACTCGCTCGCCAAGGCGACGCGCTAACGCACCGGCCGGCTTTGCTATGACCCCCTCGAAGACGGGCGACCGTTCCACCGTCCTGGTCGTCGGTGGCGCCGGTTACGTCGGCAGCCATACGGTGTGGGCCCTTCACGACGCTGGGATTCGGGTTGTCGTTCTCGACGATTTGTCGACGGGCGAGCGCCGGCTCTTACCGCCCAAGGTTCCTCTGATCGTCGGCAAGGCCGGGGACCGATCCGTCGTCCGGCGCGTTCTGGCCGATCACGCCTGCGACGCCGTCATGCACTTCGCCGCGTCGATCCTGGCGGGCGAATCCGTCACCGACCCCGCACCCTATTTCGCCAATAACACCGGCTCGACGCTCGGACTGCTCGCCGCCTGTGCCGATGCCGGCATCGGCCTGCTGGTCTATTCGTCGACCGCGGCCGTCTATGGCGAGCCGGTCGCGCAGCCGATCTCCGAGGACGCGCCTCTCGTTCCGATCAATCCCTACGGTCAGACGAAACTCGCCGGCGAATGGATGATTCGCGACACGGCGCGCCTCAGCGGATTGCGCTACGTCGCGTTGCGCTACTTCAACGTCGCGGGAGCCGATCCTCAAGGCCGGACCGGCCCCGTCGTGAAAAACCCGACGCATCTCGTCCGCCGCGCCTGCCAGGCGGCGGTCTGGACGCTGCCTGGCCTCGAGGTCTATGGCACGGATTATCCGACGCCGGATGGGACCTGCATTCGCGATTACGTCCACGCCAGCGACATTGCCGATGCTCACGTCGCGGCGCTGCGACACCTTCGCGCCGGTGGCGAGTCGGTCGCCCTCAATTGCGGTTATGGCCGCGGCGCGTCCGTCCGCGAGGTCGTGACGGCCATGGAAACCGAAGCCGGCATTCGCCTAAAAGTCCGCGATGCGCCGCGCCGTCCGGGCGATCCGTCGCAACTGGTTGCCGACGCCCGCCGCATCCGAAGCGTTCTGGGCTGGACCCCCCGGTTCGACGACCTGAACCAGATTGTCCGGACCGGCCTTGCCTGGGAACGTACCCTCACCGGCCGCGCTTGAGCTTCGGTTGCGGGGCGGCCACGGCCGGTGATAGCCTCCGCGCGCCTTCGCAACCCCACGAGTCCCAGCATGGCCCTTGATCGGGAAACCGTCCGGAAGATCGCCTTTCTGGCCCGCCTCAAAGTGCCTGAGGAGGAGCTGGCCGCGCTGACCGGCGAGCTCGACAACATCATCGGGTGGGTCGAACAGCTTGGCAAAGTCGACACCAAGAGCGTCGAGCCGATGACCAGCGTCGGCAAGTTCAAGCCCTATATGCGCGAGGATGCCGTCAGCGAACGTCGGCCGCGCGAGGACATTCTCGCCAACGCTCCGGACGCCGAGGACGGCTTCTTCACCGTTCCCAAGGTGATCGAGTGAGCGCGGCCTCTGCCACGAAACTGACCGAACTCGATATCGCCGCCGCCCGAGCGGGCTTGGCGCGGGGCGATTTTTCGTCCGTCGCGCTGACCGAGGCGCATATCCGCGCCATGGAGGCCGCACGCGGCCTCAACGCGTTTGTCGTCGAGACGCCCGAGCGCGCCCTTGAACAGGCCCGCGCCTCCGACGAACGCCGCCGCCGTAAAGAGCCGGCCCGCCGCTTGGACGGCATTCCGCTCGCCATCAAAGATTTGTTCTGCACACAGGGCGTTCAGACGACCGCCGGTTCGCACATCCTCGAAGGCTTCATTCCCGGCTACGAGTCGACCGTCACCGCGAAGCTCTGGGACGCCGGGGCGGTCATGCTCGGCAAGACCAACCTGGACGAGTTCGCCATGGGCTCGTCCAACGCCACGAGCTATTTCGGGCCGGTCAAAAATCCGTGGCGGCGAGCTGACAACAAAGATCTGGTTCCCGGTGGATCGTCGGGTGGTTCGGCCGCGGCGGTCGCGGCGCGGATCGCGCTCGGCGCGCTTGGCACCGACACCGGCGGTTCGATCCGCCAGCCGGCAGCCTTCTGCGGCATCGTCGGGATCAAGCCGACGTATGGTCGCGTTTCGCGGTGGGGCACGGTGGCCTTCGCGTCGTCGCTCGATCAGGCCGGTCCGATGACACGGACGGTTCGCGATTCCGCGCTCATGCTCGGTGTCATTTCGGGTCACGATCCGAAAGACTCGACGTCGTCGCCGCTACCGGTTCCCGATTTCGAGGCCGCCCTCGGCGGCGATCTCAAAGGCCTCAAGGTCGGCATCCCCAAGGAATATCGCGTCGACGGCATGTCGGCCGAAATCGACGCCTTGTGGAAGCGCGGCATCGCCTGGCTCGAAGCCGCCGGTGCCAGGGCCGTCGAAGTATCCCTGCCGCACACGTCCTACGCGTTGCCGACCTATTACATCGTCGCTCCGGCCGAGGCGTCGTCGAATCTCGCCCGCTACGATGGCGTGCGCTACGGCCTGCGCGTGCCGGGCGAGTCGGTGGATGAGCTTTATCAGAACACACGCGGCAGCGGCTTTGGTCGTGAAGTGCGACGCCGCATTCTGATCGGCACGTACGTGTTGTCGGCGGGTTACTACGACGCCTACTACGTCAAAGCGCAGCAGATCCGCACGTTGATCGGCGAAGACTTCCGCAAAGCCTTCGAAACCGTCGACGTGATGCTGACCCCGACCTCACCGTCGGTGGCGTTCGCGATCGGCGAAAAGATGGACGATCCGATCGCGATGTATCTGAACGACGTCTTCACGGTGCCGACCAATCTGGCGGGGCTGCCGGGAATTTCCGTGCCGGCCGGACTCGATGGCAGCGGATTGCCTCTCGGCCTTCAGATCGTCGGACGGCCCTTCGACGAGGCCACCGTCTTCAAGGCGGCGGCGGCGCTCGAACAGGCGGCCGCGTTTACGACGCGTCCGACCATGCTGCGGGGGGCCTAGCCGTGGCCTATACGATCGAGGGCAAGACCGGAACCTGGGAGGCCGTGATCGGACTCGAGGTGCACGCGCAGGTCGTCGCCCAGGCCAAGTTGTTTTCCGGCGCGGCGACCGAATTCGGCGCCGAGGCCAACACCCAGGTCTCGCTGGTCGATGCGGCGTTTCCGGGCATGCTGCCGGTACTGAATCGTCATTGCGTCGAACAGGCGATCCGAACGGGTCTCGGCCTCAAGGCGGCGATCAATCGGTATTCGGTGTTCGAGCGGAAGAACTATTTCTATCCCGATTTGCCCCAGGGCTATCAGATCTCCCAGTTCGCGCACCCGATCGTTGGCACGGGCACGATCGTTCTCGATATGCCCGACGGCACCAGTCGCAGCGTCGGTATCGAACGGCTGCATTTGGAACAGGATTCCGGCAAATCGCTCCACGATCAGGATCCGCGACGGTCCTTTATCGACTTGAACCGTTCGGGCGTGGCGTTGATGGAGATCGTCTCCAAACCCGATATGCGCTCGCCCGAGGAAGTCGGGGCGTATTTGCGCAAGCTGCGCTCGATCCTCCGCTACCTCGGCACCTGCGACGGCAACATGGACGAAGGCAGCATGCGCTGCGACGCCAACGTCTCGGTCCGTCACGCTGGCGAAGAGTACCGGACCCGCGCCGAGATCAAGAACGTCAATTCGGTCCGCTTCGTTATGCAGGCGATCGAGTACGAGGCGCGCCGTCAGGTCGACGTCTACGAAAGCGGCGGCAAGGTCGTGCAGGAAACGCGTCTCTTCGATTCCCGCAACGGAGAAACCCGGCCGATGCGGAGCAAGGAACTCGCCCACGACTATCGCTATTTCCCCGATCCCGATCTGCTGCCGCTCGAACTCGACGAAGCGGATATCGAGCGCATCCGCGCTTCGCTGCCAGAGCTTCCCGACGAGAAGAAAGCGCGCTTCATCACGGACTACGGTCTCTCGCCGTATGACGCCGGAGTCTTGGTCGCCGAGAAGGAAAACGCCGCCTATTACGAAGCCGCAGTGGGCGATGCGAAAGGTCGCGACCAGAAGGCGATCGCCAATTGGGTCATGGGCGATCTGTTTGCGGCCCTGAACCGGACCGGTCGCGACGTCACCGACTCGCCGGTTACACCGGAGAATCTCGCGCGGTTGGTCGAACTGATTGCCGACGCCACGATTTCCGGCCGAACTGCCAAGGAAGTCTTCGAAGCGATGGTCGAGACGGGCAAGGACCCGGGCACGATCGTTGCGGAAAAGGGTCTGCGCCAGATTACCGACACCGGCGCGCTGGAAGCGGCGATCGATGGCGTCATTGCCGCCAACGCCGAAAAAGCCGCCGAAGTGCGGGCCGGCAAAGACCGCATGCTCGGCTGGTTCGTCGGTCAGGTTATGAAAGCGACCGGCGGCAAGGGCAATCCGGCGCTGGTCAACGAGTTGTTGCGAAAGAAGCTCGCACCTTAGACGTCGTTCGCGTTCGCTAAGCCAATACCCAGAGCGCGCCGAGGCCGAAGACGGCCCAAAGGCTCGGTGACGTCAGCGCCGCGATGATCGTCAGCACCATTCCCAAAAGACCAAGGCCGATCTGGCCTTCGAACAGCGCGACCAACGCCGCGATGAAGGCGAGGGGCACGAACAGAAAGCCCAGCGTGTAAATACCGAGAATGCCGAAGATCATCGACAGGATGCCGCGGTGCCGCCGATGCGTTTTTCGACAACGACAAGTTGAGTTCTGAGCGGCGGAAGGTTCGGCTCGTTCATCGCTCGGTCGATTGGACGTCGTTCGTCATCCGCGGCGCATCCGCCGACTCGCCTTGGATCTGATAGACACGCCGTTGTTCATAGGCATCACGCTCGACGACGTACGGATTGAGGGCGCTGGCGGTGGCGCCTTGGATATCGTCATGATGATCGGAGTAGGTGACTAAACCCGTGGCGCCCGCGGCAACGGCGGGCAACGGATTGGTCAGCATGACGGCCGCGTCGCCGAAGGCGTCGCGCAGATTGCTCGGACCCAAAATCGGAAGAACGACGTGCGGGCCGGCCGGAACACCGTAATGGCCGAGCGCCGTTCCGAGGTCCTCGCGGCGCTGCTCCATGCCCAGGTCCTCGCGAGCCGGATCGCGCGCGCCGCCCAGGCCGAAGGTCGAATTCACGAGAAACCGTCCGGTGGCGTTCTTGGTGTTTTTGATGTCCCCTTGCAGCAGGCTGCTTGTCGCCGTGACCGGCTCGGTCAGGTTGGACGCCGCGTTCGACAGCGCCTTTTGGACGGCCTCGGGCGTGATCGCCTGATAGCCGTCGACGACCGGATCGATGATGGTTTTGCGGAAGAAGCGGTTAAGGCCGGACGTGAACCGGTTCAGGTCCTCCATCGGATCTGTATCCGCAGGCTCCGAAGCCTCGAGGGCTGTGGGGTCCGGTTCCGCCGCACGCGCCGGCATCCTCGCCGTGAAGGCACCAAGAATAATGAGCGCCAAAAGGCCCCGACCGACGATCGCCATGCGCTCCCTACCGTGGCCGCTATGACCGTGGCCCCTACTTAACACCGAGGCCTTAACATTTGTTATAGTCTGCCATAGAACCCGCGGCCGCGAAACGTAACCCCGGCGGCGGGCGGCACGACGGGTGGGGAGCGCGGAAAATGGCGGCTTTGGATCAAGGATCGGTCGTGAAGGTGCGGGCGGCTCTGACCGCCGCCGGTGTCAAGGACAAGGTCGTCGAACTGGCGGCCACGGCCCGAAGCGCCGAGGACGCGGCCAAGGCGTTGAAAACCGAGCTCGGCTCCATCGTCAAGTCGATGGTCTTCAAGATCGGCGATCGGCCGGTCATGGCACTGGTCGCCGGCGATCACAAGGTGAATCCGGACCAATTGCCCCGCGCCCTTTTTCTCAAGGGCGACGTCAAGTTGTTGAACGCCGACGAAGTGCGTGCCGCGACCGGTTTCGCGATCGGTGGTGTGGCCCCGGTTGGACTTCCGGCCAAGATCCAGACGGTTCTTGATGTCAGCTTGAAGCGCTTTCCGACCGTCTATGCGGCGGCCGGACATCCGCATTGCGTCTTCCCGACGAATGTTGAGGAATTGAAGAAGCTCACCGGCTGCATCGTGTCGTACGCGATCGCCGAGAAGGCCTGACGCTCCATCCCACGCTACGAAAGGACGTTCGCCCGATGATCGATCTCTACACCTATGGCACCGGCAATGGTCAGCGCGCGTCGGTCGCGCTCGAGGAATCCGGGCTCCCGTATCGGGCCCACAAGGTCGATCTCGCTAAGGGCGAGCACAAGAAACCTGAGTTCCTGAAAATCAATCCGCATGGCGCCATTCCGGTCCTGGTGGATTCCGATGGCCCTGGCGGTAAGCCGGTGACGGTGGCGCAGTCGAGCGGCATACTTCTCTATGCGGCCGACAAGAGCGGCAAGTTCATCCCCAAGGATCCGCTGCGTCGCGCCGCAGCCTTTCAATGGTTCGCTCAGGCAGTTAGCGATGTTGGCCCGGCCAGCGGTGTCTTATTCG
Organism: Rhodospirillales bacterium; assembly: GCA_009691105.1. Taxonomy (GTDB): domain Bacteria; phylum Pseudomonadota; class Alphaproteobacteria; order Rhodospirillales; family SHVU01; genus SHVU01. The sequence continues at coordinate 11,062 of SHVU01000023.1, forward strand.
CGCTCAAGGGCGCCCCCGATCAATCGGCGAAGAACATCGAGTATTTCGAGAGCCGGCTTGTCGCTCAGATGGCCAATGCCGATCGCCGGCTCGGCGAGGTCGAGTACTTGGCCGAGGAACTATCGATCGCCGATCTTGCGCTCTATCCGGCGGTCGCGGTTCGCAAGGCGCTTCTCGACAAGCAATCCGGTCTCACCAATCTTAAAAAGTGGCTGGACCGCATGGCCGCCCGTCCCGGCGTCGCCAAGGGGATGCAAGTCCCCGGCTAGCGGCGGCGCGACGGGCGCAAACGCGCTCTGGTTGAAGCATGAACTATCGCCACGCCTATCACGCCGGTAATTGTTCCGACGTGATGAAACACGCCGTCGTCGCGTTGATCGTCGAGTACCTCAAGGCGAAATCTGCGCCGTTTTTCGTTCTCGATACCCATGCCGGTATAGGGCGCTATGACCTCGACTCGACAGCGGCGGTGAAGACCGGCGAGGCCGACACCGGCATTCGGCGGTTGACGGCGACCCCCGCTGACGCGGCGCTCGCGCCGTATCTCGATGCGGTGCGCGCCGCCAATGGGGGAGCCTTGGCGCCCCTGCGCTGGTATCCAGGCTCGCCGCGTGTCGTCCGGACATTGATGCGCTCTGGCGACCGGCTGGCGCTTGCCGAACTGCACCCCGTCGATGGCCAGCTGCTGGCCGCCGAGTTTCGCGACGATCGCCAGGTAGAAGTCCATCGCGTCGACGGTTACGACGCGCTCAGGGCCTTCCTGCCGCCACGCGAAAAGCGCGGTCTCGTGTTGGTCGATCCGCCATTCGAGGACGACGCCGAATGGCAACGTCTCGTCGCCGGCCTCGTCGCGGCCCATCGCCGCTGGCCGCACGGCATCTTTGCTTTATGGCATCCGATCAAGGCGCGGGGCGATGTCGACGCGTTTCATGACGCCCTGCGCGAGACGCGGATCGCGCGCATCATGACGATCGAACTGTTGATTCGGAAGCCCGAGGACTCGTTGCTCTTGAACGGCTCAGGCTTGGTCGTCGTCAATCCGCCGTGGACATTGAAGGCGACGCTCGACGCGACGCTGCCCGATCTTGCCCGCGTCCTGGCGCAAGGGCCGGGCGGCGGGGCGCGAACCGAATGGCTCGTCCCGGAAAATGCCGGCGAGGCTCAGCCGGCTTCGTCGTAGACCTCGCGGGCGATCCGAAAGGCGCTGTTGGCCGCGGGGACGCCGGCATAGACCGCGACCTGCAGCAAGATCTCCTTCACCTCGTCGGACGTGACGCCGGTGTTCCGCGTCGCCCGGATATGCAGCTTCAATTCCTCCTGATGGCCCAGCGCCGCCAGCATGGCGATGGTCAGCATGCTGCGCGTCCTCCGCTCGAGTCCCGGCCGGGCCCAGATGGCGCCCCAGGCGTGCTGGGTGATGTAGGCCTGAAAGTCTTCGGTAAACGGAGTTTGGGTCTGGTGGGATCGCTCGACGTGAGCGCGGCCGAGAACCTCGGTCCGGATGGCGCTGCCGCGTTCGAACAGCTCAGGTATGACGCTCATGGCTTCCTCCTGGGATCACGGTTGAATTAACGGCCGAGGAATTCGGTGACGGCGGCGGTGAAGCGGTTGGCTTGCTCGACGTTCGAGATATGGGCGGCCTCCAGGGTGACGAGACGAGCCCCGGCGACCGCATCGACGATGGCTTTGGCATTGGTCGGCGTCGTCGCGACGTCCTGGCTGCCGCAAATCACCAGCGTCGGGGCCCGGATCGCGCCGATCGAGGCGCGCTGATCCATGTCGCGGATCGCTTCGCAGAGCGCGATGTAACCGGACGGCTTCGTCGCCAGCATCATGCGGCTGGTTTTCTCGATGGCTTGCGGATTGCTGGCCCGGAAGCCGGGCGTGAACCATCGCTCGATGACGCTGGGCAGAATGGATTTGAGGCCGCCCTGACGCACCGCGGCGATCCGCTGGTTCCAGAGATCGGGATTGCCGAGATACGCCGAGGTGTTGCACAGGACTAGCCGCTCGATCCGCGGCGCGGCGTTGGCGCCTAGCCACATGCCGATCATGCCGCCGATCGACAGTCCCATGAACGTGACTCGTTCCAAGCCCAGCGCGTCCAGGAGGGTCACGACATCCCCGCCGAGATCCGCGATCGTCAGCGGCCCTGTCGGTTCGTCGGAGCGGCCATGGCCGCGGTTGTCGTAGCGCAGCACGCGGTAACGCTTCGCGAGCTCTGGGACTTGCGGGTCCCACAAGCCGTGATCGGTGCCGAGCGAGTTCGACAACATGACCACGGGGCGGTCGACCGGACCGTCGAATTGATAGAACAGGCGGCCAGCTGGTCTTTCGATGAATGGCACGGCGGAGCTCTCCTCAGGTTACGAACGGCATGCGTGAGTCGGTCTAGCGGTGTTCGCGCAGGACGCGATCGACCAAAGCCTGGGCTTCGCCAATGGCGTTCGCCGGATCGAACAGGCGATCGAGATCGCCGGCCTTGAGATGCTTCGTGACGGCGGCATCGTCGGCCAGCACCGCTTTCAGGTGGCGCTTTGTGTCCGCGGCGCGGCGGCAAGCGCGCTCGAGGAGAGCGTGGGCCTCGGATCGGCCAATGGCAGGGGCCAGCGCCATGGCGACGGCTTCAGCGAAGATCAAACCGTGGGTCGTATCGAGATTGCGGCGCATCTGGTCGGAATCGACTTCAAGTCCGGCCATGGCATCGGTTGTGTGGCGCAGCGCGCCGGCCGCCAGCACGGCGAGTTCCGGCAAGGTCTCCCATTCCGCATGCCAGCCGCCGAGGCCGCGTTCGTGGTCTTGCACCATGGCCGACAGGAGCGTCGCCACCATGCCAGGGGCACGGACGGCGGCGGCGAGGACGACCGCCGAAGCCACAGGGTTCCGCTTGTGCGGCATGGTCGACGAACCGCCGCGGCCTTCGCCGGTGGGCTCGAAGGCTTCGGCGACGTCCGTCTGCATAAGCAGCGAGAGATCGCGGGCGATTTTTCCGAGCGTGCCGACGACGAGGCCGAGGAACGTGCCGATCTCGGCGATCCGATCGCGGTGCGAATGCCACGGCATGGCGGGAAGCGGTAGATCGAGTTCACGCGATAGTGCTGCCGCGACGTCGAGCCCGCGTCCGCCAAGCGCCGCGAGAGTTCCTGCCGCGCCACCCAATTGCAGGACAAGCGCCCGCGGGCGGATCTCGGCGAGCCGAGCCCGATGCCGGGTCACGGCGTCCAGCCATCCCGCCGCTTTGAGGCCGAAGGTCACGGGCACGGCATGCTGCAACCAAGTCCGACCCACCATCGGGGTCGTTTTGTGCTTCGTGGCCAGCGCCGCAAGGATCGTTGCCAAGCGATCGAGATCGGTCGCAAAGACATCGAGAAAGCGGCGCAGTTGAAGAACGAGCCCTGTGTCCATCGCGTCTTGGCTGGTGGCGCCCCAATGCACGAAACGAGCGGCAGCTGGATCGGTGCGCGCGACCAAAGCGGTGAGCGCCTTGACCATGGGGATCGCCGGGTTGCCGGCCTGGACCGCCGCCGTGGCGAGAGCTCCGAGATCGAACAGCTCGGCGCGACATTGCGCGGCGATGGCGGTTGCCGCCGCCTGGGGGATAAGCTCCACCGTTGCCTCGGCGCGGGCTAGCGCCGCCTCGAAATCGAGCATGCGTTGGAGACGCGCCGGGTCCGAGAATGCCTTCGCGGCGTAGCCGGCGCCGAACAGAAGGCCGACCAGCGGTTTGGTCATCGTGATGCGACGTTCTGCTGGATCGCCATCAGCATTCGAAAAACACGGTTTCGCCTTCGCCACGCAGGCGAATGTCCCAGACGTAGCGGCGATCCTTGCCATCCTCGCGCCGGGCAATCAGCGTGGCGCGGCGTTCGGCGGCGACCAGCGCCAGAACCGGGTCCGCAGCGTTGGCGGCTTCGTCCGAGAAATAGATCCGCGTCACCAGCCTGGCGAGAAGTCCGCGCGCCATGACGCCGATCAGAATATGCGGGGCTTGAACGCCACCGGTTCGGGCCGGCACCGGTCCGGGCTTGACGGTACTCAGGCGGAAGCCGCCGCCGGTGTCCGTCGGAATGCGGGCGAAACCCGTGAAGCCGGTCTCGAGCGGTTTATTCTGCTGATCCTCGGGATGTGCGTATTTGCCGTGGGCGTTGGCTTGCCAGAATTCGAGAACGGCATCGGGCACGGGCTGGCCTTCGCCGTCGAGAATGCGTCCGGTGATCGCGATTCGCTCGCCGTCGCCGACGATCTCGTTGGTGTTGAGCTCGTTCATGCCGATATGGAGGAACGGCCCGACGGTCTGCGATGCTGTCGGGATCAAGACCATCCGGTGCCATCCTCGCGTGGCGTGGCATCGCGGCAGCGCAACACGATGTCGAAGCGATAGCCGAGAGCGACATCTGGCACCGTGGCGTCGAGATCGAAGCGCGCGATCATGCTTTGTCGGCCGCGCTCGTCGGGGATGCCCATGACGATCGGGTCGAGTGCGAGCAGCGGATCGCCCGGAAAATACATCTGGGTGACGATGCGGGTCAGGAAGCTCGGTCCGAACAGCGAAAAATGGATATGGGCCGGACGCCAAGCGTTGTGATGGTTACGCCACGCATACGCGCCTGGTTTGATGGTGGTGAAACGATAGGCGCCGTCGGCATCGGTCGCGGCGCGGCCCGCTCCGGTGAAATTTGGATCGAGCGGCACGGCCTCGCGCTGGTCGACCGGATGGCGATAGCGGCCGCCAGCGTTGGCCTGCCAGACTTCGATCAGCGTGTTGGGAACCGGGCGACCGTCAGCGTCGAGGACGCGTCCCGTGACCACGATCCGTTCGCCAAGCGGAGCGCCAGCGTGATGGACGGTCAGATCGGAATCCTTGGGACGGACCTGCGTGTGGCCAAACAGTGGGCCGGTGATTTCCGACAGCGTCGTCGGCAACGGAACGAGCGGCAGGGCCGGAGCCCGAGTCATCGTCGAGCGATACGGCGGGTGCACGAGATTCGGTTGCGTTCCGGCGGGCGGGCGTCGATAGCCGGGCAGATCGTACATCGCGAGGCTCCTCGTCGTGGCGCCATGGCCAGTCTAGCGCCGGTCGCGTGGCCTCGCCACTCTGCTTCAACCCGAAGGGCCTGACCCGCATGCTTGATTGGTGCGGGGCGAGGTGACTATGGTTTGACTCGTCGCGAGGGGGGATCCGATCCGCATGCGGACCCAAGTCGGGATCATCGGCGCCGGACCGGCCGGCCTTCTCCTGTCCCATCTTCTGCACCGCGCCGGGATCGAATCGGTGATCCTCGAGGCACGAAGCCGCACCGACGTGGAATCGACGATCCGGGCCGGTGTGCTCGAGCAAGGCACCGTCGATCTTCTCACCAGCACGGGCGTCGGCGAACGCATGCGCCGCGACGGCGCCGTTCATCACGGCATCGAGCTTCGTTTTGACGGCCGGGGCCACCGGATCGACTTCCCGACCCTGACCGGCGGCCGCGCCATTACGCTGTATGCCCAGCATGAAGTCCTCCGCGATCTCGTGAAGGTGCGCCTCGATGCCGGAGGACAAATCCTGTTCGACACGCCGGCCGTGGATGTGGACGACCTTGACGGTCATTGTCCAGCGATCCGCTTTCGCAGCGGCAGCCGGATCGAGACTCTCACCTGCGACGTGGTCGCCGGCTGCGATGGATTTCGTGGCGTGAGCCGAACGGCGATCCCAGACGGGGTTTTGACCGAGCACGTCCGGGCCTATCCGTTCGGATGGCTCGGCGTTCTTGTCGAAGGGCCACCATCCGCCCCGGAGCTGATCTACGCGTCGCATCCCCGAGGGTTCGCACTCGCCAGCACCCGGTCGCCGACGTTGCAACGGCTGTACGTCCAATGCGATCCGGCCGATGAGGTCGAGAACTGGCCCGACGCCCGCATTTGGTCGGAGCTGCATGCCCGGCTGCAGCGTGACGATGGGTGGCGGTTGGCCGAAGGTCCCATCGTTCAGAAAGACATCGTCCCGATGCGGAGTTTCGTCGTCGAGCCCATGCAGCACGGCCGGCTCTTCCTGGCCGGCGACGCGGCGCATATCGTCCCGCCGACCGGCGCCAAGGGCCTGAACTTGGCGGTTGCCGATGTCCGTGTTCTATCGGGAGCGCTGATCGAGTTCTTTACGTCAGGGGAGAGAGGCGGGCTCGACGCGTATTCCGCGACGTGTTTGCGCCGGGTATGGCGGGCCGAACATTTCTCGTGGTGGATGACGGCGATGCTGCACCACTTCCCGGAGGACGACCGTTTTCTGCAAAAGCTGCAACAGGCGCAGCTTCATTACGTAGTCTCGTCGCGCGCCGCCGCCGCGACGTTGGCCGAAAACTACGTGGGTTTGCCGTTCCAGTAAGGGCGTTACGACGCCCAGATTTCGTCGGCGAGCTTGACGATATGGCCAAGCTTCCGCCACTGCGCCGCTTCATCGAGATCGTTGCCGTGGACGGTCGATGAAAACCCGCACTGCGGGCTGAGCGCCAATTGCTCGACGGGAACGTATTTCGCGGCCTCGTCGATTCGGCGCTTGAGCTCGTCCTTGGTTTCGAGCTCGGCGCGCTTCGACGTGACGATGCCGAGCACTACCGTCTTGCTCTTGGGCAGAAAGCGCAGGGGCCGGAAGTCGCCAGAACGCGGATCGTCGTATTCCAAGAAGAATCCGTCGACATCGAGTTCGTTCAGAAGAATTTCCGCGACTGGTTCATAGCCGCCCTGGGCGACCCAGGCGCTTCGATAGTTGCCGCGACAGAGATGCGTACACACGGCCATGTCTTTCGGCCGGTCGCGGATCGCGGCGTTGATCAAGCGGCAATAGGTGCGGGGCAATTCATTGGGATCGTCGCCGCGTTCGCGGATCGAGGCCCGGATCTTGTCGTCGCAGAGATACGCGAGGTTGGTGTCATCGAGCTGCAGGTAGCGCAGCCCGCGCTTGGCAAGATCGGCGATCTCGGCGCGATAGGCGGCCGCGAGATCGTCGTAAAAGCGCTCCATATAGGGATAGTCCGTGGTGCTGATCGCGGCGCGGCCGCCCCGGAAATGCAGCATCGACGGCGACGGGATGCAGACCTTTGGCGTCTTGCCGGCGACGCTTTTCAGGAAGTCGAAATCGCGGCCTTGAATGGGCTGGACGTGTTGGATCTGGCCATCAACCCGCATGGTCGGCGGACGGAAGCCGACTTCGGTGCCGTCGTCCTTGCGAAAGCTGGCGGTGAAGGCACCCTCGACGATAGTGATGCCGCTCAGGCGCTCCAGAAAATCGACATGGAAGTACGTGCGGCGGAACTCGCCATCGGTGATCGCTTGAAGGCCGACATCTTCTTGCTTGCGGACGACGTCGCGGATGCACTCGTCTTCGACGGCACGAAGCTCGTCGATGCTGCAGGCCCGTTTGCGGAAACGCTCGCGGGCTTCGAGCAGACGGATCGGCCGCAACAGGCTTCCCACATGGTCGGCGCGGAAGGGCGGTTTCATGTCCACCTCAAGTTTAGCACGGGTCGGACCCGGATCGGAACGGCCCCCGTGGGCTCAGGCGACGGCGACGAATCGATGCAGGGTCGCCGGATCGGCAAGCAGCTGGGCGCTGGTCGATTGATGAACGACCCGTCCGCGGTCGAGGATGAGCGCGTTTTCGGTAAGGGCCAGGGCGAGCTTGGCGTGTTGCTCGACGATAATGACCGCGGTCTGCGCCGTGGCGATCAAGTCCAGGATGATGCCGCGCAGCTCTTGGATGACGAGGGGCGCCAGTCCTTCCATGGGCTCGTCCAAGAGTAGAAGCGACGGATTGACCATCAAAGCGCGACCGATGGCCAACATCTGCTGTTCGCCGCCGGACAACTGGCCGCCGAAATTCCGCCGTCGCGATGCCAGCGACGGAAACATCGCGTAGACGCGCTCGATCGTCCACGGTCCCGGCCGGGCGACGGCCGTCAGATGTTCCTCGACGGTCAGCGACGGAAATACGGAACGCTCTTGCGGCACCCAGCCGATGCCGGCTCGGGCCCGTTCGTGGGTCGAGAGTCGCGCCAGGTCTTCGCCTCGCCAGCGCAGCGTTCCGCCATGCAGTCGCGTCAGCCCCATTAACGTGATCAGCAGCGTCGTTTTGCCGACGCCATTGCGGCCGAGCAGGGCCAGGCTGCCGCCCTCGTTGACGCGCAGCGACACATCGTCGAGCACGACCGACTCGCCGTAGCCCGACGTCACGTTCTCGATGGCCAGCAGTTCAGACATGCTCGGCCTCACCAAGGTAGACCTCGCGGACCCGCTGATCGGCGGCGATCTCGGCCGGTGTGCCTTCGACCAGGACGCGGCCGGCGACCAGCACGGTGATGCGTTCGGCGAAGCGAAACACCAAGTCCATATCGTGCTCGATGAACAGGATCGTCACGTCGCTGGGCAGGCGGGCGATGACTTCAAAGACCTCGGCGCTTTGCCCGGCCGGTATTCCGGCGGCTGGCTCGTCCAGCAGTAGGATCTTCGGGCGTGTCGCCAGCGCCAGCGCGATCTCGAGCAAACGCTGTTTGCCATATGGCAGGCCGCGGGTCTCGGTATCGGCGTCGCGATCGAGCCCGAGCGAGGCGAGAATGGCCATGGCTTCATCGATCTCGGCGCGACCGCGGGCGACCGTCGACCACCAGACCAGGCCCCGGCCTTTGCGTTCGTTGACCGCCATCACCACCGCTTCGATCGCGGTCAGGCGCGGAAACAATGTCGTGATCTGGAAGGTGCGGGTCATGCCGCGCTTGACTCGCTCGTGCTGCGGCAAGGCGGTAACCCGCTCCTCGCCGATGAAGACCTCGCCCGCACTCGGCGCGTAGAGGCCGGTCAGTAAGTTGACGAAGGTCGTCTTGCCGGCGCCGTTCGGTCCGATCAGGGCATGACGCGCCCCGACCGGGAAGGCGAGGCTGATGTCGCTGTTGGCCTTGAGGGCGCCCCAGTGCTTGGACAGGCCTTCGGAGCGCAGCGCGATCGTCATGACCGGCCGCGCGTCAGGCGCCGATAGATCGCCGTCGCCCCGTCCAGTATTCCGCCGTGCGCGACCAGGACGATCGCCACCAGCAACAGGCCGATCCAGAACCGCCAATAGGCGGCGCTGATGTAGGTCGACAGGATGTCTTGGGCGACCATGTACACGACGGCGCCGATCAGGCCGCCGTACAGCCGGCCTGCGCCGCCTAGGATCAGGATGATGAGAACCTCGGCCGAGCGCGAAAAGCTCAACACATCCAGGCCGACGAACTGCGTGGTCTGGGCGAGCAGCGCTCCGGCCATTCCGGCGACGGCGGCGCTTATCGTGAAGATCGCGACTTCGCGCTGACGCAGCGGCGCGCCGATCGCCGGGATCCGTCGGCTTCGCTCGCGAATTCCGATCAGGCTCAGCCCGAACGGCGACGCGACGACGCGGCGCAGGACGACGAACAGGATGAACAGCACCGCCAAGCTGTAGAGGTAGGCGGTGCGGCCGGCGAAATCGAAGGTAAACACGCCGAACAGCTTCCACATCACGACGCCGCTCAGCCCATCGACGCCGCCGGTGACGAAGGCTGCTTTGTTGGCGGCCTCGAACAACAGAAAGCCGATGCCAAGCGTCATCATCAGCCGGGCCAGATCATGGCCGCGCACGACGAGAAAGCTGGTGCCGTAGCCGACGATCGCGGCCGTCGCTGCTCCGGCGAAGAGCCCGGTGATCGGTTCGCCCCAGCCGTACACCGCCAGAAGCCCCGCCGTGTAAGCCCCGACGCCGAAGAAGGCGGCATGGCCGAGCGAGACGATCCCGGCGTAGCCGAGGATCAGGTCGAGCGAGACCGCGAACAGACCGGTGATGAGGATTTGGCTTCCCAATACCCGATAGCCGGGGAAGAGGAAGAACGCCGTAACGAGACCGAGCCAAAAGACGATCTCGAGCGGATGCCAGCGATCATCCGGCAGACGGACAGGGCGGGTGGCGACGTCGTCGGGCATCAGGCGCGTCTGCCAAACAAGCCGGACGGAAAGAGGATCAAGAGCACGATCATCAGGGCGTAGATCACGAAGGCGCCGATTTCGGGCACGTAATATTTTCCGGCGACGTCGAAGACGCCGAGGATCAGCGCGGTCGCCAAGGGCCCTGAGATCGTGCCGGCTCCGCCGACCGCTGCGACCAACAGGAAATAGACGATGTACTTGAGAGGAAACGTCGGATCGAGGCCGAGGACTTCGATGCCCAATCCGCCGCCGAGACCGGCGAGGCCAGATCCCAAGGCGAAAGTGAGACAAAAAATCCGATCGACGTTAATGCCGAGGCCCGCCGAGACCTGTTGATTGTCGACCGCGGCGCGGATCTGGGCGCCGAACCGTGTCCGCTCGACGAGATAGCCCAGCGCCAGGGTGATGACGACGACGACTCCGATCAGGAACAAGCGATAGGCGCCGAAATCGAGACCGAAGATTTGTACCTGTCCCTGAAGAAAGGACGGCACCCGCACCGGCTGTTGGGTGGGCCCCCACACAAAGGTGGCGGCGGAGATCGCCATGAACGTGAGGCCGATTGAGAACAGGACTTGGTCGAGATGACTGGCCCGGTAGAGCCGTCGGTACAGGGTCCGCTCGAGCAAAGCCCCGACCGCCGCCGACACGACGAAGGCGACGGGAAGAGCCAGGAAGAACGGTACGCCGTAACGGCTCATGACCAGGACGGTGCTGTAGCCGCCCAGCATCGCGAAGGCGCCATGGGCCAGATTGACGAAGTTCATTAGGCCCAACGTGACAGCGAGCCCGACTCCGATCAGGAACAAGAGACTCCCGTACGAGATGCCGTCGAACAGCACCCCGATCAGGTGGGCAACCATGGAAGGCTCGGCGGCTTACTTCGGGTCTTTGACGTCGGCGATCTTGTCGAACTCGACGTTGAAGAGCCGGCCGTTCTTCTTTTCGACGCGACGCACGTAGACGGTCTGGATGACATCGCGGGTCTCGGGATCGATGCTGATCGCGCCCCGGGCGCTGTCGATCTTCATGCCCTTGATGATCTCCATGGCCTTGTCGCCATCGATGACGCCGTTCAGGCGGCGGGCGACTTCGTAGATCATCGCCATGCCGTCATAGGCTGCGACGGAGGTGAAGGCTGGCCGCGCCGTCGCGCCATAGGCGTCGGTATAGGCTTTGACGTAAGCGGCGTTCTGCGGGGACTCGTGCGCCATCGAATAGTGATGGCTGGTGATCGCACCCAAGGCGACGTCGCCGATCGCTTCGAGGACATCGTCTTCGACGACGTCGCCCGGGCCGATCAGCCGGATGCCGGCTTGGGGAAGGCCGCGCTCTTGGAAGCCCTTCATGAAGGCAATGGCTTGTTCGCCCGCCGGAAGAAAGATGAAGGTGGCTTCGGGCGCGGCGTCCTTAATGCGTTGGATGAACGGGCCGAAGTCCGGGTTGGTGAACGGCGTGCGCACTTCGCCGACGATCTGTCCGCCGCCGGCGGTGAATGTCTTTTTGAACGTCGCTTCGGAATCCAGGCCCGGGCCGTAATCGGCGACCAGCGTGAAGACCTTCTTGATGTTGTTCTTCAGGGCCCATTCGGCGATCGGCGCCGTCACCTGGGGCAGCGTCATCGAGACGCGAGTCATGTAGGGCGAGCGCGACACGATGACCGAGGTCGCGGCGTTCATGATGATGGTCGGCTTCTTTGCCTCGGTGACCACTGGTGCGGCGGCAAGCGCGTTCGGCGTCAAGGCGAAGCCGACGATGAAATCGACGTTGTCGCGGGCGATCAGCTCCTGCGTCAGGCGCCGCGCGATGTCCGGCTGAGCACCGGTCGTGTCGCGGATGATCAGCTCGATCCTTTTGCCAGCGACGGTATCGCCATGCTGCTTCATGTAGAGCTGCATGCCGTTCGTCATCTGCTTGGCGAGGCTTGCGAAGGGGCCGGTGACTTCGAGAACGGCACCGACTTTGATCGTGTTCTGCGCTTCGGCATGGCTGGCGCCGAAGGCGACGGCCGACGCGACGGCGGTGGCAAGAATCCCTCTCGTGATCATGGTCGTGCTCCACATCCCTCGTTGTTTCCCGCGCGACCGGGTTCGACGGAGTGGGTCATCGCATGCGACCCCGGCTTTGGGCCGGACCGTCGGGTCCCGAGCCCGCGACTCATAGCGGGTCCCAGCCAGGGCGGCAAGGCAAGGGGACCGGGCCCAGAAACGGCGCGGGCCGCCGGCAGGATACCGGCGGCCCGTATCGTTACCGTTCGATAAAAAGGCTAGTTCGCGGCCTTGATGACCTTGTTCCAGCGATCGACTTCGGTCGCGACGAAGCCGGCCAGCCATTGCGGCGTGCGCTCGGCATCCGAGGGGAGGACGCCGCCGAGATCGAGGAGACGCTTGCGCGTGCCTTCGTCGGAGAGAGCCTTGGACAAGGCGTCGTTAACTTTCGCGACGATCTCCTTCGGTGTTCCCTTGGGCGCGAAGATCGCGTTCCAGGCGCTGACCTGATAGTCCGGCAACCCGGCTTCCTTGGTCGTCGGCACGTTCGGCAGCGCCGGTGAACGCTCAGGCGTCGCGATGGCGTAGGCCTTGATCGTTCCGGCCAGAATCTGCGGAACGAGGTTGACGATCTGATCGCACATGAAATCGATCTGACCGGCGACCAGGTCGTTCAGTGCCGGGCCGGTGCCACTGAAGGGCACCAAGGCCGGCTTGATGCCGAGTTGAACGTTCAGCATCTGGCCGGTGGTGTGGGATACGGAGCCAACCCCGGCATGCGCCTGATTGAGCTTTTGGTTGTTGGCTTTGGCGTAGACCATGAATTCCTTCAGGTCATTGGCCGGAGTTGCCTTGCTGGCGACGATCAGGATCGGCGTTCCGGCCGCCATGCCGACCGGCTCGAAATCCTTGGTCGGATCGTATTTGAGATTCGGATACAGCGCTGGAGCCGCGCCATGGGTGCCCATGTGGCCCATCATCAAGGTGTAGCCGTCGGGGCCGGCTTGGGAGGCTTGCGTGATGCCGGTCGTGCCGCCGGCGCCAACGATGTTCTCGATGACGATCTGTTGCCCCAGGGTCTTCGACATGTTGTTGCCGACGATACGGGCGACGACGTCGGTCGGTCCGCCGGCCGCAAACGGCACGACCAGCTTGATCGCCCGCGTCGGATAATTTTGGGCGTCGGCCGCACCGGCCCAAAGGGCCAGGCCGGCGATGGCAGCAATCAACGTCTTCATGATCGTTTTCTCCATGCTCATGATAGGCGGCGGATGCCCATGAGTGCGCCGGGATTGTAGCTCCGACGCTCCGCCTTACCGATAAACGTAGCGCGTCGATTTACTCGATTAAAGCCTTCTTGCGGCTTTCGCGAATGGCCGGAAGGACGGCTAAGATAAAGACGACAACCGCGAGTAACAGCAGGCCCCCGGATACCGGCCTCTGCACGAACGTCCAGAAACTGCCCCGCGACAAGATCAGCGCCTGACGAAGTTTCTCCTCGAGCAATCCGCCGAGGATGAAGCCGAGCAACAGCGGCGCCGGTTCGAATCCAAATTTCTGAAGCCCGTACCCGACGAGTCCGAAGATCGCCATCATGATGACGTTGGAGGCTTCGTTGTTGGTCGAATAAATGCCGATGCAACAGAACAGCAGGATCGACGGAAACATCAGGCGATAGGGGACGCGGAGAAGCCGCACCCACAGGCCGATGAGCGGCAAGTTGATGATGAGCAGCATCAAGTTGCCAATCCACATGCTGGCGATCATGCCCCAGAACAGCGTTGGGCTTTTGGTCATGACCAGCGGGCCGGGAATGATGCCGTGGATGGTCATCGCGCCGACCATCAGGGCCATGACCGCATTGGGCGGAATGCCGAGTGTCAGCAGCGGAATGAAAGCGGTTTGGGCGCCGGCGTTATTCGCCGATTCCGGTCCGGCGACGCCTTCGATGGCGCCGCGGCCGAAACGGGACGGATCGCGAGCGAGTTTTTTCTCAAGCGAATAGGATGCAAAAGGCCCCAGCACGGCGCCGTTGCCGGGCAAGATGCCGAGCGCGGCGCCAAGACCAGTACCGCGCAGGATCGGTCCAATGCAGCGTTTCAAGTCGTCGAGCGACGGCAGCAAGCGACCAATATGCGCTTTGACCGCGTCGCGGTGTTCCGGATTTTCAAGATTCCGAAGAACCTCGGCGAGGCCAAATATGCCCATCGCCAGCACCACGAAGTGGATCCCGCCGGTCAGGGCCGAAAGGCCGAGCGTCAGACGCTCTTCGCCGGTTTCGAGATCGGTGCCCACGGTCGAGAGCAAGAGCCCGACGATGGTGACGCTGAGCGCCTTCAGCACCGAGCCGCGCACCAAGACGACGGCAAGCGTCAAGCCGAGGACCATGAGTGCGAAATATTCGGCCGCGCCAAAGAGAAGCGCGAGGCGTGTCAACGGCACCGCCAGGACCGCGACGACGATCGTCGCCATCGTGCCGGCGGCAAAGGAGCCGAGGGCGGCGATGCCGAGGGCGATTCCGGCTTGGCCGTTGCGCGCCATCTGATGGCCGTCGAGCGTCGTCACAACGGAAGTCACTTCACCCGGGATGTGGAGGAGGATCGCGCCCGTCGATCCCCCGTACTGCGCCCCGTAATAGATGCCGGCCAGCATGATCAGAGCGCCGGTCGGATCGAGGTTGAAGGTCAGCGGCAGCAACATCGCGATGGTCGCGATCGGCCCGACCCCGGGCAAGACGCCGACCAATGTTCCGACCAGACAGCCGAGAAAGCAGAAGGCGAGGTTCTCAAGCGAAACCGCCGTCGAAAAACCGAGACCGAGATTTGCGAACAGATCTCCCATCGCTCAGGACCCGATCAGCCAAGGTGCAATGGGAATGGGCAAGCTGAGGCCATACCGGAACAGACCGACACAGAAGACGGTCATGACCACCGCAAAGATCAGCGTTTCAGTCCAGCGGGTCTCGCGGTCGGCAAGCGCGGCGAGGACGACGGCCATGGGTCCGGCAATCACAAGACCGAGGGGCTTAATCGCCAATCCAAACGCGATCGCCGCGCCCAATACACAGGCGGGTCCTCGGAGCGACCAGCGGTCGAGCTTGCTGCCTTTGGTGCGAAAGGCGCCGGCGAACAGAATTAGGCCGCACATGCCGCTCAGCACGGAAAGGGCCAGAGGCAGTAAGCCGGGACCGACATGTCCGAGCGATCCGCTCGCGAGCGCCGCGCCTTCCCACACTCCGACGAGGCCGAGAGCGATCAGCAGGCCACCACCCGCAGCGTCTTGCGGCGCCTTGATCATGGAGTCTGATCGGTGCTCAAGGATGCCCGACGACGACGCAGCACGACGTTTCTCCCACCGAACATCCGGACGCAATCGTTACACGGCGTCACGCCGGAGCGCGGTCGCGCCTATTCTAGTGGCTGTGGGTAGAAACGCATCCGAAAAATTCGGACGCGGGCGCTCGCATCGGGATGTTTCGGTGAGGAGCCTTGGAGGGTTAGCGTCCCGCTCGAATTCGTGGTTAGATGGCGATCCCTACAGCCTGACGTTTCTTGATGCGATTGTGAGGTCAAGGTCATGCGCGGTTCGATTTTGTTCATTGCAGGCATCGCGGCCGTGCTGTGTTTCGTCGCACCGTTTCCCGCCGCATCCGCGGAGGATTGTTTGTCCGTGACTCCTCAGCAATGGATCGCCAGCACCTGCGAACTTTCCGACCTGCGCATGTCGCTGTCGAAGCGGCTGGACGAGCCCTCGAAAGCAATGATCGCGGGCAATTGTTCCTCCACGCCGCCAGAACGATGGCTTCCCGGGACCTGGAAAGTCGGAGAGACGACCCTGACCGTCGCGAGAGACGGCGATGGTTTCGACTGGAAGATGGATCGAGCGCAAGGCCAGGTCAGCCAGACCTGGGGCGAAAAGGAGACGGCACGGGGTGCCGGCCGCGTCAGTTCGATCGAAGGCTGCAAGGCAATCCTGAAAGGGGCATATACGGCCTTCGGCGGCGCCGGAGCGAAAGGCCGCAATCCCATCGGCTGGCAGATGGACTACACCCTCGACCTGATCGCGCCCACCGTTCTCGCCGGCGCCGGAATCGGCTACGGGCAACGGCCCTTCCGCATCATCTTCACCAGGCAAAAATAAGGCGCTGGCGTTTCGGCGTCCTCAACCACTCCAGCTCCACTCGATCATCCCCACTACCCGCGGCATGAGACGGAATCGCACGGGCGATTCACTCATCTCGCACGAACGGCCGATCGCTAATCGCCCCGCCTTCGCCAAGACCGGAGCTCACACCTAGCGTATTTGTGGTGGAGTGGATTTTTGCTGTGATTTCTCCGGCGCTAGTGATTTCACTCATTTTCATTGTGCTGGGCAACGCTCGGTAGAGTCATGACGGCCTTGTCACGTTGCCGAACAAAGAACGTGAAGGGCCTGCGGCCGCGATATTCTCAGGCGGCCGCGACCGCCGTCCGCCACGTGTCCGTGGCCGCCGCGCGGAAGGTTCGGTGCGTGCGGGTTTCTGTGTTCTTGTTCATGGTTTCCTGTGCTTTCTCTATCTGTGTGTGTCGTGGCATTCCTT